>CAZTWO010000076.1:0-8868 GCA_964617965.1 uncultured Ruminococcus sp. | reverse complement strand
TAGCAATGAGCAATGTGCACAGGGGTCGGGGACCGGGGGGTCGGGGGTCGGGAAGAACTAAGGAAGGCACTTTGTGCCTTAAATTGTAAAGCTGCGCAAATTGAAAACTTATTTTCAGCGTAAGCACTTACCTTTTGCGAAGCTGTATAATTCAAGTCCGCAGGACTTCCGACACTGCTCCCTGCTCCTTGCTCCTTATGGGTACAGTTTTTTCGAGCACTGCCCACTGAATACACGTGTAAATTATATGTTCGTTTTTCGGGTTTGTCAATATTACTTCTTCTTTGACTTGTGGTTGTCGCCGACCTTGAAGTATACTATATTGTCGCCTTTTTTGCGGCGTTTATTGAGAAATGCTTTTATCAGAATGACGATGAGTATAATAAGGCACACGCCGACTATTGACGCAGCTATTATAAACGGCTTGGATGTGACAATATTTTTTATGACATACACGACATATTTGAGCGTACTGCGTTCGACATCGTATGCCGCCACCAGATCGACCTCGGCTATAACGTTATCGGCGTATTTTATCGCAGCCTTTCCGAGGACATCGCCCTTCTTTACGGGGGCATTCACCGCTCCGTCATCGGGGTGCATTTCAACAAGCACATCGGAGCTGTCGACACCTGTCGGCACAAGGGCAGTAACTGAATTTGCGGGGACGAGCGCCACATAGTCATATTTATTCGAGAGATTGACGGCACGCTCGCCTATGTATTCGGATGCCGACACGACTTCACGGAGCTTTATGTTTTCGAACACCCATTCATACATTTTTTTCGACCATACAAACGCCATATTTTCGTTTACGTTGTCGCCGTCACAGTCATAAAATCCTGCGTTCATCATAACGCAGATATAGTTGTAGCCGTCATATGAAGCGGATGAAATAACACACCGTCCGGCGTTGTCTGTCGTGCCGGTCTTGCCGGTTTTGACGTATTCGCAATAGTAGTCCTCAATACCGGAATTGAGCATTTTGTTTGTGTTTGTAAGATATCTTGTGGATGTATATTTGTTTGTCGGTTCTATTTCGTAGCGATTTGTGCCTGCGATTTCACAGAAGATACTGTTTTTTATGCAGTAGGAATAAATCGTGCCGAGATCCCTTGCCGTCGTGTAGTGATCGGGGTCGTCAAGTCCGTGAGCGTTTACAAAGTGAGTTGAGGTACAGCCGAGCTTCTGAACAAAGTCATTCATCATCCCGACAAAGGTTTCTATACTGCCGCCGCCTATAAAATCCGCAAGCACGTTTGCGGCATCATTCGCCGAATAGACAAGAAGGCAGTAAAGATAATTTCTGACTGACATTTCTTCGTCAACAAGTATTCCGGCTGTGGATGAATTTGTGCCGTCAAGAAGTCTTATGGCATAAGACGGGGCGGCTATAACCTGCTCAAGATCGGAGCAGTTTTCGATTGTCAGAATTGCCGTGACGATTTTCGTAATTGAAGCTGGCGCCACCTTTTCGTCAATATTCTTTTCGGCAATAACGGTGCCGTCGTCGGAGCTGAAAAGATAATATGACCCCGCACCGACCTCTTCTTCGGTCGGTTCATACAGTGCGGCTGTCGATACGGGCAGGAGCGAACAAAGCAGACACAAGGCACACAATAATATTGACAGGAATTTTTTCATAGACAATTCACCTTTTTTGTTGTATTATATAGAAAAAGAATTTTCGGAAGGCGGACATCGCACAATGATATACGTTACCGGTGACATCCACGCGGACAGAACACGTCTTGACAAAAAAAATCTGAAGCCCCTCAAGAAAGGCGACTACCTTCTTGTGTGCGGGGATTTCGGATTTATATGGAACGGAGACAGCTCCGAGAGAAAATATCTTGAAAAGCTGTCAAAACGTCCGTACACAATATGCTTTATAGACGGCGTTCACGAAAATTTCGAGCTTCTGTCACACTATCCTCTGTGCGACAGGTTCGGCGGAAAGGTAAGACAGATTGAACCGAATATTTTCTATCTGCCGAGAGGTCAGATTTATCTGTTTAACGACAAGACCGTTTTTGCGATGGGCGGAGGAGAAGACCCGAACGCCCAGCTGACGGACGACGAATTTTCGGAGAACAAGCACCCCGAAATTCCCACAAAAACCGAAATGCTCACGGCTGTCGAGAACTTAGAGAGAATAAGCTATTCACCGAACTATATCATAACTCACGAGCCGCCGTCAAAGGTCAGGGACTTTATGCTTATGTCGGACACAGCGACCTCAAGCCCCACAGCACTGAGAGCGTTTTTTGACGAGCTGACGACAGAAGCCAGATACACACGGTGGTTTTTCGGAAGCATGCACACCGACAAGCACATATCGTCATCAATGACCGCCGTTTTCAAGGCCGTTATAAACGCCGAAACCGGCGAAAGAATCTAACTTTCGTATATATCCGATTATACTAAAAAAAACAGTCCTTGTAAATTATTTTTTTGTTAAATTTCTTGACTTTATTTAGGGCTTGTTTTATATTATTTCTATTACATTTATTTGGAGAGGAAGTCAAAGAAATGTTAAAGTACATTCTGTCCCTTGATCAGGGCACAACAAGTTCAAGAACAATCGTGTTCAACAAAAAAGGCGAAATTGTTTCAAAATCGCAATATGAATACGAGCAGATATATCCCCAGGCGGGCTGGGTTGAGCACAACCCCGAGGCAATTCTCAAGAGCCAGTTCCGTTCACTTGCAGACGCGCTTATCGACGGCGGCATAGAAGCAAAAGAAATAGCGGCGATAGGCATAACAAACCAGCGTGAAACCACGGTATTGTGGGACAAGAGAACCGGCAAGCCCGTCTATAACGCGATAGTCTGGCAGTGCAGACGTACAGCCAAAATGTGCGAGGAGCTAAAGGCTCAGGGTCTCGGCGACTACATTAAAGAGCACACGGGACTTGTCATAGACGCCTATTTCTCCGCGACAAAAATCAAATGGATTCTCGATAATGTCGAGGGTGCAAGAGAGCTTGCAAACGAAGGCAATCTTCTTTTCGGCACAATCGACACATGGCTTATATGGAACCTCACAAACGGCAGAGTTCACGTAACGGACTATTCAAACGCCTCCCGTACAATGCTGTTTGACGTTGACAATCTTTGCTGGGACAAGTATCTCTGCGAAAAGCTCGATATACCCATGTCCATACTCCCCCGTGTCGCCGCTTCAAGCGAGGTTTACGGCGCTGTTGCGCAGGGCATCCCCGGAATTGAGGCACTTGCCGGCATTCCCATCTGTTCCGCAATCGGCGACCAGCAGGCGGCCCTTTTCGGTCAGGCATGCTTCACTCCCGGCCAGGCAAAGAACACATACGGCACAGGCTGCTTCCTTCTTATGAACACAGGCACAAAGCGTGTTCACTCCGAAAACAACCTTGTCACAGGCATCGCATGGGGACTTAACAACCGTGTTGAGTACTGCATCGAAGGCTCGGCATTCAACGCCGGCTCGGTTATTCAGTGGCTTCGTGACGAACTGAACATTATAGAGAGTGCTCCGCAGTGCGACAGATACGCCGAGAGTGTCCCGGATTCAAACGGCATTTATCTTGTTCCGGCATTCACAGGTCTCGGCGCACCGTATTGGGATATGTACGCAAGAGCGTGCATTGTGGGCATGACAAGAGGCACAAACAAAAAGCATCTCTGCCGTGCCGTGCTTGAGTCAATCACATTCCAGATGACCGACCTGCTTGAAGCGATGAAGGCGGACTCCGGCATTGACTTAAAGGAACTTCGAGTTGACGGCGGCGCAAGCATAAGCAACATTATGATGCAGATTCAGGCAAACATGATAAACACCCCCGTAAACCGCCCCAAATGCGTTGAGACAACGGCTCTGGGTGCGGCATATCTTGCAGGTCTCGCAGTCGGCTTCTGGTCGGGCATAGACGAGATAGAAGATATACGTGAGGTTTCAAAGGTATTTACGCCCGATATGGACAAGGCGGATCGTGACAAGCTCTATGCCGGCTGGAAACGTGCGGTTGAGAGATCACGCAGCTGGGCGACAGAAGATTAACACGATTAACACAAAAAAGGAGAATATTAAAATGAGCAGAGTTTACAATTTTTCGGCAGGTCCCTCGATGCTTCCTCTTGAAGTACTCGAAAAAGCACAGGCAGAGCTTCTTGACTATCAGGGCAGCGGTCAGTCTGTTATGGAAATGTCTCACCGTTCAAAGGTGTTTGACGACATCATAAAGGACGCCGAGAAGCTTTTCAGAGAAATTCTCAACATTCCCGACAACTACAAGGTTCTTTTCCTTCAGGGCGGCGCTTCGACACAGTTTGCGGCTATCCCCCTTAATTTCATGAACAAGAACAAAAAGGCCGACTATATAATCACAGGCGTATGGGCAAAGAAGGCATGGCAGGAGGCTCAGAAGTACGGCGAAGCACGTGCTGTCGCGTCATCCGCCGACAAGACCTTCTCTTATATTCCGAAGGTTAGCAGAGAAGACATTGACCCCGAGGCGGACTATGTCTATTACTGCATGAACAACACAATCTACGGCACAAAATATCCCTACATTCCCGACACGGGCGATGTGCCTCTTATTGCGGATGTTTCATCCTGCTTTTTGTCGGAGCCTCTCGATGTGACAAAGTTTGCCATGGTCTACGGCGGCGCACAGAAAAACGTAGCCCCCGCAGGTCTTGTTGTTGCCATAATCCGTGAGGATATGCTCGGCAATGCCGCCCCCTACACCCCCACAATGCTCGACTATAAGGTTCAGGCAGACGCAAATTCACTTTACAATACTCCTCCCTGCTGGACCATATATATGTGCAAGCTCGTTCTTGAGTGGATTAAGGAGCAGGGCGGACTTGAGGCGGTAAAAGCCAATAACGTCAAAAAGGCTCAGACTCTCTATGATTTCCTCGATTCCTCAAAGCTCTTCTATTCCGTTGTCGCCAAAGAAGACCGTTCGCTTATGAACATTCCGTTTGTTACGGGTGACGCAGACCTTGACGCAAAGTTTGTTAAGGAAGCGACAGCCGCCGGATTTATCAACATCAAGGGTCACCGCACAACGGGCGGTATGAGAGCATCATGCTACAATGCAATGCCCCTTGAAGGCGTAGAAAAGCTTGTTGAATTCATGAAAGAATTCGAAAAGTACAATTCCAAATAATAACGGAGAAAAGCCATGTACAGTGTACTTACATTAAATAAAATATCCCCTAAGGGTCTCGCCAAGCTCGACAGTGCAAAATTTGTATGTTCTGACTCGGCAGAGAACCCCGATGCTATAATAGTACGTTCCGCTTCGATGCACGAAATGGAGCTGCCGTCAAATCTTCTTGCGGTTGCAAGAGCAGGTGCGGGCGTAAACAACATTCCGATTGACAGATGCACCGAAAACGGTATATGCGTATTCAATACGCCCGGTGCGAACGCCAATGCCGTTAAAGAGCTTGTATTGTGCGGACTGTTCCTCGCTTCCCGAAAGGTTGTTGCGGGCTCTGTCTGGTGCAAGACACTTGAGGGCACGGGTGCGGAATACTCCAAAAAGGTCGAAAAGGGCAAAAGCTCGTTTGCGGGTCCAGAAATTCTCGGCAAGACTCTCGGCATAATCGGTCTCGGCGCGATAGGCAGACTTGTTGCAAACAGTGCCGCAGCACTCGGCATGAATGTTGTGGGCTTTGATCCGTTCATTTCCGACGAAGCGAAAAGCAGCCTTAACGCCGGCGTTGAAGTAACAGCCGACCTTGACAGAATTTTCGCAGAAGCGGATTATATCACTCTTCACGCTCCCCTCACCGCTTCAACACGCGAAGTTATCAATAAAGACAATCTCGCGAAGGCTAAGGACGGCGTAAGAGTTCTCAACTTCTCCCGTGCGGAGCTTGTAAATTCCGATGATATTATCGAAGCGATAAATTCGGGCAAGGCCGCCGCTTATGTAACGGACTTTGCAACCGATGCAATGCTTAATGTTGACGGCATAACGGCACTGCCTCATCTCGGTGCTTCAACACCCGAAGCGGAAGAGAACTGCGCAATGATGGCAGCTGAAGAACTGTCCGCTTATCTCATTGACGGCAATGTCAGAAACTCCGTAAACCTGCCGAACGTAAAGCTTGACAGAAGCGGCAAGGTCAGAATTACCGTTATCTATTCCGCTGAAATCGGCGATATTGCAAAAGTGCTTGAAAATGCCGGCGTAAGCGTAAAGAACAGCGCATCGGCACTCAAAAAAGCAAACGGCTATGCCATAATCGACACCGATGACGAAATCACCGACGACATCATCGAAGCCGTAAAACAGACCGAAGGCATTAAAGCAATAAGAATTATCTGAGCATAGAAATTATCACACAATTTTGTATAAAGAACCGGGACATAATTACGCATTCACATCGGCAACGGCGAAACTATACAATCCAAGACACATAGTGTCTTCCGATATTATGCATTCTACATTCTGCATTCTGCATTGTTTTCGCCATTGCTGATTGCTAATTGCTAATTGCTAATTCTGTCCCGCCCCTTTATACTGAACATTAGGAACGAAAACCATGAGCACTAAAATTCTGGGAGACAATATTACACCAAAATGCGAATATTGCGGATTCGGAACACCCGCACCGGACGGAGAGCATATTCTGTGCGAAAAAGCGGGACTTCCCTCTCCCGATTTCAGCTGCAAGAAGTTCAAGTACGACCCGCTCAAACGCACACCGTTAAAGCCCCGTGAAATGGGCGAATTTACGGCGGACGATTTCAAACTCTGATTTTTGGAGGATACATAAATGAATACTGAATTCAAACTCGGCATAGGCCTTGACAAGGACGGCAGAATTGCGACTTCCCTTACGGAGCTTGTCGGCAACACACCGATGCTCTCTTTGGACGGATATTGCAGAAAATACAATATCCAAAGCGAAATTGTCGCAAAGCTCGAATATTTCAATCCGCTCGGCAGTTCAAAAGACAGAGTGGGCAAGGAGCTTATCGAGGACGCCGAAAGAAAAGGTCTGTTATCCCCCGGCGGAGTCATAATCGAGCCGACAAGCGGAAACACAGGCGTGGGTCTTGCGTTCATCGCCGCAATAAAGGGCTATAAGCTTATTCTCACCATGCCCGACAATATGAGTGTAGAGCGTATAAAGCTTCTTAAAATGCTCGGTGCAGAGGTTGTTCTGACACCTGCCGCCGACGGTATGCAGGGTGCAATTGACAAGGCAAACGAGCTTGCAAAAGAAAACGAGGGTTCGTTTATTCCCGGTCAGTTTGTAAACCCCGCAAATCCCCTTGCGCACAAAAAGACAACAGGACCCGAAATCTTAAGAGACACATACGGCAAGATAAATTATTTTGTCGCAGGTGTCGGCACGGGCGGCACACTCACCGGTATCGGAGAAGTGCTTAAGGCGTACCGCAAAGACATTAAGGTTGTTGCGGTTGAGCCGTATAACAGCGCCGTGTTATCGGGCGGCACAAAGGGCCCTCACGGACTTATGGGCATCGGTGCGGGATTTGTTCCCGAGACGCTTAACAAAGATATTATAGACAGAGTAATGCGTGTTACGGATGAGCAGGCTTACGAAGCGGCAAGAGAAGTCGCAAAAACAGACGGGCTGCTTATAGGCATTTCCTCCGGTGCGGCACTGCACGCCGCGAAAGAGCTTGCACTTGAAATCAACGACAAACACGCACGCATTGTGGTGCTGCTCCCCGACAGCGGTGAAAGGTATATTTCAACTCCGTTGTTCGACTTTTAAAATCGTATATTTTGCAAAAAACTGTTGCAATCCACTACTACATATGGTAATATAATAAACTGAATAACGAAGGAGGTGTAATATAATATGCCTAATATTAAGTCCGCTAAAAAACGTGTACTTGTAAACAAGACCAAGGCTGCCCGCAACAAAAGTGCTAACTCCGCTCTTAAAACAGCGATAAAGAAGGCTAACATTGCCATCGACACAAACGCGGCAGACAAGGCAGACGTTGTCAAGGCTGCATACGCCAAGATTGACCAGGCTGCTGCAAAGGGTCTTATTCACAAGAACAATGCTGCCCGCAAAAAGTCTGCACTTGCAACAAAGCTCAACAAGGCGTAAGGCAGAACTTCAAGCTAAGCAGACACACCGACAAACCCGCGGTGTGTTCCGAACACAAACAGAGACGGGCGGACCGTGTTAAACCGCTTGTCTTAAAATATGAAAAGGACGGTAATCAAAAATGTCAAAAGTTTTAAAGGTAATCGCTATTATTGCCGCTATTGCCGCTGCTGTGGCAGGTATCGTTGTAATCGTTAAGAAGATTGCTGCCAAAAAGCAGGCAACAAGCCCCGAAGAAAATTATGTATCCTGTTCCTGCGAAGAGGAATTCGCTTCCGAAACCGTAGAGAAATAAACGGGATATAAAACAATATTTTTCTGTACAGAACAAAAGCCGCACCCTGTGCGGCTTTTTTATGTCGCTTTTTACAAAAAGCGACATTCAGTGAGCAATTAGCAGTTAGCAATTATCAATTATTAATTTTTTTATACAGCCCCTCGCCTCATGTGAAGCTTTATAGTCCTTAATTTATCCGCTAATCGGACCGCTGCGCAAAAAAACATCCACCGGATGATTTTAGGCCGCAACTCCGATCCCCGGCCCCCGGCCCCTGACCCCCGGCACCTATCTCATTGCTAATTGCTAACTGCTAATTGCTAATTAAACAAAAGTCCGGCTTTTGCGTTAGCTATATAATCCAAGTCCGCAGGACTTCCTTATTTTCCCCGGCCCCCGGCCCCTGACACCCGGCACCTATCTCATTGCTAATTGCTAACTGCTAATTGGGAACCTCGAAAAACTTAGGTATTTTTGCCGATAATTCCCTAAAAG
>CAZTWO010000075.1:0-9079 GCA_964617965.1 uncultured Ruminococcus sp. | reverse complement strand
TTATAATCCAAAACGCAAAGCGTTTTCCTTCATTATGCATTATGCATTATGCATTCTACATTCTACATTATAAACTGTTTTTAGAAATAAAAAACTTATCTTTTTGCGAAGCATTATAATCCAAAACGCAAAGCGTTTTCCTTCATTATGCATTATGCATTCTACATTCTACATTACAAAAGGTGATTTATACATGAAACCCTCCCCTATATCAAAAATCATATTGCTCTCTCTTGTTTTCTGTCTTGTTTTCTGCTCGTGCGGAAAGGCAGAGAAAGAGGATGAGACGACCGCGGCGGCGGTGCCGGAAGAGACGACCTATGAAACGCCTCCGATGGAAACGATTTCGCCCGCCACATATACAAAAGAAATTCCGTTCGATATTGAAATGAACTATTATGACGATGTCGACAAGTCCTCTTTTACGGAAGTGGACGAGGACGACGCCGTTATTTCGGGTATGGAAGCCGACAACATCTATCAGGACGAACGCGGATACGAATACTATGTTCTGTCAACAGGTGCGGTTGCGGTCACATTCATTGAGGGTGACGAAGCGTATTCAGGCTATTACCGCACAGACGGTTCTCTGCAGTATCTCGGTTCAAGTGAAACAGGCTGGTATTTTACCGAGGACGGCACTCTTGATCTTGTCAGCTACACATATGTAAATCCGTATAATTCCGAAGTCGTTTCATACTATACAACCGACGGCACACGCACGGTAATTTCCGCCGCCGGCACATACTATAACGATGACTATTCGGAGCTGACCTTAGAAGAACAGATAGCCTTCTTAAAACGCATCGGAGACACATCCGTCACGGAAGAAGAAACCGCTGCCGAAGAATAACACGGGTAACAGACTATGAATATTTATGTTTATGAATGCTTCAGCTCAGACGACAGCCGACTTATGGGCACACTGTTTGTTGACACGTCGAAAAAGAATGAGCATTTTTCATTTGAATATTCCGATGAATGGTTAAGCAAAGCAAAATTCGATTTTCGGCTTGACCCCGATATTTTTCCGTTTGGCGGCAGGCAGTTCCCGACCGGGAATGAATTCGGTATTTTTTCGGATTCATGCCCCGACCGCTGGGGACGTGCCCTTATAAACAGGCGTGAAAGAATAGTTGCCGACAGAGAAAAAAGAAAACCCCGAGAGCTTCACACGAGTGACTATCTGCTCGGCGTTTACGATGAAACCAGAATGGGTGCGCTCCGATTTAAGACAGACCCCGACGGCGAATTTCTGTCGAATGACTCAGAGTCTGCCGCTCCCCCGTGGGCAACGCTCAGAACACTCGAAGAAGCATCCCGAAATTATGAGTCGGATGAAAATTTTCTGAATGACAAGTGGTTAAGACAGCTTATAAAGCCCGGCTCATCACTCGGCGGTGCAAGACCCAAGGCAAATATAGAAGCACCGGACGGCAGTCTGTGGATTGCAAAATTTCCGTCAAAGCACGATGAGCAGAACACCGGTGCATGGGAAAAGACCGCACACGACCTCGCAAAAATATGCGGACTTAATGTTCCCGATGCAAAACTCGAAAGCTTTTCAAAGCTGGGAAGCACATTTCTTGTGAAACGCTTTGACCGTGACGGCAAAAAACGCATCCATTTTTCTTCCGCAATGTCACTCCTCGGAAAAACCGACGGCGACGGTGCGGACAACAATTGCGGATACCCCGATATGGCATCATTTCTTGACATTAACGGGGCAAATCCGAAACAAGATAAAGAAGAGCTGTGGAAGAGAATTGTCTTCAATATGGCGATATCGAACACCGACGATCATTTCAGAAATCACGGCTTTATCCTGACAAAAAAAGGATGGACGCTGTCGCCGATGTATGACGTAAACCCCACCCCATACGGTGACGAGCTGTCGCTAAATGTAAGCGAGACAGACAACAGAATTTCTTATGAGCTCGCAATAGACTGTGCTCCGCTGTACGGAATAGGCAAGGATACCGCCGTATCTATTGCGGACAGTATTATAACTGCCGTAAATTCAAACTGGGAACGCATTGCGGCAGGGTGCGGGCTCAGTCGAGGCTCAATAGAATTTATGCGGCCCGCTTTCGGTCTTTTGCCGCACACAGAAAATTAGACAAAGGATATTTTTATGGACATCAAAGAAAAACTCTGCTCCGAATTTCCGGTGAAGCCGGTTTATATGGAGAATATTATAAAGCTTATCGACGACGGGAACACAATTCCGTTCATCGCGCGTTACAGAAAAGAAATGCACGGCACGTGTGACGATCAGGTTCTGCGTGACATTGCGGACAGACTTCAGTATCTGAGAAACCTCGAAAAGAAAAAAGAGGACTATGCCGCTTCTATTACGGAGCAGGGCAAAATGACCGACGAGATAGCCGATGCCATCGACAAGGCGGAAACACTTGCCGTGCTCGAGGATATCTATCGTCCGTTTAAGCAGAAACGCCGCACGAGGGCGACAATTGCCAAAGAAAAGGGTCTGGAGCCTCTTGCAGATATTCTGCTTAAAGCCGAGCTGAAAGACACCGACCCGTTAACCGTCGCCGCCGATTTTATAAATCCCGAAAAGGAAGTTAACACAGCGGAGGATGCTTTAGCGGGGGCCGGCGACATTATAGCCGAGATTATGAGCGACTCGCCCGAAATAAGAAAGGAATTAAAGCAGCTCATTTACAGAAAAGGCGTTATTCATTCCGAAGCGAAAACCGAGGACGACAGCGTTTATTCAATGTATTATGACTATTCGGAGGCTGTCGGCAAAATTCCGTCACACAGAATTCTGGCGATTAACCGAGGCGAAAAAGAAGATATATTAAAGGTGTCAATTCAGATTGACGATGTGTCCGCTCTCGGCATTTTTTATCGTCAGTTTGTAAAATTCGGTTCATTCTCTGCCGAGTTTATAAGAGAGACAGCCGCAGACAGCTATAACAGACTTGTTTTTCCGAGTGTCGAAAGAGAGATAAGAAACGACCTGACCGAAAAAGCCGGCGAACAGGCGATAAAAATGTTCGGTCAGAATTTAAAACCCCTGCTTATGCAGCCGCCGATAAAAGACAAGGTTGTGCTGGCGGTTGACCCGGCATACCGCACCGGATGCAAATTAGCGGTAACGGACGGCACGGGCAAGGTGCTCTATACCGGTGTCATATACCCCACTCCGCCGCAGAACAAAACACAGGAGTCCGCCGAAAAGGTAAAAAGGCTTATAAATCTATTCGGCATTGAATGCATTTCAATAGGCAACGGCACAGCATCAAAGGAAGCCGAGATTTTTGTTGCCGACACAATAAAGGAATATAACGGCGCGGTTACATATATGGTAGTAAACGAAGCCGGTGCGTCCGTTTATTCCGCTTCGAAACTGGGCGCAAAGGAGTTCCCGGATTTTGACGTATCCGTTCGTTCCGCAGTTTCAATCGCAAGACGCCTTCAGGATCCGCTCTCGGAGCTTGTTAAAATCGACCCCAAAAGCATAGGCGTGGGGCAGTATCAGCACGATGTGCCCGAAGCGAGACTTAACGAATCACTGCGAGGTGTGGTTGAAGACTGCGTAAACTCCGTCGGTGTTGACATAAACACGGCTTCACCTTCACTGCTTAAATATGTATCGGGTGTGTCGAGTGCGGTTGCGGACAATATCGTGGCGTACCGTGACGAAAACGGAGCCTTCACTTCCCGTGTTCAGCTTAAAAAAGTTAAGGGCTTAGGTCCTAAGGCGTACGAACAGTGTGCGGGCTTTCTGCGTGTGGTCGGCGGCAAGGAACCGCTTGACAACACAGGCGTTCACCCCGAGTCATACGATGCCGCAAAGAAGCTGTTGTCCGTTGTGGGCATTGACCCGAAAAAAGCGGGCAAGGAGGCACTGACAACTCTTAAAGCGAGTGTCGACTCCCTCGGCACGGCAAAAACCGCGGACGAGTGCGGGGTAGGCATTCCGACATTAAACGATATTGTGACGGAGCTGTCAAAGCCCGGCAGAGATATCCGTGACGCCCTGCCCAAACCCGTTTTAAGAAGCGACCTGTTAAGCCTTGAGGACCTGAAAGAGGGCATGGAGATAACGGGCACCGTAAGAAACGTCATAGACTTCGGCGTGTTTGTCGACATCGGCGTGCATCAGGACGGACTTGTGCATATCTCTCAGATAACAGACAGATATATAAAGCATCCCTCCGAGGTGCTCAAGGTCGGCGACACCGTTAAAGTCAGGGTCATGAGCGTCGACACAAAGAAAAAGCGTATATCACTGACAATGAAAGGAACAGGCAAGTGAAAACCTTACTCCCCTACATGAAAAAATACCGTGTGCAGTGCGTTTTAGCTCCGCTTTTCAAAATGATTGAAGCACTTCTGGAGCTTTTTGTGCCGCTTGCGGTCAAGAACATAATCGATATAGGCATCGGCAGCGGCGACAAGGCGTATACAATAAAAATGTGCGGAATGCTTGTCGTGCTCGCTCTTGCAGGGCTTATCTTTTCACTTACGGCGCAGTATTTCGCCGCATACGCCGCAACGGGCATAACAAACGGCATAAAATGCGCACTGTTTAACAAGATATCGTCATTCGGCTATACCGAGACGGACACCTTCGGCACATCGGCTCTTATAACGAGAATTACGGGCGACGCCGACAAGGTACAAAGCGGCATAAACATTGCACTGCGACTTCTGATGCGTTCTCCGTTTGTCGTTTTCGGTGCTGTCATAATGGCGTTTGTTGTGGACACGACAAAAAGCTCCACTGCGCTCATTTTCACGGCGACCGTCCCGGCACTGTCGATTGTCGTTTTCGGCATCATGTTCATCACAATGCCGATGTATACAAAGGTGCAGAAGGCTCTCGATAAGGTTACAGGCGATGTAAGAGGACACTTAAACGGCGTTCGTGTTCTTCGCGCGTTCGGCAGAGAGGAAGCGGAAAAGGAAGCTTTCAACAATTCAACCGAAACGCTCAACCGTCTTCAGCGTTCTGCAGGGCGTGTGTCCGCTCTTATGAATCCCGTTACATACATTATTATAAATATAGCGACAATTGTGCTCATATGGTGCGGTGCCGTTAAGGTTGACAAAGGGCTGCTGACACAGGGCACGGTTGTGGCTCTGTATAACTATATGGCGCAGATTCTTGTGGAGCTTATCAAATTCGCCGACCTTATCATAAATATTTCTAAGGCGCTGGCATCCGCCGGGCGTATCGGCGACGTGCTGACGACCGAAAACTCTCAGAGCTATCCCGACCCCGGTGCAACACCCGATTTTAACGCTCCGGCAATTGAAATGCGTGACGTTACATTCACATACAAAAACGCCGGTGCGCCGAGCCTTACGGATATTTCTTTTACGCTCGAAAAGGGCAAACGCCTCGGCATTACCGGCTCCACCGGCTCGGGCAAAACTACAATTGTAAATCTTATCCCCCGTTTTTATGACTGCACAGAGGGTGAAGTCCGCCTCTTCGGGCATAACGTTCTTGAATACAGCCGCAAGACGCTCGATTCTCTTGTAGCCGTTGTTCCGCAGAAGGCGGCACTTTTCAAGGGCACAATAAGAGAAAATATGCAGTGGGGCAACGAAAATGCCACCGACGAAGAAATAATGGAAGCTATAACCGCCGCACAGTGTGCCGATGTTGTCGCATCAAAGGCAAACGGACTTGACGAAATGATCGAGCAGAACGGCGCCAATCTTTCGGGCGGTCAGAGACAGCGGCTTACAATCGCGCGTGCGCTTATGAAAAAGACACCGATTGTCATACTTGACGACTCGGCATCCGCTTTGGACTTTGCGACGGACGCACGACTCAACAAGGCTCTGTCGGAGCTGCCGTGGCACCCGGCGACCGTTATAATTTCCTTAAGAACCGGCAGTATAAGAAATGCCGATGAAATAATGGTAATGGACGACGGAAAAGCCGCCGAAACGGGCACGCACAGCACGCTTGTAAAGCTCGGCGGAATTTATTCCGAAATCAATTCCGCTTCGGGAGGTGATGACAGTGGCAGATAAAAAATCAAAGCTCAAAGCACCGTCCGGCACGGTCAAAAAAGTGCTTAAATTTATTTCCGGCTACAAGATGTCGCTCTTCTGGTCACTTGTCACCGCCGCAATAGGCGTTGTGCTTAATATTCTTATTCCGCTGTGGTTCGGCAACGCGATTGACCTTATCGTGTCCGCCGGAGAAGTGGGATTTGACGGAATAAAGAGCATAATGCTTAAAATCGCCGCCGCAATAGGCGTATGCGCACTTGCGACATGGATTATGTCAATGCTCAATAACCGCATTACATACGGCATAGTCAAAGACATTCGCCGCCGTGCATTCAACAGAATAACCGAACTGCCGTTAAAATACCTTGACTCCCACCCCACAGGCGACACCGTCAACAGACTTATAAGCGATGTCGACACATTCGCCGACGGTCTTCTGATGGGCTTTACGCAGTTTTTCACCGGTGTTCTTACCATAATCGGCACGCTTATAATGCTTATAAGGCTTAATATTTTTGTGGCGTTAGCCGTAGTATGCCTGACTCCCCTGTCGCTTTTCACGGCACGTTTTATTGCGACGCACACATACAGATATTTTCGTGAGCAGTCAATTCAGAAGGCTGAAGCAACCGCAATAGCCGATGAGACTTTTTCGAACATAAAGACGGTTAAGGCGTTCTCACGCGAAAAGATTATCACCGAAAAATATGAGATGACAAGCGAACAGGTACGAAAAACATCCCTCAGAGCGTTGTTCCTGTCATCGACATCGAACCCGACAACACGCTTTATAAATGCCGTTGTATACGCCGCCGTCGCACTTGTAGGCGCGCTGAATATTCTGTCGGGCGGCACAATGACACCGGGCCTGCTGTCTTCCGCTCTGTCGTACGCCAACCGCTACACAAAGCCGTTTAACGAGATTTCCTCAGTTTTCGCCGAGCTTGAAAATGCCCTTGCGTGTGCCTCACGTGTAATCGACTTAATCGAAGAAAAGGCAGAGGACAAGGACAGCGACACGGCTATAAAAGAATTTATGCCGAAGGGCGACATTGAAATCAAGGACGTCAGATTCTCTTACACACCCGAAGTGCCGCTTATCGAAAATTTCAATCTGAATGTCAGAAGCGGCGAGCGTGTCGCGATTGTAGGGCCGACCGGATGCGGCAAAACCACATTTATAAATCTGCTTATGCGTTTTTATGATGTAAATTCCGGCACAATTTCAATTGACGGAGTTAACAGCACCGACCTTACACGCCACGCCCTGAGATCATCCTTCGGTATGGTTCTGCAGGAGACATGGCTGAAACCCGGCACGATAAAAGAAAACATAGCGATGGGCAAGCCCGACGCCACGGACGAAGAAATCATCACGGCGGCAAAGCACTCGCACGCCCACTCGTTTATAAAACGCCTCCCGAACGGCTATGACACCGTTATAGGCGAGGACGGGGGCAGTCTGTCACAGGGGCAGAAGCAGCTTTTGTGCATATCACGTGTTATGCTTATGCTGCCGCCCATACTCATTCTTGACGAAGCAACATCATCAATAGATATGCGAACGGAAATAAAGGTACAGGATGCCTTTAAGGAGCTTATGACGGGCCGCACAAGCTTTATTGTAGCACACCGTCTGTCGACAATCATAAATTCCGATATGATAATCGTTATGAACAAGGGGCATATCATTGAGCAGGGCACACACAGGCAGCTTCTTGATAAAGGCGGATTTTATGCGGAGCTGTGGAACTCACAGTACAGCAATTAGCAATTAGCAATTAGCAATTAGCAATGTACAGCAAAAGTTAGCAAGGAGCAAGGAGCAAGGAGCAGTGAAGGAAAACGCTGAAGCGTTTTGGATTATAAAGCTTCGCAAATTATAAAGTTTTCATATGGCAAGGTGTAGTTTTATGTTTGCGGAGCTTATACAATCTAAGACACGCAGTGTCTTCCGACATTGTTAATTGTTAATTCTTAATTATTAATTATTAATTGAGCAAGGAGCAGTGAAGGAAAACGCTGAAGCGTTTTGGATTATAAAGCTTCGCAAATTATAAAGTTTTCATATGGCAAGGTGTAGTTTTATGTTTGCGGAGCTTATACAATCCAAGACACGCAGTGTCTTCCGACATTGTTAATTGTTAATTCTTAATTGAGCAACAACTGCTCCTTGCTCCTTGCTCCTTGCTAACTCTTATTGCCCCTTGATAACAGCTAACTGTAAGAAGGTAGTTTATTATGACAATCGAGCCCATCGCCCGCATCCGCACGGATTTTCCGTCAAAGTTCGGAATACCGAGACAAAGCGGTCTTGCGGATAACATAAGTGAAATAATATTTGAGCCGAAATACAGAACGGATGAAGCGTTAAGAGGCATTGACGGCTATTCGCATCTGTGGCTTATATGGGAGTTTACCGAGGCCAGACAGGAGAATTTTTCTCCGACCGTGCGTCCTCCGAGGCTCGGCGGCAATGTCAGAATGGGTGTTTTCGCAACACGCTCGCCGTTTCGTCCGAACTCTTTGGGGCTGTCGTGCGTGGAGCTTATTAAAGTTAACAAAGGCACGCCGAACGGCACAACGCTTCTTGTTAAGGGCGCGGATATATTGGACAACACTCCGATTTATGACATAAAGCCGTATATACCGTTTTCGGACAGCATCCCCGACGCACTCGGCGGCTTCGGTGCCGACATAAAAAACAGAATTGAAGAAGTAAATTTTGTTTGCGATATTCCGAACGGCGTAACACAGGAAACGCTCAACACAATCCGCCGGATTCTTATACAGGACCCCACACCGCATTATAAGAATGACCCCGAAAGAATATATGCGTTTGAATATGCTGATTTAAGTATAAAATTCAGAACGGATGGGAAGAAGATAACGGTAGTTCAATTAGCAAAGCAATAAACGCATATAAGTTAGCAAGGAGCAAGGAGCAAGGAGCAAGGGAGGAAAACGCTTTGCGTTTTGGATTTATATAGCTTCGCAACTGCATAATTTAATTCTTTACGCAAAACAACTAAGGGCTGTATGCATTACGCTTACAGCCCTTTTGATTTAATGTGGG
>CAZTWO010000074.1:0-9096 GCA_964617965.1 uncultured Ruminococcus sp. | reverse complement strand
GTGTTGCTCATATCCGCCTGAACGGATTCGACAACATTGTCTTTTTTCTTGGAACCGGCGATTTTCTTCTGAAGAAGCTCCCAATAAAGGTTCTCGTCAAACGGAATGTCGATATCCTTCTTGAGCCATGACGACATAAACGCCGCATTTGAAATGGTTAGACCGTTAATGCCCTCGGCTCCTTCCGCTATAAGAGGCTCGTTTCTTAAAATATGTGCCGCAAATGCGTTGAGCACGCCGGGGTGCTGGTCGTTCTGACCGTCTGTTTCGACATTAACCCATTTGCCCGGAGCTTTTGCGAAGCCGTCCTTTGCCGTATTGCAGAACTCTGAAGTGGGAATGTCAAGAACGTACATTTTTATGACAAATTTATTCTCGAAGGGGTCGTTTTCGCATATGATTTTTGCCTTGTCGAGAGTGATTTCAAGTCTGTTTGTGCCGGGGCAGTCGCCTGTGGTGGTGATGAATGTTCCCGTTGCGCCGTTGGCGTACTCGGCATAGATTGTGACATCGTCCTCAACTTCTATGTCGTGCCATTTGCCCTCGTGGCAGGTGGCTCTTATCTTTGTGGGCATGCCGCAAATCCACTGCCACAAATCGAGCTGATGCGGGCACTGATTAAGCATAACGCCGCCGCCTTCGCCTGCCCATGTGGCACGCCAGTCGCCGGAATCGTAATATGACTGCGCACGGAACCAGTCGGTGATTATCCAGTTTACACGTCTTATCTCACCGTATTCTCCGCACGATACAAGCTCTTTTACTTTACGGTAAACGCAGTTTGTACGCTGATTGAACATGATGGCGTATGTCTTGTCGCTTGTCTTTGCGAAATCTATAAGCTCACGAACCTGCTTTGTATAAACGCCTGCGGGCTTTTCGCTCATGACGTGAAGTCCGGCTTTCATTGCCTCAATGCAAAGCGGCGGATGCAGATAGTGGGGAGTGGCGATAATCGCGGCATCGCAAAGACCGCTGTTAAAAAGCTCTGTCGCGGTGTTAAAGCATGTTACAGCGGAACAGATGCTCTTTGCTCTCTCGAGTCTTTCGGGCTTTATATCCGCAACAGCCGTTATTTCTATCTCGGGCATAAGACCCTGCATATAATTTTTGAGATGACTTGAACCCATATTGCCGACACCGACAATGCCTACTCTTACTTTATCCATAATCAAAACTCCCATATGTGAAAATCTAAAATATAATTATAATAAGTATAGCACATGGTATGCAGCAAAATCAACAACAGATAGGATTTTATTTTTAAATGTTGTGCTGAGCTGAAGAAGGGACGGTGAAAATTAGCAATTAGCAATTAGCAATTAGCAATGTCGGAAGACACTGCGTGTCTTGGATTTGTAAAGCTTCGCGAAATATAAAAGCATTCGAAAAAAATCAATTTTAATGTCTGCAAAGATTATAGTTTAAAACACTTTGTTCATTCCTCGTTTCCCCGACCCTTTCTTCTTCCGCTCTTATAAACTCGGCTGTTATTTATCTGCTTGTTTCAACGGCAAAAAAAGACCGTACCTCGACAAAAAAAGCCGAAACACGGTCCGATATTTATTTTGTTGTCAGATCAGAGCATCATTCGGAAATCTGTATCCGCCTTCAATGCCTATTGTGGATACTTCACCCTCAAGCCCTGTTGCCGCCCGCAGAATAAGTCGGGCATCTTCGGATGAAATATCGGCACTGTCGCCTGTTACATTCGCGACATATGCCTCATACTCATTCGGCGTTTCAAGCTGTGTGGAGTATCTTAACGCCAGACGTGCATCGGATACCGAAATCGTGCCGTCGGCATTGATATCGCCGAGCATATTTTTCATACTGCGTGCCTGTATTTCCGGCGATAACGTCGAAAGCGAGCCTGTGTTGTGAACTGTTCTGCTTGTTGTAAGGTTATGGTATATGTTCCACTCATCGGCATCATCCGACGGACCGAAGACTCTCACATTGTTTCTCTCATAACAGTATTCCACGAAACCGTCGCAACGTAATTTAGTTATACTCGTCGGTTCTACATAATAGCCTGGATAAGAGATATTCTTAGGAACATAATCTATCTGGTTAAGAGCCGAATATGTTGTACTGTAATTATGAAATCTTAAAGCGGTTTTTGCGATTACCTGTCTTTTTTCCAATGTGGGAATATCAACGGAAATATAGTAACCCGTAAATGTTTTTGATGCCAAAAATGAACTGAATGATGCCAAAAGAACCGTTGCACCGGAATTGCTTGAATTTGATGCACTTGACAAATGCGACACGGAATAGTTTGAATTGGAAAAAGAATAGGATGTCCCGCTTACATTTGTGAAGCTTCCTGCATATCCGTTTTCGGGAGTATCTGTAATCATAACACCGGAGTGCCAGTAATTTGTAATGGTAAACGCCCGATCATGATAGATAGCCAGTCCTTCCGCCGAAGCAGATGCCGGCATAACCGACACGGTTACAGCAAGTATAACAGCAAGGAGAATTGAGAAAATTTTCATTCTCTTCATATTTATCTCTCCCCTCTGTTAAATGCATCAGACCCCATTTCATTTATTTCGTCTATCATTGTTTTTATTTTTTCGGACATTTCTTCGGATTTCTCCCCAAATAGCGTCGGAGCATCTGCCAAAATCAGTTCAAGGTCCGATACAGCCTGATTTGCATGATAATAGCTCAAACAATCAAGGAAAAATTCTGTTTTTTCAAGAGTAACGCCGTTTTCAAAAACCCAGTCGCGAAGACTGAAATAATTATGACACACGCAATACGTTTTTGAAAGATCATCCGTAAGAGAATTCTTCAGCACAAATACAGTGGATTCCGGAGTATTCATGTCAACAAAAGCATCCAGTATTACACTGCTATACTTGTTTTCATCAAGCATTTTGTAACAAAAATCAAAATAGTTCTTTTCTTCCGTTTTATCCGTGTATTCGTCCGGATAATCCCTTATATCCAATGCCATATAGGTGATTGCACGATTAACAACCTTTTCGCCGAATTTTTCCGGATTTTCGTATAGTATTGTTTTAATTACGGGCAGAGCCTTTTCTCTGTGATAACCGTACAATCCCTGTAAGGCAAACTCAGATATCAGTTCATCCTCATTAAAACATAACGAGTAAAGTATATCGGAAAAACCGTCCTGATATGCGTATGTATACGGTTCATTGAGATAAATAAGAACGGCACTTCTGAGCGATGAATCCTCCTCCGGGTCAAGAAGCATATTCACCAACTTGTCATAATCGAGAAGTATCGGTGAGGATTCATTGTCGCACACATCAAGAAGCATATATCTGAGATTTTTTGCGTTTATCTTGGATGTAATAAGACCGGTAATAACATCACCCGGAATTTCACATATCTTCTCTTTAATTGCGTAAGCATAATACGCAAGCTCGGAATATTCGTATTTGTTGCCCGCCTCGTTAACCTCGTCTTTAAGCTGTTCGAAATCCTCATTGTTAAGCTCGGACAAAAGCTCTTCTTCGGACGAATAGTTTCTGAGCAGTTTTGGAGTTGACTGCGACAAAGCAACAAAGGCGAAAATTGCAGCCAACAGGCAGACAACTGCAGAAATTATAATAATTTTTCGTTTCATAGGTATTTACTCACCTTTCTTCAGAGATTTTGAGCAACAAAAAGTCGACACAAGTCTTTTTTGCGGAGAGAATAAGACAGGTGTCTGTTCAGCACTGTCTTAAGAAAACCATCGGTATCACCACCCTTACGGAATTTATCTTATCTCCACTTTGATTATATCTGTTATTTTCGGTATTGTCAATAGCAATTTGAATAAATATACACCTGTTTTATATATTTTTTTGCATTATCATATCCACAGCACCAATTTTTTTGTTTGCAATACTCGGTTTTTACTCGTCTTTATTTCACCCGCTCCATTTTTCACATAGCTTTCCTCCTGCGAAACCATATAAATCCAAGGTACCTTGTGCCTTCCTTCATTCTGCATTCTTAATTCTTAATTCTTAATTGAAAAAGGCATCGAGCCGTCATTCCGACAAACTCGATGCCATTTTTTTTTGGATTTTTGAACTTACGCCATAAGCTCGCGGATTACGAACGTGCAGTCTGCCATGTCCATAATCTTCGGAACGGGATAAAGCGGATTGCCCTCTTTAAGCGCTCTCTTTGCGATTGTGGGAATGTCCTCTTCTTTTATGAAGTCGAACTTCTCGGGAATGTCCATCTTCTTGTTGAACTCTCTTATCTTTGCGATGAACAGCTGAGCCTTCTGCTCTTCATTCATGCCTGCGGTGTCAAGCCCCGCAATGTCGGCAAGCTTTGCAAGAGGCTTGTATGCTGTTGCGCCGTAATAATCGAGAACATAGGGAAGTATAACGGCGTTTGCAAGACCGTGAGGTGTGCCGTACATACCGCCGAGGTTATGTGCGATTGCGTGTACATAACCGACATACGCTCTTGTGAACGCAAGACCCGCAAGATAGGATGCCTCAAGCATGTTCTCACGTGCGGTAAGGTTCTTGCCGTCTTCATACGCCGTAAGAATGTTGTCGAAAATCATTCTTGTGGCCTTCTCTGCGGCGGCACGTGTGTCCTTGGTGTTGGAGCGGCCGATATACGCTTCGACTGCGTGTGTCAGAGCATCCATACCGGTTGTTGAAGTGATCTTCTTGGGAAGACCCACTGTAAGCTCGGGATCGAGAACGGCGACCTTCGGACGAAGTCTGGGGTCATTGATTGCGTTCTTCTCGTGAGTTACGGGGTTAGATACAACTGCGGCAATGGTAGTCTCGCTTCCTGTGCCGGCTGTTGTGGGAACTGCGAACAGGGGGGGAAGCTTCTTGATAACCTTAAGAACACCGCGAAGCTCGGGGATAGTCTTGTCGGGACGTGCGACTCTTGCACCGCATGCCTTTGCACAGTCCATGGGTGAACCGCCGCCGAATGCTACGATACCCTTGCATCCGTTTGTTTTGTAAAGCTCAAGTGCCGCTTCGATATTGTCGATTGTGGGGTTGGGCTGTACGCCGTCATAAACAACGTAATTGATGCCCGCTTCCTTAAGACCTGCAAAAAGACCGTCAAGCAGATTAAGACCCATAAGTCCCTTATCTGTTACGACAAGAACGCTGTTAAGACCTTTTTCTACGATTTTGGCGGGCAGCTGCTTTACTGCGCCTTCACCCTTTGTAAGCTCGGGCTCTGTCCAGTCAAGGAAGTTTACTGCGAACTTCATGATTGTCTGATATGTTCTGCAGTAAGCGTTGAAAAGCTTTGACATCGGAATTTCCTCCGTTTCCGTTTTGAAATTTTACACAAGTATTATAAACTTGTATTTTCAACATTTCAAGTGTTTTTTATTGGCGACGGTTTTATCCCGAAAAATGTTCACAATCAGTCTTTTTCGTAGACAAATTCCGCCAGGTATTCTTTGTTCTTTTCGAGATTCACAAGAACCACGCTCATGCCGTCACGTGTGCCGTACTCCCATGCGCCGTCCGTCGGAATGTGTGTCTGCTCCATATCGTTTGCAAGACACGGCAGAGCCTTAAGCCCTATCGACAGAAGCTCATTTTTGGGAATCGAGCATTCTATTTTGTCGGCGACATCCTTTACAAGCTTTATAAGCTCCTTGGGGCTTAATGTCTTCATCTGCTGCAGAACAAGGCTTATAGTTCTGCGCTGACGCTCCGTGCGTTCAAAGTCCGTCTGACCCTTTCTTATGCGGCAGTATTTTAATGCGCACCAGCCGTTAAGATGAATATTCGTGCCGGGCTCGACGTCGACGCCCTCTTTTTTGAGCGCTTTTGACTCCGTCTCGTCGATTTCGGGAATCGTAATACCGCCGACGTCGTCTATTACCGTTTTGAAAACGTCATAGCCGATTTTTGCGTATGCATCAATCTTTACGCCGAAATTAAGCTCTATCGTGTCACACGTAAGCTGCGGTCCGCCGTCCGAATACGCACAGGCGTGTGTAAGCTTTGTCTTGCCGTGACCGGGAACGGTTATGTACATATCTCTTAAAAATGATGTAACCTTAAGCTTGTTGTGCTTTGTGTCGATTGACAGCAAAATCATGGAGTCGGAGCGTGTGTTGTCGCTCGTGTTCTCGTTGTCGACACTCATGAGAAGTATATTCGTAACCGCCGAATCGCTCTTAAGCTCGCTGTCTGAAATATACTCGTTTTTCGCAAGGGTAGTGCTTGTGTAATTCTGCAGAACATATGAATATACTCCCACTCCCGCCGCACCGGCACCGATTATCAGCACAAGCAAAAGCGCGATAAAGATGCCGAAAATTTTTCTGCCGGTATGCTTTTTCTTTTTGGGCTGTGCCGTGTTTTTCGGTGCGGTCTTGCGTGTCTGCGGCTGTGCGGTCTGCTTTGTGGTCGTCGTCTGCGTGTTTTTTGT
This sequence comes from uncultured Ruminococcus sp., assembly GCA_964617965.1. Taxonomy (GTDB): domain Bacteria; phylum Bacillota; class Clostridia; order Oscillospirales; family Acutalibacteraceae; genus RUG806. Next base: position 2,691 of record CAZTWO010000074.1, on the reverse strand, counting down.
CGGCTGAGTTCTCTGTGCGGAAGTGCTCTGCTGTCTCGAATAGCCTGAAGTCGTTCTCTGTGAAGAAGTGTCCGCCTGTTTCGAATAAGCCGAGCTCGTTCTCTGTGAAGAAATGTCCGCCTGCCTCGAATAGCCCGAAGTTGCCCTCTGTGAATATGATGTGTCTGTCCTCTGCGAGCCGGTTTGCGGCCTTGAGGTATATGAGGGATTTGTATAGATATTGTTCGCCGTTGCGCTTCCGGTCTGCGACTGTCTGCCGGTGCGTCTGCCCGAGCCCGAGCCTCGAGCACTGCGCCCGCCGAACTGTTTTCTGTCGTTGTTTGATGAGCTTTCCATGTGACACCTACTTTTATCAATTATAAGAATTCATGTCGTCAATTAAGAATTAAGAATGCATAATGCATAATGTCGGAAGTCCTGCGGACTTGATTTATAAGCTACGCAGACATTATAGCAAAAGATATCTTTGATAAACTTGATTTTCGCGGAGCTTGATAATTCAAAACGCATTATGCTTTCCAATATTATGCATTAGTTAATGGAAAAATTTCTGTAACATTCCAATTATATAACTCATCTGAAAAATATACAATACATTTTTTGCAACGAAGAACCGCACGTTTTGTGTCTTTTTTATGTTAAAATCAACAATGACGGATACGGGCAATACCGAAAACGGTTCGCCTTTCGTTCATCATACAGCCAATTGTTGTAATTCGAATGTTTTAATTACAGAAAAATTTACCTCCTGCGAAGCTATATAATCTAAGTCCGCAGGACTTCCGACATTATGCATTATGCATTATGCATTCTGCATTCTACATTCTGCATTCTACATTCTTGATACGCTTCTTTGTTCTCGAAAAATGCCGGAAAAATATGTATAGACGGTTAAATTTCGTTTTAATTGTGTCAAAAAAGTAAAAAGTTCTTGAAATGACCGTCGGTTGTATATATAATTGAGTAAATCACGAAAATTGCGGAGTACAACAATGCTTGGAAAACTGGTTAAGGTCAAGGTGACAAAACCATGCAATTATTTCGATGTCGGAACCAAAGTCAGATACATTATAAACTACGGATTGGCAGAGGCAAAGGGCGATTCAAAGCCCCGTGTCTTCGGTGCCTATATCCTCGGAGTTAACCATCCTGTTCGCGTTTTTGAAGGAAAAATAATAGCTGTTTTGCACTACAATGTCGGCAATAAGTCCGTCCTTATTGTCGCACCTAAAAATATGAGACGGATAGATTATGAGATAAGAGATGTTCTCGAATTCGCCGAAAAAAGAGACTCGTATACGCTCGACTGCCTCTATGAACATTCATGCGGAGCGGTTGTCTTTCGAAAAATCGGTGACGAAAACAGATTTCTTCTCATAAAAAATAAGAGGAGCAATCACTGGGGCTTCCCCAAGGGTCATATGGAAAAGGGTGAAACCCGTGAACAGACGGCCCTGCGTGAGGTGCTCGAAGAAACCGGGCTTCACATTAAAATTTTTGACGGCTTCTGCTCGGAGTCGCAGTACCGTATAGGCACAAAGATAGAAAAACGTGTCGATGTTTTTCTCGCTTCCACCAAAGACACTCAGACCGTAATTCAGAAAGAAGAGATAGAAGACTATCTGTGGCTTCGCTTTGACGATGCGGTCAGAACGCTTAAATTCGACAACGATAAAGACATATTAAACAAAGTCCACGACTTTATGCTCAAAAACAACATAACCTAAGGGGGATATTATGACACAACAGATAGCCGATTGGTTTACACAATTATTCAGCCAGCACGAGGTAAATGCGGAGCTTGCCGCCTTTATCACATCGCTTTTTCCCATACTCGAATGCCGCGGAGGCATGATTGTCGCCGCCGCCATGAAGGCAAATCTTCTTAAATCGTTTTTTATATGCTATCTCGGCAATATGATACCTCTGCCGTTTATTCTGCTTTTCATAAGACGCATTCTCGAATTTATGAAAAAGCACAATATCCTGAAGGGCTTCATTGAAAAAATGGAGGGCAGAGCCGACAAAAACCGTGACAAAATCATGCGTTACAAACAGTGGGGGCTTCTTATATTTATTGCCATTCCGCTTCCCGGTACGGGCGGCTGGACAGGCTCGCTTTTCGCCGCACTGCTTGATATTGACTTTAAAAGAGCACTTCCTATTGTCGCACTCGGCGTGCTTATTGCGGATGCCATAATGTTTGTTCTTACTTACGGCGTAACGGCGATTGTCTCTTAAAATTTTGTTTTCTTTTGCGGGAAACGGGGAAGAAAAATGAAAAAAAACAAAACGAATTCTTACAGCAGACTTTACATGCTGAGTCTGCTTTTCGGTACGGATAAGTTTCACAACATCATGACCGGCTTTTGTGCTATATGGGGCATACTGTGGGCGGCCATATACATTATCTGTGTCTTTCTTCGTGATTCGATGATTTCACAGGCGGTGTCCAATATGGCCATGCAGGGAGCTACCGAATACAGCCTTGTCATATCCTCACCCATGTTCACCATACTAAAGGTCATGATCTGGATTATGCCCGTCGCAGGCATACTGTGGGCGGTGTCAACCGTTCTCGCCGAAAAGAAGGATCACCTTCTGTGCGAGAAAAAACTACTTATAACAACACTTGTCATCATTGGCATATCGGCGGTTATCGCAGTCGCCGATCTTGCGAAAATACATATG
>CAZTWO010000073.1:4131-9138 GCA_964617965.1 uncultured Ruminococcus sp. | reverse complement strand
ACCCTCACCCCGTCATTTGCAAGGAAGCGGAAGAAGAATTTCTGTCTGTCGGTGTTCTCGTTGCCGCTTGTAAATGTCAGATTGAATATTCCGTTGAGCGACACGGCGGCACAGCCGAAATGAAGATACGGAGTTTTTCCGAGGCACGCATCCGCCTCGACCACATGAGGAGCAACCTCCGGCGGGAACTCAAGCGAACCTATATTCGACAGAATTGTCGTGTATGAATACTGCATCTGCTCGTAGCCCTTTTTCATGACCACGCTTTTAATGGGGTAGGGAACTACTGAAGTAATAAGCCGTCTTTCTGATGCAACATTTGTGTTGACGGCATTGAGAAGAGCTTCTTTTGTCGTCTTTTTTGCCGCCATGCCCCTTATTGCGTCCGCAATTTCGGTGAACTCGACATCTGTTCTGCCTTCGGGATTGAATTTTACTCCGGTCATAAAAACGAAATCACGAACGGATTCCGACTCAAAACGGCGGCGAAGATCAACGGGAATTGATATTATAATCGGCTTGTCAATGGGTTCGGGAGTGCATTTTATATACATCAGAATCATCACGGCGGCAAGATATTCGGTAATTGTAAGCGAATATTTCTTTGCTGCCGTCCTGACATCCGACACCGGAAAACGTCCGTGAATAAGTTTCATGAAATTGTCAATCTGCTCGTTTTCGCCGATGAAAAGTTCTTTGGGAGCGGGCTTGTTGACATTTGCCGCTTTGTCGGCATAGTCAAAATAGCTGTCACGGATTTCACCGAGTGTCGGTTCATCCGCCGCATTCTTTACACTGCCGTATGACTCGATTTTTGTGCCCTTAAGCTCAAAATAGGTTGTGACAAGCGTCCTGAGAAAATCAAACGAACCCGACCCGTCCGTTACACCGTGGAAGAAGTCGGTTGAAATTCTGTTTTTATAGACATTCACACGGTAGCAGGGCGTGCTCTCGCCGTTATGGATAATATATCTGCCCGGGCGGCAGTTTTCGATTTCGATTTTCGGCACATTGTCGGTGTGCTCAAGAAAAGCCCAGAATACACCGTTGCGAAGCACGGTGTTCATTGTTGGATAACGCTTTGCCGTCTTTTCGAGTGCCGCCTGCAGAATGTCAATATCGACATCCTCGTCAAGCGTTACGCTGTTGCGGTATGTTCGTGAAAACTTTTGGCTTCTGGCGAAGCAGTACATATTTGAGGCGTTGTCAACCTTGTACCATGGGCGGACTGCCGACACGATACCGTTTTGTTCTTTCATTTTTTTATTTCCTTAGTAACAGATTTTTTCCACACGTGTTTATAATACCACACTATGTCAACAATATTATTCTCTTTTGGAAATAAGACGTTTTTTGTACATTATGTCGATATGACCGTCCGTTAATTCGTCGCTTTGCCATATAAAAGAAGGTTGATTTTAAGTTTTATTTTATGTATAATTATGCTGAATAAAAATCGGAGGCGTAAATATGAAATCCTTCAGAAAAAAACTGACAGCTGTTCTGCTGTGCGTTGTACTGTGCTTTACGGCACTCACGCCCATTTCATCGGCGGCATCATGCGGCGGCGATTCGAGCAGCTCAATAACATTCCCCACAACCGAAAACGGCGGTTCCGTATTCAGCGGACTTAAGGACGTTAATTCGGCAGATGACCTCAAAGACAACACGGCAAAGTTATTCTACAATGTTCTCAACAAGGTTGTTGAGTGCCTTGCAAAAGCCATATGCGCCGTTATCCCCGCTCCCAAATCATGGGTTGACAAAGAGGACTACGATGATTCTCTCGTCTTAAAGGGCAGAGATACATATCAGACCGAGGCGGCTGACACAAACGCGTGGAGCCTCGGCTATGCAAAGGTATCCCTTGTTCCCGATGATTTCGAAGCCGGCAAATATTATCTCGGCAGAGACCTCACAAACAGAATGGCACAGGGCGTACACGATGATATGTGCATCCGCATTGCCGCTATTGACGACGGCTCAGGCGAAGGCATCACGCTTATCGGCGCTATTGATGCGTTGGGCGTAACATCCACCGATGTCAGAGAGATAAGAAAACAGCTTCTCGCTTATTACGAGAACAGCGGTGTAAAAATCTCCGGCATCAACATCATGTCCACACATTCACACTCCGCTCTTGACACCCAGGGCACAAGCACCGAGTTTGTATACAAGCTCTTTACAGCGGGATACACAAATCTGTTTAACGTAACAAACGACAAAAAGCTTGCAACAGCAGAGAGCTTCAAGAAGGAATACATCTCAAAGTCAGTTGAAGCCGCAAAGCAGGCTATTTCAAACATGACAACAGGCAGACTGTTCTTCACCGAAGTTGACGTTTCATATTATGTTCTCGACAAGAGAGAGCTTATCTCTTCCGAAGACATTCCGAAGGTTGCGGCTCTTAAGTTCATTCCCGATGACGGCACGGCATCCACATATCTTACCGATTTCTCATGCCATCCCACATCATTCTCGGCAAGCAACGGTCTTGTAAGCTCCGACTACATCTATTATCTCGACAATTATATTTCCGAGAATGACAACGGTTCAAATCTTGTTTTCTTCCAGGGCTCATTGGGTCAGCTGTCAAGACAGAATGTCGGCTTTGACTCCGAGGGCAAGACAGAGGCAGAAATTCTCGCGGGCGACACCAAGCTTCTTGGTGAGCATTTCGGCAGACTTCTTCTTGAAGCCGATTTCTCCGAAGAGCTTCAGCCCATACTTAACGAAAAGCACGAGACCATGTGGCTGTATCCCGAAAACAGCATACTTCTTCTTGCGTGCAAGATAAACCTTGTAAACAATCAGGTTTGCTATGACGGACTTAAAAAGTGCATTCCGAGTGAAGTCGGCTACGTTGAATTCGGTCACAGAATTGCGTTTGCCATGTTCCCCGGTGAGTTCTATCCCGAAGTTTTCTGGGGTCACGAGATTATCGGCGACACAACATGGGACGGCACCGAATGGAATTACGGCAGCCTTCACAACAGTGTAAAGGACGGCGTTGATGTTTATTGCATATGCCTCGCAAATGACGCTACGGGCTATGTTGTAACGGATGACAATTTCGCGTTTATGGGTCACATAATCGGCGATGAAATTGCGGACGAGGTTCTGTCGGTCGGCAAGCATCAGGCTTCCACTCAGATTTCGGCGTATCTCGATCTTATTGATTCACTGGGAATCAAAGCAGACTAAATAATAAAAACAAGGCCGTGAAGTCAGCTGTTAAGGCACCTGATTTCACGGCTGTTTTATTACACTCTGCTTTTTTCGGACAAAAAGAAAAAGCACGGCTTTTGTCTGCCATGCTGTTTCTTTACCTCGTTTTTACAATATATATTAAATCCACAAAATATAAATCCGACACACGAAAGTATCTTCCTCTCCTCTTTAAGAACAGCCTTCGGTGTCGACCTCTTATGGTTTTATTGTATCACCGATACAAATAAAAACAATAGCCCAAAAGGACCATTTTTCGCTTTTACGGGCGTTTTTTTATTTTTATCAATCAATATTATTAATCGTTTTTCTTATAAACTTTAATATTCAAAATCGATTATCCCTGTTGACTTGAAAATAACCGCTCTGTATAATATAACTCAAATCCCGGCTCTTCTCAATTTCAAAAGCAAATCGGAAATTTTTCTGTTTAATTGTGTTATAATCCGCGAAGCTTTACAATCCAAGTCCGCAGGACTTCCGACATTATGCATTATGCATTATGCATTATGAATTATGCATTATTTCGGTTGCACAAATTTATTGAGATTCGACAATATAAGGAAGCGATACTATGGAAATCAAAATCACAAAAAATCCCAACCCTCAGCCGCCGCTTGACGAAAACAATCTCGGCTTCGGCGTAAAATTCACCGACCATATGTTTATTATGGACTGGACCGCCGGCATCGGCTGGCACGACGCGAGAATTGTTCCGTTCGGCGACATTGCCCTTAACCCGGCGGCAACCGTGTTCCATTACGGTCTTGAAATATTCGAGGGTATGAAGGCATACCGCACGCCCGACGGCTCGGTGCAGCTGTTCAGACCGTGGGAAAACATTAAGAGAATGAACAACTCCGCACTGCGTCTTACTCTGCCGACACTTGACGAGGACGACGCACTTGAGGCTCTTACAACGTTTGTAAAAACGGATGAGCGGTTTGTTCCGTCCGCCGAAGGCACGTCGCTGTATATCCGTCCGTTCATGTTCGGATGCGAAGCGAACTTAGGTCTGCATAAAGTCAAGGATGTCAGATTCATGATAATAGCCTCTCCTTCGGGCAGTTATTATGACGAGGGCATTGACCCCGTTTCCATCATGATAGAGACAGAGGATGTCCGTGCGGTAAGAGGCGGCACGGGTTACACAAAGTGCGGCGGCAACTATGCGGCGGCAAACAGAGCGGGCGAAAAGGCGGAAGAAAAGGGCTATACGCAGGTTCTGTGGCTTGACGGTGTAGAGAGAAAGTATATCGAGGAAGTCGGCTCAATGAACGTCATGTTCAAGATTGACGGCAAAATTCTGACACCCGATTTAATCGGCACGGTTCTGCCGGGCGTTACACGCAAATCGATTATCGAAATGCTTAAAAATGAGGGCTATGAGGTCATCGAACGCCGCATTTCCGTTGAGGAAGTTATTAAGGCGCTCGAAGACGGCAAGCTCGAAGAAGCATGGGGCTGCGGTACGGCCGCCGTTGTGTCACCTGTCGGCAAGCTTGTTTACAACGACAAAGAGTATATTATCAACGACTACAAGACAGGCCCGCTTACATCGCACATTTACGACGAACTTACCGGTATTCAGTGGGGCACGAGAGAAGATACATTCGGGTGGACACTGAAAATCGAGTGAGCAAGGAGCAAGGAGCAAGGAGCAGTGAGCTTCGCTGAACATTCATGCTTAGTCGTATGCCCGGTATAATCTTAGCTGTCTAAAAGTTAACAGATAATTTGATCTGTTCGTTCTGAATCTAAAAAAACTCAACAAAAAAA
>CAZTWO010000073.1:0-4031 GCA_964617965.1 uncultured Ruminococcus sp. | reverse complement strand
TTAGCGGGAATTTCAATCTTACCGTAAAGGCTTCCGGCTGTATCCTTGCGGGGCTCACGTGTAACGGAAGGCTGATATGCTTCTCTCTTCTGATAGCCGTCTCTGCCGTTGCCTCTGTTCTTGTTATAGCCGCCCTTGTTGTAGCCGCCCTTGTTATATCCGCCTCTGCCGCGGTTGTTGTAGCCGCCTCTGCCGCGGTTATTGTAGCCGCCGCGTGCGGGATGTGTGGGCTGTACGCCTTCCTCAAGAGAAATAACAACTCTTCTGCCGCCGTCGGAACCAACGGAGTGCGATGTAACGCCCTCGATTTCCTGAATTGCGGTGTGGATAATTCTTCTCTCATAGGGATTCATCGGCTCAAGAACTGCGTTTCTGCCGTACTTGAGAACCTGACGCGCGTGCTTTGCAGCAAGTGCTCTTAAGTTTTCGTTTCTCTTTTCACGATAGTTGCCGACATTTACGCATACCTTTGTGTGCTTGTCGTCGTCAATGCCTCTGTTGAGAGAGAGACGGAGAATATACTGAATTGAATCGAGAGTATCGCCGCGTCTGCCGATAAGAACGCCGTCGTTATCGCCGCAGGATACGTTATAGATGATTTCGCCTGTCTCGGCTACCTTTTCGCCGCTTAATTCAAACTCATCAATGCTCATGCCCTTAATAATGGTCTTGAGAAGGTTTGCGAGCTTGTCGTCATCGGTAATTTCAAAGGGAACACGTGTTTCAACCACAGGAGCGGGCTTCTCCTCAACCTTTTCGGGAGCGGCCTCAACCGGTGCCGTCTCTTCCTTCTTGGACTCTGCCTTGGGGGAAACAGGCTTTTTGGGAGCGGGAGCGGGCTTTGATGCGGGCTTTGAAACGGGCTTTGCGGGCTCAGCCTTTTTGGGAGCGGCCTTTACGGGCTCGGCCTTAGGTTCAGCCTTAACGGGTGCATCGGGTATCTCGTACCATACTTTTACCTGTGCGGGTATTTTCGAAAAGAGCTTCTTTTTGGGATACTCTAAAACTTCGTGATTAAGCTCGGCTGTTTCGGGAGCATTAAGAAGAGTTTTGGCCTGATCATAGGCTTCCTCAACTGTTGCGCCTGTGCCGATTTTTTCTATTATCATTGCAAAAATTCCTTTCTTTTTTCAGTTCTTTTTGCTTTCTGTGTACGCCACACGCTTTTTGATGCTTTCTTCGCGTGAACGGCGCTGTACGGTTTCGTCAATCATCTGTCCGGCGATAACATTCTGCGGTTTTACGGCGATATTGAGAGCGATTGTCTGAATAAACGCAAGGATATTTGATATAATCCAATAGAAGCCGACACCTGCGGGAAGCGAATACGCAAAATACGCACTCATAAGAGGAGAGAAAAGCATCATGCAGCCCATTGAAGGGTTCTTTGCCATCTCGGGGTTTGTCTTGCGCTGTTTTAAATAGCTGTAAACGGCTGTAAGCATAGCGGACAGACCCGCAAATACGGGAATAAGAATGAGTGCGACGGCGTCGTCTCTGCCCTTGAAATTCTTGGGCAGCTCCGTCAGGTTTATGCCGAAGATTGAGAAATGGTCAACGAAATTCTGAATTTTCGCTATCGTATCCTGCGACACGATTGATGTGTCAAGATTCGGAATGATATCGGAAAAACGGTTAAGAATGTTAAGTTCCATTCTGTAAGTGTCTTTTGCGGCATTTGCGGCAAGGTCGGGCAGTGCGAGATAAACTCTCTGAAGCTCCTCGATAACCGCGTTACCTACATGGAGCACCTTTGACATGGGTGCGTAGATTGCGCCGTAAAGACCCATCATAACGATAAGCTGAAGAAGAAGGGGCGCACAGCCTGCGTTTGCGGCGTTAAAGCCCTCTCTTTTATACAGCTCCTGTGTTTCCTCGGAGATTTTCATCTGAGCTTCTCTTCCGCCGCCGGCGTATTTGGCTCTTATCTTGTTAACCTTCGCCTGAAGACGCATCTGCTTTGCGGCGTTTTTCTGCTGCTTTACGGATAAGGGCAGCAACAAAAGCTTAAGCACGAGAGTTATAAGTACAAGTGAAAAAAGATAGTTTCCGCTTATGCTGTACAGTGCTCCAAGTGCCCAGCCGAACGGGACTGCCAATATATCTCTGAATCCTGTCATCTGGAACCTCCGGGTGTGTCATGGTGATTTTTTCTTGTCTTGATGTAGTCTATCCATTTTAAGTCGGGCACGGGGTCAACGCCGCCGGGCCACAGCGGATTGCATCGAAGCAGCCTCATAGCTCCCAATACGGAGCCGATAATGAAACCGTACCGTTCGACGGCTTCGTATGTATACTGTGAGCAGGTAGGATAGTATCTGCAGCGCGCGGGAAAAAGAGGGGATATGCGCCGCATGTAAAATTCTATGGCTTTAAGTGCCGCCTTACGCATCAATTACACCTGCCGTGATAAGCTGCTTTTGCATTACCGATAATATATCGGTGCTTTTTTTGAATACCGTTCTTGTGCGAGCCACAAAAACGATATCATACCCGCCCTTTGTATCGGGCAGCATCTCTGCCGCCGCCCTGATAATTCTGCGGGCACGGTTGCGCTGAACCGCGTTTCCTATCTTTTTTCCTGTGGTTATTCCTATACGACAAATTCCCGCGCGGTTTCTGACTACATAAGTTACCAACGCAGGATTTGTGTACACTTTTCCTCTGCCGTAGCAACGGCGGAAATCACAGTTGTTGTTAAGAGTTTCGAAACGGTTCATCTTGTTGCCGGTTTTCGGTGATTAGTAAGTGAGCTGCTTTCTGCCCTTTGCTCTGCGGCGGGCGAGAACCTTGCGGCCGTTGCGATCCGCCATTCTCTTGCGGAAGCCGTGCTCCATCTTGCGCTGACGCTTTTTGGGCTGGTAAGTTCTTTTCATCGTTACCCCTCCATTTCTGATTTTCATTGTGGCGGCACTGAACAGAGAAATGTGCCGCTTCTCGAAAAAAGGCGTACTTGCCCCTATTTCTACAATTTCACATTATATAACACCCACGGCGGCTGTGTCAACTGTTTTTTCATTTATATTATTACAGACAGAAAGCAAAATGTAAGTTGTTTCAAATAATACACACGAAAAATGTCCAAAACAAATTGTTTGACATTCGGAAAATCGCATAATATAATAAACTTGCTTGTTTGAAGGGTTCTCGTATCCTTTGAATGGTGCCCGCTCGGCGTTGGTAGCACCGAACGGGCGTTTTTTTTATTTTGAGTTCTTCCAACGATAATCGGGATTTTCTTTCAGTTTTTGCATATACTGTTTTCGATAATCGTTAAAGCTCATACCGTTCGGTCCCGAATCGTCATTCGGATACAGCATTTCCGAACCGTCATCCTCCCAACCGCACTCCGGACAGATATCGTAGCTGTATTCATCGGCAAATCGATATTTTCCGCAAATGGGACAATCATGAGGAACCGCATCCGGAATTGTTTCATCCAAATAACTGTATTTCGGATTTTCCGCCAGCTTTTCTTCATACTGCCGTCTGAATTCATTCAGGGACATTCCGTTTTTATCGTCCGCTTCATCGGGAAAGTCAACCTGACGCAGGTCATACTTCCAACCGCAACTTAAACACTGAAAAGTTTCCGGGTTGTCATCCTCCTGCAATTCGGAAAAATAAAAGTTGTCGCAGACAGGGCAGTTCATCGGCTTATATTCTTCACTCATCTTGCTTTATTCCTCTTTTCTCTGAGATAGTACTCATACCCGAAAAAAAACATATCTTCCCTAATAGGATACTCTCTTCTTCCGGGATAGTCAAGATGTCGTTGTTTATCTGCAATACATACATGATAATCACGCAAATACAGATATCTTAGAATTGCACAAACGCAAAAATGACCGGAGTATGGTCATAAAAAATGTCTATACAGACACAAAAAATGACCGGAGTATGGTCATAAAAAATGTCCGGAGTATGGTCATAAAAAATGACCGGAGTATGGTCATAAAAAATAAAGTTCGATATTTCCTGATATTTAACATTTTTTAAACTTTGGTGTGTTGTAAATATAAGCCGATTGT
>CAZTWO010000072.1:4479-9305 GCA_964617965.1 uncultured Ruminococcus sp. | reverse complement strand
GTTCTTATATGGAGGACATTACAAAGCAGGTAACTGAAGCGAGGGAGAAAAGGATTAAGGAGCAGCAATAAATCTGTAAGCGAGATTTTCGACCCAAGACGGTTTGGTTAAGTAATGTAGAATGCATAATGTAGAATGCATAATTAAGGAAAACGCTGAAGCGTTTTGGATTATAAAGCTTCGCAAAAGATAAGTCTTTCCCTGAAAAATCAGCTTCCAAGATAGCGAAGCTATACAACAAAATAATGTAGAATTCAGAATACAGAATGTCGCAGACAAAAATCATCCTGTGAATGATTTTTGGCGTAGCGACTAATGAGGACCGGCGGCAGCGGTCCGACAAACCAAAATTAAGAAAACGCTGAAGCGTTTTGGATTATAAAGCTCCGCAAAAGATAAGTCTTTCCCTGAAAAAAAATCAGCTTTAATGTTTGCGAAGCTTATAAATTCAAGTCCGCAGGACTTCCGACATTATGCATTATGCATTCTACATTCTACATTATAAAGCCCCGACCCCTGACCCCCATTCCCTCGCAGCCACCTCTTTAATAAATCTTCCCTTCAGGACGGTGATATTTTTTGTCTCGCAAAGCATGGAACATTCTGCCATATGACAAACAGAAGGCACTCGCGCTCGCAGAAGCGTCGGGTGTTGATGAGTTTGCCGTGCTTCTGCTTCTGACACGCGGTCTTGACACTCCGCAGAAAATCACCGATTTCGTTTATTGCGAAGATACCGTTCTCCCCTCCCCTTTTACTATAAAAGACATGGACAAAGCCGTTGATCGTATTATGACCGGCATAGAAAACGGCGAAAAGATGCTCATCTACGGCGACTACGACTGCGACGGCGTTACAGCCACAGCACTGCTGTACACATATCTTTCGGCGATGGGTGCGGATGTCAGCTACCGCATTCCGTCAAGAATAAGCGACGGCTACGGACTGTCGGACAAGGGCGTTGAGGAAATCGCAAAAAACAGATTTTCACTTGTAATAACCGTCGACAACGGCATAGCGGCGATAAACGAAGCCGAACGCCTTTATAATCACGGTATAGATCTTGTGGTCACCGACCACCACACCCCGGGCGATATACTCCCCCGAGCCGCCGCCGTAATAAATCCGCACCGCACGGATGACGACAGTGTCTACACTGATTTAGCCGGTGTCGGAGTTGCTCTTATGCTGTGTGCGGCACTTGAGGACGGCGACACCGAGAGTGTCATAGCCGAGCTTGGCGAGCTTGCGGCGATAGGCACAATCGCCGATATTGTCCCCCTAAAGGGCATAAACAGAACAATAGTATCCCTGGGGTTAAAGCAGCTCAGAAACACATCACGCCCCGGGCTTATGTCACTCATAGAAAAGGCGACGGGCGGCAGAGAGTTAAACTCCGTCAATGTCGCATTCATGCTCGCACCAAGAATTAACGCCGCAGGACGGATGGACGACGCACTTCTTGCACTCAATCTGCTTCTGACGGACGACCCCGAAAAAGCGGACGAATACGCCACACGGCTCTGCGAGCTGAACGCCGAGCGACAGAAAACGGAAGCTTCCATTGCCGCAGATGCAATAGCACTGTTTGAAAAGCGTCCCGAAATTCTGCTTGACAGAGTAATAGTTGCATCCGGCAAGGCGTTCCACCCCGGTGTCATAGGAATTGCGGCAGCAAGACTTGTTGACAGATTTTCTAAACCCGCAATCGTAATATCAATCTCCGATGACGGAGTGTGCCGAGGCTCATGCAGAAGCGTTGAGGGCTTATCGATGTATTCGGCACTGTCATACTGCTCCGATTTATTAGTACAGTTCGGCGGACACAGAATGGCTGCCGGATTTTCGATTAAAGAAGAAAACATAGAAGCATTCCGCATTAAGATAAATGAATATGCCCGTTCGGTCGGCGATATTTACCCGACCTTGAACATAGACTGCCGGCTTAATCCGGCAAACATATCAACGGAAATCACCGATTCTCTCGCCCTTTTGGAGCCGTTCGGAGCGGAAAACCCCACACCCGTATTCGGTCTGTTTCAGATGACTGTGGCGGGCGTAAAATCCATGGGCGGCGGCAAGCACATAAAAGTAAGCCTTGTCCGTGACAGAGTTACCGTAAACGCCTCGTGGTTCGGCAAAACCCCGGCACAGTTTCCGTTTATCGTCGGTGACACGGTCGATGCCGCCGTAAAAATAGAAAACAATGAATACATGGGCCGCCGCACGGCCGCCGTATACATTAAAGAAATGCGTCCGTCGGGTGCGGATGACCGTCTGATTTTCGGCAGTCTTGCCATTTGCGACAGACTTCGCCGAAACGAAGAGATAACCGAGGAACAAAGACAGCTTGTCTGCCCCACAAGAAAAATTCTTGCGGATGTTTACAGACTTATCAAACAGATGAGTCCGCTCAATATTCCCGAAGAAATTCTGGCGGTTCGTGTCGGACTTAAACCCGAGGATGCGGGGAAAATCCGTCTGTGCCTTTTAGCGCTGACGGAAGCCGGACTGATTGCCGATACGGATGAAGGCTATATCACCGTTCCCGTCAGCGGCAAAACAAATCTTGCAGACAATCCCCTGCTTAAAAAAGCGGGATATATCGATAGATAAGGAGATGAACAGTATGGCCGAGGGTCATGAATTTTATGAGCCGATAGAAGAAAAAGTAAAAAAGGCATACTCCCCCGAGGATGCCGCAATGGTAGAGAAAGCTTTTTATTTCGCCTATGAAGCGCACAAGTCACAGAAACGCAAATCGGGCGAGCCGTATATTATTCATCCCGTCGCTGTGGCAGATATTCTTATAGGCTACGGCATGGACGCCCAGAGCGTTCAGGCGGCACTGCTTCACGACACGGTGGAGGACACGGCTGTAACAAGCGACGACATAAAAAAGGCGTTCGGCCCGAGTGTTCAGCTTCTGGTCGAGGGTGTTACAAAGCTCGGCAAGGTGCCGCTGGCAAGCAAGGAGGAACAGCAGGCCGAGAACCTAAGAAAGCTTCTTCTTGCCATGTGCGAGGACATAAGAGTCATAATCATAAAGCTTGCCGACAGACTGCACAATATGCGTACTCTTAAATTTGTCCCGGAGCAGAAACGCCGTGACAAGGCGAGAGAAACTCTTGAAATCTATGCGCCCATTGCTCACCGTCTCGGTATCCGTCCCGTAAAAGAAGAGCTTGAGGACCTTGCGATAAGCTACCTTGACCCCATAGCGTACGGCGAAATCGAGCGTGCGCTTGCCGAACAGGAGCCGCAGAGAAAGGAATTTCTTGACAGCATAAAGCAGAAAATAGGCACACGTGTGCGTGAGTTTGTGCCCGATGCGGAAATCGAGGGCAGAATTAAATCCGTCCACGGAATTTACCGCAAAATGTATATGCAGGGCAAGACCTTCGAAGAAATCTATGACATATACGCCGTTCGTCTTATCGTTGACACGGTGGGCGACTGCTATAACTGTCTCGGTGTAATTCACGATATGTATAAGCCCATTCAGGGGCGTTTCAAGGACTATATTTCAACACCGAAGCCCAACCACTATCAGTCACTCCACACCACTCTTATAGGCAAAGAGGGCGTGCCGTTTGAAGTGCAGATAAGAACTCACGAAATGCACCGCACAGCCGAATTCGGCGTCGCCGCCCACTGGAAATACAAATTAGGCTACACAAATCCCGATTCAAACAAGCGTATCGAAAAGGGTCTCGGATGGGTTCGTGACCTGCTTGAAGTGCAGAGTGAACTGGGTCAGAGTGCCGATATACTCAACACAATCAAGAACGACTTCGCAAGTGAAGAGGTATTCGTATTTACCCCGAAGGGTGACGTCATATGTCTGCCGTCGGGCGCTACGGTAATCGACTTTGCGTACGCCATACATTCAGCCGTCGGCAACAAGATGGTCGGCGCGAAGGTTGACAAAAGAATTGTTCCGCTTGACTATAAGGTTCAGAACGGCGAAATTGTCGAGGTTCTGACTTCCCCTCAGCCCGGAAAAGGCCCGTCAAGAGACTGGCTTAAGATAGTCGCAACAAACGAAGCACGGACAAAAATCCGTACATGGTTCAAAAAGGAACGCCGTGACGAGAACATAATCGAAGGCAAGGCGGAATATGACCGTGAGCTTCGCAGAAACGGCGTTGTATTCAACGACGACAAAGACAAAGAAAAGGAATTTCTGTCGATTATAACCGAGAAGCAGAAATTTACAAATTCCGACGACTTCTTTGCCGCTATCGGCTACGGCGGTGTAATCCTGTCTAAGATTATGCCGATGATAAAAGACGAGTACAACAAAATTGTAGCCGTCCCCGATGAAACGACGGAAGTCAAACTCACAAAGAAGCCGAAAACCGTAAGCAGTGAGGGCGTTGTGGTCGAGGGCATAGGCAACTGCCTTGTAAAGCTCTCACGCTGCTGCAACCCCATACCGGGCGATGATATCATAGGCTTTATCACAAGAGGTCACGGCGTATCGGTTCACAAGCGAGACTGCCCGAATGTCCCGACGCACATATCGGAGTCCTCGGAGCCCGAACGCTGGATAAACGTATTCTGGAACTCGGTTGAAAAGCAGGAGTTTAACGCTTCACTTCTTTTAACCTGCCTTAACACAAAGGGCATAATGAACGAGATATTCAATACCCTCAATACAATTCATGTTGCCGTCCACGGAATTAACACACGTGACACAAAGGACGGGCGTACTCTTATAAACCTGACAATAACCGCAAACAGCGTTGAGCATCTCAAAAGCGTTATGGCACGCTTGCAGAAGCTCAATGGTGTAACAGGAGTGGAACGCTCCGGCGTATAAA
>CAZTWO010000072.1:0-4379 GCA_964617965.1 uncultured Ruminococcus sp. | reverse complement strand
CCGACAAAAAGCTCTGCGGCGTATGCGGCGGCATTGCCGAGTATTTCAACATTGATTCGACGATTGTTCGTCTGCTGTTTGTGCTTTTCGCGCTTTTTGTAGGCAGCGGCTTGCTTGTGTACATTATCGCGGCACTTGTCATACCCGAAGAGCCCGACAATTCCGTACCCTTTGAGGATGTTCCTCCGCAGGCGTAAAGCATGAAAGCCGTAATTCAGAGAGTTCTGTTCGCCTCTGTCAGCGTAGACGGCAATGTTGTCGGTGAATGCGGACACGGATATATGATACTTCTGGGCGTTATGGACGGCGACACAAAAAAGGAAGCCGAAACGCTCGCCGCAAAAACCGCGCGTCTTCGTGTGTTTGAGGATGAGAACGAAAAAATGAATCTGTCGATACTTGACATTGACGGAGAGGTTCTGTGCATATCTCAGTTTACGCTCTGTGCAGATGTTAAAAAGGGCAACCGTCCGTCATTTACGCCGAGTGCCGCTCCCGATATTGCGAATGAGCTGTATGAGTACTTTGTCGAGTGCCTTAAAAAAGAGGGCATAAAAAAAGTCGACAAGGGTGTTTTCGGTGCGGACATGAAGGTGTCGCTTACTAACGACGGGCCTGTCACGATTATTTACGACACCGATATATGGAAGAATTCGGGTAAAAGCCATGCTTGAGATATTTTCACGCCCCATAGGGCTTTATGCCACAAACTGTTACATAATAAAAGACCGTGAAACCGGTGCGGCGGCAGCTGTCGACTGTGCCGTTTTCAACGGTGACTATAAGCGTCTGCTTTTTGAAGCGAATGTAAAAAGTCTTGATTATATTCTGCTCACGCACGGTCATTTTGACCACATATGCGGCGTTGAGGAGCTTTATAATTTCCTCGGCGGCAGAGTGTGCATTCATAAAGACGATGCCGAATGTCTGACCGATGAGTATAAAAGCCAAAACGCCTCTATGGGTTATGCCGCACAGGGCAGAAAAAGCGCCGATGTTATTCTTAACGACGGCGATACAATTACGCTCGGCAATACTAAACTGCGTGTTCTGCACACACCCGGTCACACAAAGGGGAGCGTATGCTTTCTGACCGAAAATGAGATTTTTTCGGGCGATACGCTTTTCAGAGGCTCATGCGGACGAACCGACTTGCCGGGCGGTTACACAAACGAGATTCTGTCTTCTCTTAAAAGACTCTCTTCCCTCCCCGGCGACCTCACCGTCTACCCCGGGCACGGAAGCATGACCAACGTTGAAGATGAAAAGCGGAATAATCCGTACTTTTGAGCCGGAGTAAGCAATATAAGTTAGCAAGAAACAATAAAGTTAGCAAGGAGCAAGGAGCAAGGAGCAGTTGGCTTCGCAAAAGGTAAAACATTTCTTTAAAAACCGCATTGGGATTATGCGAAGCTTTATAATCCAAAACGCTTTGGCGTTTTCCATCATTATGCATTATGCATTATGCATTCTACATTCTGCATTATGCATTCTACATTATGCATTCTACATTCTGCATTTTTATGCTTCTTACTTTCGTTATGTCTTTAAGTGCAACCGTATAAAACCAAAAAAATTCAAAATATTAATCCGGAGGTACTCCCATGTCTGTAATTAAGCCGTTTTCGGCACTGCGTCCGAAAAAGGAATATGCGTCTCAGGTGGCGGCGCTGCCCTATGACGTTATGAACTCCGACGAAGCAAGAGAAAAGGTAAAAGACCTGCCTTATTCTTTCCTGCACGTCGACAAGGCAGAAATCGATCTGCCGCTCGGCACCGATCTGTATTCCGATGAGGTTTACGCCAAAGCCGCCGAGAACCTCAGAAAACTTGAGAGTGACGGCATATGCGTTCGTGACTCAAAGAAAAATCTGTATATCTACCGTCAGACCATGGGCAAAACGGTTCAGACGGGTGTTGTCGGCTGTGCGTCCGTTGACGACTACATTAACGGCGTTATAAAGCGCCACGAGCTGACCCGAGCCGACAAGGAAGAGGACCGTATCCGTCACGTTGACACCTGCGACGCCAACACAGGCCCCATTTTCCTCGCGTACCGTCAGAGTGACGAGATTAACGGAATTATCGACAAGTATACAGCTCTCACTCCCGAATACGATTTTGTTTCGGACGGCGATGTCAGAAACGAAGTGTGGGTTATTTCTGACGACGGCGATATTAACGCTCTTGTTGAGGGCTTTAAGAATATAGAGTCGCTTTATATCGCGGACGGTCACCACAGAGCCGCATCCGCCGTTAAGGTCGCGCTTAAAAGAAGAGCGGCGAACCCCGGATACACAGGCGACGAGGAGTTTAACTTCTTCCTTGCCGTATATTTCAGAGCGAGCGATCTTAAAATTCTCGATTACAACCGCCTGATAAAGGACTTAAACGGTCACAGTGTCGATGAGGTTCTGTCACTTCTCGGCGAGGATTTCGATATTAAAGAAAATAACGGTGCATATCACCCCGAAAAACGCCACACATTCGGAATGTATCTTGACAAGAAGTGGTACGCACTGACTCTCAAGGACGGCAAGGCGGACGAGAGCGACCCCGTTGCAAGCCTTGACGTTTCCATTTTGCAGGATCGTGTAAACAGCCGTATTTTCGGCATCGGCGACCCCAGAACCGACAAGAGAATCGATTTTGTAGGCGGAATAAGAGGACTTAAGGAGCTTGAAAAACGCTGCAATGAGGATATGACACTCGCTTTCGCCATGTATCCGACTTCCCTTGATGAGCTTATGAGCATAGCGGACGCATCGAAGATTATGCCTCCGAAATCAACATGGTTTGAGCCGAAGCTTCTGAGCGGACTGTTCATTCATTTTCTGGGTAAGTAATTGCAATTAGCAATTAGCAGTTAACAATGAGTGGCCAGTATCCGGTGGCCAGTGGCCAGTAACTAAGGAAGACACTGCGTGTCTTGAATTATATAGCTTCGCTAAAGGTCAGATAATAATAAAAAAGTGTCTTGTCGGGTGCAGGACACTTTTTTTAATTAAGAATTAACAATTAACAATTAACAATTGCGGAAGTCCGTAGGACTTGAATTTATAAGCTTCGCAGGAGGCAGGTTGTTTAAGCATTGCAGGGCGAATAGAATAAAGTCGCCGGGTGTAAATAACCATTGCCAATTGCTAATTGCTTTGCGAAGCTCCCCGGCCCCCGGCCCCTGACCCCCGGCCCCTTCCATGCTAATTGTTCAAAAGCTGAAGTCTGCGATTGAACATCCGCCAAATGTTTTCATCGTAAAACCACGCTCTGTCAATTTCTTTTATCTGATTTAAGCCGACAAGACGAACGGCATTAAGTGCCGCTTCCTTCTGCGTGATTTTTGAATTTTCGGGAAGGCACATTGCTCCGTCCAAGTCTGAATACGCCGTAAAAGCCCTGTTAAAATCCATTAAGGGGTACAGCGACTCCAATTTATTGGTTCTGTTATCGACCCAAAAGCCCCAGTTGCCCCAATGTCTGTCACTGTTGCCCACAAGATAATCGATAATATTCATCATATGATAGGCTTTGAAGCTTTTTTTGAAAACAATATCCGACAGCTTCATATCATGGTTGGCGGCATATATTTCGACATATTCGGCGGAAACTATCGACAGTTCTTCGTTTGTTATCAGATGACAGGCACTTACGGGTTGTCCGTCAAATTCCTCTTCTTCGTATTTTACATGTTCAATATCGAAGCAGTCGATTATTTTGCTTGCGAGTATTTCGGCATAGACATCACGCACCTGTCCGTCTTTAAGAAGCTTAAACGAATTGCCCGTGCGAACCCACGCTTTTGGTGCGACACCGGGAGTTCCGATATCGGGAGCAACATTTTCGGGGGTAACCAGTCTGCTGTTTTCTGCCGTCAGTGATTTTCCGCGAAGCGAAACATCAACAAAAACATCCGACAGCGAGTGATTGTAAATATTCACATCCGAGAAGGAAATGTTTTCACGGTAACCCTTTACCCAGAAAACGTCCATCATTGACACACAGTGATAGCTTACGGCAATTTCCGCTCTCTCTTTGTCGGTACTCGCCTGTCTGAGTCCCAAAGCGTTTAATATTTCCTTGGCGTATTTTCGGTCAAGTGTCAGGACTCTTGATGAACACCATGCGTAAAAATTCACAAGATTGTTTATTCTGTCGTCAAGGTCGTCCGACATTTCAAGATAGAGATTATACGGCATGAAGGCAGGATAATAGATCGTACATGAACCATCGCTGTTTATTGACGCGACTTTTCTGTCTTTATGCATTATCGCATATTTTTTCCATTTGTTCACAGACAATTCCTCCCTGCCGCAAAAATTTCGTACAAACAAAGTATACCATACATTTTTCCAAAAGCAAGAAAATCAACTTCACAAAGA
>CAZTWO010000071.1:7630-9546 GCA_964617965.1 uncultured Ruminococcus sp. | reverse complement strand
CAAGTCCGCAGGACTTCCGACATTCTGCATTATGCATTCTACATTCTACATTAAATTTTGCCACGCAATCCAAACAACTCCACTCTCCAAACTCCACCCTCCACACTGTATGCAGCTTTTCACTCCACACTACCTGCAGTTTCAAACTGACAAAAAGAGGTAAAATTTCATGTCTTCCTGCAATCTCTGCCCCCGCCACTGCAACATCGACCGCAGCCGCTCCGTCGGTTTCTGCGGCGTTTCGTCGATCCTTAAAGCGGCACGTGCCGACCTTCATTTCTGGGAAGAGCCCTGCATCTGCTCCCTCGGCGGCGGTGCAGGAGCTATATTTTTTTCGGGCTGCAACCTTAAATGCATATTCTGCCAGAATGAAAAAATCAGCCGAGGCCACGAGGGCAAAGAAATCACGGCTGAACGCCTTCGTGAAATAATCGACGAGCTTGTTGACAAGGGCGCGGACACCATAGACCTTGTCACTCCCACACATTTTACCGACATTATAATAGACGCTCTTGACGGTCACAAGCCGAGCGTTCCCGTTGTGTGGAATTCGAGCGGATACGAGAGTGTAGACACACTCAGACGACTCCAAGGGCTTGTTGACATATATCTGCCCGACTACAAATATTCCGACTCTCACCTTGCAAAAACGCTTTCGGGTGCCGAAGATTATCCCACCGTCGCAAAGGCGGCACTCAGAGAAATGTTCCGCCAGACAGGCAAATTCAGACTTGATGATAACGGCATGATGCTCTCGGGCGTTATTGTCCGTCATCTTGTCCTGCCCGGTTTCATCGAAAATACATTGGGCTGTCTTGACGACCTTACCGAAATGTTCGACGAGGACGACATAATGATAAGCCTCATGAGCCAGTACACCCCTCCGAAAAAGCAGCTCGCTATCCCCTCTCTCAACCGCAGACTGACCGAGAAAGAATACGACACTGCCGTCGGATATCTGTATCTTTTAGGGCGTGACAACGGCTTTGTGCAGGAGCTGTCCTCCGCAGAAGAAGAATACACACCCGACTTTGACGGAACGGGAGTTTAACGACGATGCTTACAATGAACGATTACTGCCGACAGACTTTCGGCAAAAAGCTGTATAAAATCGCCCTTGACGGCGGCTTCACCTGTCCTAACCGAGACGGCACTCTCGGCACGGGCGGGTGTATTTTCTGTTCGCACGGCGGTTCGGGAGAATTTGCGGAGCACTGCACCACCGACCTTGACACTCAGATTGAAAACGCCAAAGCGAGAATCGCCCGAAAAAACAAAAACGGCGGATATATCGCCTACTTTCAGAGCTTTACAAACACATACGCACCGGTCAATATTCTCCTTGAGAAATTTATGCCGGTCATTACCCGTGACGACATAGACGTTCTGTCAATCGCCACACGCCCCGACTGTCTGCCGGACAATGTACTTGACCTATTATCGGAGCTGAACAAAATCAAGCCGGTTTGGATTGAACTGGGCTTTCAGTCGTCAAAGCCCGAAACCGTCGATTTTATAAGAAGAGGATACGAAAACGAAGTTTTCCGCAGCGCCGTTCACGAGCTTAAAAGCAGAAATATTTATGTCATATCACATATGATTATCGGTCTGCCCGGTGAAACCGTAGACGACATGAAAAACACGCTTGGATATATGCTCTCGGCAGGTGTTGACGGTGTAAAGCTTCAGCTTCTGCACATTCTGAAGGACAGTGACCTGTACGAGCATTTCCTGAACAATGAATTTTCCATACCGACAAAAGACGAATACATAAACATATTAAAAGATCTTTTGCCGCTTATCCCCGACACTGTTGCCGTCCACAGGCTTACCGGCGACGGCGACAAAAAAACTCTTGTCGCACCTATGTGGAGTGCTGACAAACGGGATGTAATGAACACTATAAGAAAAGAATT
>CAZTWO010000071.1:0-7530 GCA_964617965.1 uncultured Ruminococcus sp. | reverse complement strand
TTTTAAATTTCCCGCTTTTCCGTTTTTTTCTTGCTTTTTAGCACGCTCACATATATAATGAAATATGTATGTAAAAATTTCTTATTTAAGGTAATATATAATGGCATTTGAGAAAAAAACAGACAACAGAGAGCGTTACGGCTCCAAAAACCGTGAATTTAACCGAGACAGAGACCGTCGTGAAAAACCCGCCGACAGAGATGACGACGGCAAAAAGAAGGCATCCGAGCGTGATGACCTCATAATCGGCAGAAACGCCGCAAAGGAAGCGCTTAAAAGCGGCAGAGCCATTGACTGCGTATTCACCGAAAAGGGTGACAAAAACGGTGCGCTTCTTCCCATCCTCGCACAGTGCAGAGAGAAAAAGCTTCCGATAAAAGAAGTCGACACAAAAAAGCTTGACTTTATGTGCGGTCACGCTAACCATCAGGGAATTGTAATGACCGCGGCGGCACACGAATATTCAACGGTTGAAGATATTTTAGCCTCGGCAAAAGAAAAAGACGAGCCTCCGTTTATAATAATCTGCGACGGAATAGAGGATCCGCACAATTTGGGTGCCATAATCCGTTCCGCCGAATGCTGTGGTGCTCACGGTGTGATAATCCCCGAGAGACACAGCGCGGGGCTTTCGGGCATTGTAGGCAAAACGAGTGCCGGTGCGCTCGAATATATGCCCGTTGCAAGAGTAAGAAATCTGACAGATACAATAAAATCACTTAAAAAAGAAGGCATCTGGGTTTACTGTGCCGATATGGACGGCACACCGTACAGAGAAGCAAATCTTTCGGGAGCGATCGCTCTTGTGGTCGGCTCGGAAGGTTCGGGTGTCAGCAGACTCGTAAAAGAGAACTGCGACGGCACGCTTTTAATCCCGATGAAGGGCAACATAAACTCACTTAACGCCTCGGTAGCCGCGGCCATTCTAATGTTTGAAGCGGCAGCCGCAAGATGACGGCAAAGGAGAATATTTAAATGAACGATGAAAATAAAAACGCCGACACAAAAACGGGCGAAACACACTCCTCGGGTGTTGTTCTGCCGACAGAGGACGGCGGCAGAAAAATAAATCCCGCTCCGACCGTTCACACAACGGGCAGTGACGGCATAAAGCTCCCGGAGGGTGACGGCGATATAATCGACACTACGACACAGAGATTCATAAAGACAGGTTCAACGCCGTTTGTGTCCGCTCACGGGCAGACCGACAACTCCCCTACCGATGTGGATAAATTTACGGACAGGTTCGCTCCCCGTTCCGCTCCGCAGAATCCCCACACGGGCTACACAGGGAAAATCCGTACCTACGACGATGCACACTCATCCCCCGACGGCACAAAGAGAATGATTATCACCGACTTAAGCGGCTCAGCCGAAAACGTGTCCGAAGACGGTTTTTCATTTGACATAGACGGGCTTGACGACTCCGCTCCGGAAGAAAAGACCGACACGGTAATCGAAGACAGCACCTCCGAGCCCGAGCAGCTCTCTTTCATTAGTGAAGAATTTGCCGACATTTCGGAATCGGAGAATACACCTGCCGAAAGTGCAGACGCACAGACAGGTGAAACAACAACCTCCGGAAAAACAAAAAAATTCACCTCCAAAGGCGACCTTTTAAGAGAAATTGCCGACAGTGCATCGGACGACATTCCGCATGACCCCGATCAGCTCATGATGGACGGCTACAACACCGTAAACGATGAAGACAAGGCACGTGAGGAAGCCCTCAAGGACGCAAGGCAGAAAAAAATAAACAATTTCAATTTCTGGGACAGCAAGAAGAAAACCCACAAAGCGGACGAAAGCACCGACGGCAGATTTTCTTCCGACACCGAAAAGAAAAAGGGCGCATTTTTGTCCGGTCTTGCCGAAAAATTCGAGAACACGGATGCTTCCTTCACTCCCGTAAACTGCGGTGAATTTAATGACCCGCAGGACAGAAAGAAAATTTTCTCTCAGCTTATAAAAATCCGCAAAACCGCACTTATAAAAACATTTGCCGTTCTTGCGGCAGGCGTTATTCTGCTTTTAACGGATTTAATAACCGCTGTCAGCGCATCAAACAACTCCGGCACTTTCACGGTGTTCGGCGGCAGTACTTTGGCGTATAATATTTTCAACTGCGTATTTCTGGCGGCTGTTCTTGTTATTTTATTGCCCGATTTCAAAAAGGGCATAGTCTCGCTTCTTAAGACGACACCGGGTGCGGACACCTCCATTACATTTATGATGCTGTTCACGCTTTTGCAGAACATATCAATGTTCTTCGTAAAGGCAAATGTGGAATCCGATTTGCACCTGCTCACACCTGCCGCAATACTGCTCACAGTGCCGTATCTTATGTCGAAGGTTTTCTTCTATGACTCGGCACGCCACTGCTTTAAGACGGCATCCGCAAAAAGCGACAAATCGTATCTTCGCAAGGTGTCCGACGAAAAGCTCATAAAAGAGCTTTTAAGAGACTCCGAAGCCGACAGCAGTATAAACATAGTCTATCCCGGCAAAACAAGATTTATCCGCACGTTCCTAAAGCGCACAGGTGACAGCGCTTCGAGTGCGATGCCCGATTCAAAAGCCGTTCTTATCTCTTTGGGTGCGTCGGTTCTTATCGGAATTATCGGCGGTATAATCACTCAGTCATTCCCGGCCGGTGTGACGGCGGCGGCACTGACGGCGATACTGTCGTTCCCGATAGGCAGTCTTTTCGCGTGCGGCAGCGCAATCGCAAAAGAAAACAAATCACTTTCCTCAAAATCATCATTTATTCAGAGTTTTTCGGACTCAGCCGACTTTGCGAATATTGACGACGTTGTTATCGACTCGGCGGATATTATAAAAGCCGAAGTTACCGCCTGCAGCTGTGCAAAGGGCGTAAGAGAAAAACAGGCAATGTTTGTCGCAGGCGTACTCACAAACTCCTCGGGCGGCGTGCTTAAGGACGCTTTTGCCCCGGCTGTTGCGGGATATGAAGACCGTATGCCCCCGATTGACGGCGTTATATGCGAGGACCGTCTCGGCGTTTCGGCATGGATAAACAGCTGTAAGGTGCTTCTCGGCACACACAAGCTGCTCGAAAATCACAATGTAAAAGTCCCGAGCGAAGCTTTGGCGGCCGTTATGTCCGGCAGTGACTGCAAGAGCGTATATCTTGCGATGGAAGGTCAGTTTATAGCTCTGTTCTCCGTAAAATACTCCTGCTCCGCTTCGACCGCCGCAAATCTTAAAACGCTTGCCGACAACGGCGTAAATATTCTTGTATCCACGGTTGACCCCAACCTTACCGACAAATACACTGAGGAACTTCTCTCTCTGCCTCATGACAGCGTAAGAACGCTCCTTAAAAAGACTTCAGATAAGATAAACAACACCCGCATGGCTGTTACGGACTCAGAGGAGGCCGGCATCGTATTTGATGACACACTCGAAAGTATGTGCCGCTGTGGTGCCGCTTCGGTTCATCTCAATTCCGTTTGCCATATGTCAAAGCTTGCATGCACCTGTCTTACTTCTCTCGGTGCCGTGCTGTCAGCCGTGCTGATGTTCACAGGCGCATTCACGGGCATCACACCCATTGTCGCCGTAATTTTGCAGGCGATATGGATAGCCGTATGCATATTCGCACCTAAAGCACTCGCAAAGAGCGAAAAGCCCCGTGCACGTCTGCCCTTCAAGAAAACGGATGACTACATTGACAACGAAGGTGCTATATCGGATCTGCCGCCCATTGACGAAAATATCGAGTCAGAGCCCGTCATCGAAACCGAGACACCTGCCGACACAACTGCCGACAACGTTCCCACAATCGAATCCGCTCCCGTCAAGGAACAGCCGGAAGAAGCAAAAACATCGGAAGAAGATCTTCTGTCCGCGCTCGATTCCTTCAGTAAAGACAATGACACTGCGAACAGACGTTCAAAACACTCCGAAAACAGTGCCGGCAGAGGAAAAAAGAAATCGATTTTCTCGGGGCTTTTCAGCCGTGAAAAGAACGAATCCGAAGAGCCGGAATATTATGATGAGCCCGAAGATATAGAGACCGAAGATGTGCCTGTTATCAACGAAGAAAGCCCCCTTGATACAGGACGAAAGCACGATGTTGTCCGTGAATTTACCGACGAGCTTCACCGCAAGGCACGGCTCGACGACAATACCGATCTTTTTAACGACATTGACGCCGATATCAATGCCACCGCGAACAAGCACAAGCAGACCGTCAAAGAGGTTGACGAGGAATACAAACAGAGAAGGGCGGAGAAAATACGTATCCGTGACCTGTTTACTCCTCCCGCAGAGCCCGAACCTCCGAAATTCTCTGTAAAAGAAAAAGAGGAGAAGAAACGCGAAAAGTTTACTCCCCCGGCAGACAACGGAGAATTTTCATACTACGACGATGAAATGTTCAGCCGCTTTGAGGACGACAAGGTATTTGCCGGACTTCACGACGAAGAGAACAAAAAGAAATACAACTTCTGAAAAAACCGCCGCCTGACCTTTTAGGTCAGGCGGCGGCTTTTTCAGGAACCGGGGGTCGGGGACCGGGGGCCGGGGTTTGCGAATCCAAATTCAAGACAAAAACAAAAATCCGGTTATATGCGAAGCTATATAAATCAAGTCCGCAGGACTTCCGACATTCTGCATTATGCATTCTACATTCTACATTAATTATGCATTCTACATTAGTTACTCATTGTATCAGGCTTTTTTCTTAAGCACTGCCTTCTTAACCGTCTCAATCAAGAAGCCAAGGTTCTTGTCTCTTGTGATAAGCAGGAAAACGGCGTATACCGCGATGCCGGCGGCAACCTGTACAAGAGTGCAGAGAATGCCGTCAAGGGCAAATGAAATGGGATATACTGCGGCAAACATAACCGCGGAATAAATGAAATATTTGATATTATGCTTTATATAGTGCCAGAAGCTTATTTCTTTTCTTACGAATACAATCTGAACGACAACGACGGTCAGCTCCGCGCATACGGTTGCGACCGACGCGCCTATCGCATTGAATTTCGGTATGAGCAGATAGTTCAGAATAAAGTTCACACATGCGCCGCTAACAACGGACACTGTGAACGCCGTCTGCTTTTTTGACGGAAGAAGATACTGCTTGCCTATTACCGTGGACAGTCCTATTGCCATTATAATGGGGCAGATTGCCATCATGATGGTGCCGACAGGCTCATATCCTTCACCGTAGAACCACACAGCCAGTCTGTTTGCGCAGGCGGCAATGCCGAACATCATGGGACAGCCGAGCATGAATACAAACTTTATCGAGTTGTCCATCATCTCTTTTATTTCGTCAAGTCTGTTATGAGCGAAGGCGTTTGTCATTGCAGGGAGCATGACCGCACCGAGGGATGTTATAAGCTGCAGAAGCGTCTTTACGATGTTCTGAGCGTAGGTATAATAAGCGACATACTGTATATCGCTTGCCAGTGCGCCTATCATGGTCTTGTCAAGAATTGTATAGACTTCAATTGCTATCTGCGGCACAAAGAGCGCAAGCATCGGCTTTATGTACGACAGCACCGATTTTATCTGAGGTCTTGCCTTTACAAGATATTTCGGCATATACAGCCACAGCGACAGGTTGCCGAGCAGTGTGGGTGTCGTAATGCAAAGAGCGTATTTATACAGGTCGTCGGATGACTTTACGAATATAAATATCAGAGCAATGCCGAGGAGCTTGAAAATCGTATTTCTTATGACGATTTTGCGGAAGTCCTCCATTCCCTGGAAAAACCATGTAATATCAAACGCCGTCGCCACAAGCTCAATTATCAGTATCAGAAACACATTGCGGTAATTTTTTGTTATGAACACAAAACCGAGATACACCGCAACTGCAACTGCAACTGTCGCGACTCTCAGAATCGCGATTTCACGGAATACCTTCGAGCGTTTTTCGGGCTCATCCTGATAGAAGGCTATTTCACGCTGTGCAAAAAGCGAGCTTCCGAGAGTGCCGAACAGAACAAAATACGACACGATGGAATACGCATAGTTATATATGCCGACCGATGTCGCCTGCAACGTTCTTGACAGATACGGCGATGTTATAAGCGGCATAATGACAAGCAAAATCTGATATGCCGTGTTGTATATGTAATTTTTTACGACTTTACCCTTCAAGGAATGAGACCCCTTTTTTTGATGTAGAGATTAAAGTTTGATACACAGAGATTAATACAGATTGGAGTTTTGAGGCAATTAGCAATTAGCAATTAGCAATTAACAATTAACAATTAAGAATTAAGAATTAACAATTAACAATTTCGGAAGTCCTGCGGACTTGGATTATAAGCTTCGCAAAAGATAATTTTTCTTTTTGGCGATTAGCTTTCATGTTTGCAACCCCGGCCCCCGGTCCCTGACCCCCGGCCCCTTTTCCACTGCTCCTTGCTCCTTGCTCCTTGCTAACTTGTGTTACCTCCTGCTCACATTTTTTCTATCGCTTCAAGTGCCTTCTTAAGATAAAATCCTTTTTCAAGCCTCTGTGCGACTTTTTCGGTGTTTTCGAGCATTTTGTTATAGTCGGCGGGGGATACGGCGTCGATTTTTTCGCGGATTTCGCTTAACGAATCAACGGTAATGCCGACATTTTCTCTTTCGACAAATTTTGCCATTGCCGCCTCTTTCCAGATTATGACGGGGTGTCTTGACACAAGATACAGTGACGTTTTGTGCGGATTGTTATATCTCAGATAGCGGCCTGTTTCGCCGTTGCAGCCGTCAATGCTGTCGCCGTCCCATATAAGACCGAACTTGCCCTCTATTATCTCGGGGATTTTGTCGGACGGGAACGAACCGTTATATTTTATAAGCTTATCGTCTTTGTCGCCTTCGAAATTCGGTCCGTAAAGATTTGCGGAAACACCAACCTCGGGGCTGTTAAGAAGATAGACATACGGACTTTTTGTTGAAATAAGATTGCCCGCGACTATAACGTCCGGGGTATTTTCGTCAACAGGCTTTGCCTTAATCTCACCGTCAACTCTGTAATCGAAAATATCGAGAGTAATAAGGCTCTTTTCGTCAAAACCGTTCTTTATAAATTCCGCCTTCATAGAATCGTTATGCACGATAAAATAATCGGATGTCGCCTTCATAAACTCAAATTCAGGCTGTGTGCTTGTGTTGGAACAGTGGGAGCCTCGAAGAAATTCGGCATCGTGAATAAGAGATACTAACGTGCAGTTCTTTTTGCTCTTGAGCATCCTTATGTACTTTTCGCGTCCGAAATGCTTATGATGGAACGGATTCTGCAGAAGCACAATCGAATTTTTTTCTATTTTGTGATATGCCGAGAGATACGACATAAACGGACGGCATCTTCTGAGAAGTCTGCCGAGTACCGATTCACTAATCTCACAGCATTTTATGTTGAGCGTCTTGTAGCCCATTTCTTCGGCGAAAAACGCGGCATCGTCACGGGCTTTGCTGCCTGCGTGCTGATTTTTCGGCCGTACTTCGTATAGTTGATATTTGTTCATAATATTGCACCTGCTAATCTTTGGGAAAAAC
>CAZTWO010000070.1:0-9556 GCA_964617965.1 uncultured Ruminococcus sp. | reverse complement strand
AAGCGAGGCAAAGCCGACGACAAGCGAACAGCCGACAGGCTGTGAGTGAGGAGGAGGCACATACCCCGAACGAGTTAAATTTGTTCAGCCGCAGCCCCATGCGGCTTAACAAATGAAGACGAGAGAGGGGCACCCGCCGGGAGGTGGTACCTGGCTGTTCGGCAAAAGAATTGACAAATTCAAAAACCAACCGACCGAACAGGTAGGTACCCCGACCGGCGGCTCGTCTCCGCCAACGGCAAAGTCCCGCAACACCGATAAGCTCACCTCTTGCAAAACTAAAAAACAAAACGAAGGAAAAGCTCCACATCACAAAATAAACCTACCTCTTGCGAAGCCAAAAAATCCAACATAGAAAAAAAGCCCCGCAAACACCGAAAAAGCCAAGTGTTTGCGAAGCTTATACAATCCAAGACACGCAGTGTCTTCCGACATTATGCATTATGCATTCTACATTATGCATTGTATCGACATTGCTAACTGCTAATTGCTAATTGCTAATTTTCAGCACGCCGGCACAAGTCTGCCGAATATCCTGTAAAGCAGGCTCTTGAACATATCGATAATCTCTTTAAACACAGCGATAATGCCCGTTGCCTTCTGTGTCTGCTCGCCCGTGTCGGCGGAGATTGTGAGGCTTGTGCTGTCGAAGCTCAGAAACTGCGGCAGATCCTCGAATGTGTCAACGGTAGCCTGTCCGTCATACTCGAAAAACTTATCGAAAAGCTCATCCATTGTGCCTTCGGCGTCCGCATGCTTAAGTCCTCTTATAAACCATGTACGGTCGGGGTATCTGCACGTTGTGGCGTCAATTCGCTTATCGGGAGATACTCTCTCGGGGTCG
This sequence comes from uncultured Ruminococcus sp., assembly GCA_964617965.1. Classification (GTDB taxonomy): domain Bacteria; phylum Bacillota; class Clostridia; order Oscillospirales; family Acutalibacteraceae; genus RUG806. The sequence continues at coordinate 8,712 of CAZTWO010000070.1, read as the reverse complement.
CTGTTTGCCAGCTGTTCATCCGTAAGAGTTGAATTATAATCGGATGTCGTAGCACCGAATGAAGTAAACTTAGAATCGATTGTGCCGTCGCTCAGATTCTTCCACGATTCGGTCGCGGGAATTGCACTGTATCCGTAACGGCAAATTACATAGAAGTTTGTGTTTTCAGCCGCTTCATCGAGAAGTTCCTCACGGTTTGCACGGACAAGCGTGTTGTAATTCTTTATCTTGTTTATCAGCTGTGTGCGGTCAACCGTGCTGTCTTTATAAACGGTATTGAACACATAATCCATCGCATCGTCAATATATTCATCGGGAACCATTGACCAGATGCTCAGCCATCCGCCGAACAGAGGCACAATAGCTTCGCCGAGAATTGTCGGGCTGAGCTTTTCTATGAACGTATTGCCAAGCGAGCAGACCAAATCAAGAAGTCCGGCTTTGCTTAAAATATCAAATATGCCGTTCATGATTGTCTCGCCTGTCTTGCCGTCAAAAACATACTCCATGTATGCACGGATAGCTTCACCGTCAAGGCTTATTTTGCCTGTCATAAGCTCGCCTGTGAAGGTCTCACCGTATATGGCTGTGGTGTTGTATACAACGGTGTTGAGCTTTGATGTGCCGTAAAGCTTTATATAGGCTGTGGTAACAACGCCGCCGAAGCTGTGGCACTGAAGATTAACCTTCTTTGCGCCTGTGCAGTCGAGAATATAATCTATAAAGTCGTTGAGCTGTGCGGCTGTCTCGATGGGGTCAAGACGCCAGTCATACTCAAACAGCTGTTCGGGATTTTCTATGACTTCCTCTTTGGTGGGGTATTCAAAATAAATGCCCGTGTTGCCCTGAGGATTGCCGTTTTCGTCAAGAAACGCCGGCTCAAATATCTTTCTGACAATGGGGGCAAGCTGTGTGCCGAGTGTGTCCCAGTCTCTTGTCACCGCGAATTTCGCAAGATAGGGGATTGAATCCTTTACAGCCGTAAAAATTGTATCGCTCGTCGGCGGCCAGATAACATCGGAGCTTGTGTCGTCTTTATCGAGATAAAGCTCCTGATAGCTGAAGCCGTGCACCTGAACTTCCGGGTAAACGGCAGTCTTTGTTTCATAGGCAAAGCCAACAACGGACAGCGACGCCGCAAGCATGGCAGTTGCCAATATAACGGAAATAATCTTTTTCATGGATTTCTCCTCCTGTGTTTTGGTATTTATATTTTACTACATTTTGTTTTTTATGCAAGCTTTATTTAATACAATTTTAACAATCTGCAGTTCCGTTAACCATATTGCATAACGAACAACACAAAAAAATGCATATTATTGCATTTTTTCGCCTTGACAATGCAAAAATAAAGTGGTAAAGTTATCTCATTAAATGCGATGACGCAGGACAAGTAGTTTTTCGTAACGTCTTCAGAGAGCATCCGTCCGCTGAAAGGATGTGTCGGCACGTTAAATGAATACACCTGACCGAGCAGCAAGCCGAAAACGCAAAAAGTAGGTACAGCCGGGAGCGCCCGTTACAGCGATAGGGTATGAATGTACCCGATGAGGCCGCAGTCGTGAGGTTGCGGTAAACTGAGGTGGTACCGCGGAATTTGTTTCCGCCCTCTGATTTTTTCAGGGGGTGGATATTTTTTTAGCCCCCGAGAATTGAAAGGAAGACTTAAAATGCCAATCACCGAAATTCTTCAGAAAAACGCGGATTTTTACCCCAACGACGTTGCGTTGACTGAAATCAATCCGCAGGCAGACGACAAATCAAAGCTCACGTGGCGAGAGTACGCCCTTATCGAGTCAACACCCGGCAAGGCGTACAAAAGAGAGATTACCTGGAGCGTGTTCAACAAGATGAGCAACCGCTTCGCAAATCTTCTTCTGACACGCGGCATCAAAAAGGGCGACAAGGTTGCGATTCTCATGATGAACTGCCTTGAGTGGCTCCCCGCTTATTTCGGCATTCTCAAAGCAGGCGGTGTCGTTGTTCCGCTCAACTTCAGATACACGGCGGAAGAAATCAAATACTGCCTTAACAAGGCGGACTGCGACTATATTCTTTTCGGGCCTGAATTTACAGGCAGAATAGAAGAGATAGTCGAGCGTGTTCCGAGAATAAAAATGTGGCTCTATTCGGGTGAGGACTGCCCCACCTTCGCAGACAGCTACGAAACACTCATAAACTACTGTTCATCAAAAGCGCCGACAATTCCTCTTACGGATGACGACGACGCGGCTATATACTTTTCATCGGGCACAACGGGATTCCCGAAGGCAATTTTACATGCACACCGTTCACTTATGCACGCAGCAAGAACGGAGCAGGCACACCACTCGCAGACAAAGGATGACGTATTCCTCTGCATTCCGCCCCTCTATCACACGGGCGCAAAAATGCACTGGTTCGGTTCTTTCCTGGTCGGCGGCAGAGCTGTTCTGCTCAAGGGCGTAAAACCCGAATGGATTATTCAGACGGTATCGGACGAAAAATGCTCCATAGTGTGGCTTCTTGTTCCGTGGGCACAGGATATTCTTGACGCAATCGATGCGGGCAAGATAGACCTGTCAGAATATGATTTATCCGCATGGCGTCTTATGCACATAGGTGCACAGCCCGTTCCGCCGAGCCTTATAAACAGATGGAAAAAATATTTCCCCAATCATCAGTATGACACAAACTACGGCTTAAGCGAGTCGATAGGCCCCGGGTGTGTTCACCTCGGTGTTGAAAATCCGCACAAGGTCGGTGCAATCGGCAAAGCGGGCTTCGGCTGGAGCGTACGCATAGTCGATTCAGACAGAAACGACGTAAAACAGGGCGAAGTCGGTGAGCTTGCGGTGTCAGGCCCCGGCGTCATGAAATGCTACTATAAAGACGAAGCCGCCACAAAAGAGGTTCTCGAAAACGGCTGGCTTTACACCGGCGATATGGCAATGGCAGACGAAGACGGCTTTATCTATCTTGTTGACCGCAAAAAGGATGTCATTATATCGGGCGGTGAAAATCTTTATCCCGTACAGATTGAAGACTTCATAAGAAAGCTTGACGCCGTAAAGGATGTCGCCGTCATAGGCCTTCCCGACAAGCGTCTGGGCGAAATCGCCGCCGCAATCATCGAAGTAAAAGAAGGCTACACTCTCACAGAAGAGGAAGTAAACGACCACTGCTTCGATCTTCCGAAATACAAGCGTCCGCGTAAAATAATTTTTGCGGACATTCCGAGAAACCCCACGGGCAAAATCGAAAAGCCCGTTTTAAGAAAACGCTACAGGAGCGAGCATCTTGTGGCAATGCAGAACGAAATCGAGCGAAAGGATGACTGATTAATGAAAAAGCTTCTTTTAGGCAATGCCGCAATAGCCGAAGGCGCGTATGAAGCCGGCGTAAAGGTTGTTTCATCGTATCCCGGCACTCCCAGCACCGAAATTACCGAGAGCATTGTAAAATATGAGGATGTCTATTGTGAATGGGCACCCAACGAAAAAGTAGCCGCCGAGACCGCAATCGGCGCTTCAATTGCAGGCGCCAGAGCCATGACCTGCTGCAAGCACGTCGGACTTAACGTTATGGCAGACCCTGTATTTACCGTATCATACACAGGTGTAAACGGCGGACTTGTTATCTGTGTCGCAGACGACCCCGGAATGCACTCTTCACAGAACGAGCAGGACTCACGCCACTATGCAAAGGCTTCAAAAATAATGATGCTTGAGCCGTCTGACTCCTCCGAATGCAAGGAATTTACTAAGGCTGCATTCAAGCTCAGCGAGCAGTTTGACACGCCCGTATTTATCAGACTTACAACAAGAGTTTCTCACTCACAGAGCCTTGTTGAAATCGAAGAGCCCGAAAAAGTCGAGCTTAAGGAGTACGTAAAAAATCCCGGCAAATATGTCATGATGCCCGCAAACGCCATAAAACAGCATGTTGTGGTTGAAGACAGAATTAAAAAGATTAAAGAATTTGCGGAGACAACAGCTCTTAACACTGTCGAATACAATTCCGACGAAATCGGCATTATCACATCCGGCATTACATATATGTACGCAAAAGAAGCATTGGGCGACAAGGCAAGCTATCTTAAAATCGGCATGCCCTATCCCCTGCCCGAAAAGCTTTTCAAAGACTTCGCATCAAAAGTCAAAAAGATATATGTCATAGAAGAGCTCGACCCGATTCTTGAAGAGCACTGCAAATCACTCGGCATTGAGGTCATCGGCAAGGACGCATTCACCCTTCTCGGTGAATATTCCGTAAACATGATAAAAAAAGTCGTTCTCGGCAAGGACGCTCCCGACACGACATCGACCGAGCCCATACCTGTTCGCCCGCCCGTCATGTGCCCCGGTTGTCCGCACAGAGGAACATTCTATGTACTTAAAAAGCTCGGTCTCACCGTCAGCGGCGACATAGGATGCTACACACTGGGTGCGGCGGCTCCCCTTCAGACAATAGATACCACCGTATGCATGGGTGCTTCCGTTTCCGCGGCACACGGCATGGCAAAGGCAAGAGGTGCGGAGTTTAACAAAAAGCTTGTGTCCGTCATAGGCGACTCGACATTCATTCATTCCGGCATAACGGGACTTATCGATATAGTCTATAACAAGGGCGCAAACACCATTATAATTCTCGATAACTCCATAACCGGCATGACAGGCCATCAGGACAACCCCACAACCGGCAAGACAATCAGAGGCGAAGCCACAAAGCAGATTGACCTTGAGCTTCTGTGCAAGGCTGTCGGCATTGACAGCGTACGCATTGCCGACCCGTTCGATGTGAAAAATTTCGAGCAGGTTGTCAAAGAGGAAGTCGCAAAGGACGAGCCGTCCGTTATCATCGCACAGCGTCCGTGCGCGCTTCTTAAGTCCGTCAAATACACCGGTCACTGCGTGATAACCGACAAGTGCCGCAACTGCAAGCAGTGCCTTAAAGCGGGCTGCCCGGCTATTTCCGCAAAGAACGGCAAACCGTTTATCGATATAACACAGTGCAACGGCTGTGAGCTTTGCACGCACATTTGCCCATTTGACGCAATCGTAAAGGAGGGCTGACACATGGAGACAAAAAGCATTATGATAGTAGGCGTAGGCGGTCAGGGTACACTGCTCGCAAGCCGAATTTTAGGCAATGCCGTTATTAGCGAAGGCTACGACGTAAAGGTATCCGAGGTTCACGGAATGAGCCAGAGAGGCGGCAGTGTTGTAACATATGTCCGTTACGGCGACAAGGTATATTCCCCCATTATCGACAAGGGCGGTGCGGATATAGTTCTGGCGTTCGAGGAGCTTGAAGCGTACAGAGCACTTCCCTATCTTAAAAAGGGCGGCAAGATCATAGTCAACACTCAGCAGACCGACCCCATGCCGGTTATAACGGGTGTCGCAAAATATCCCGAAAATATTATTGAAAAGCTCAAAGCCACAGGTGCCAAGATTATCGACAGAGACGCTCTTTCAATGGCTATTGAAGCCGGCAACATGAAAGCCGTAAACGTTGTTCTTATCGGCGTAATGGCAAAGAACACATCAATTGACAAAAGCGTATGGATTGACACTATCAAATCGACAGTCCCCGCAAAATTCCTTGATGTCAACCTTAAGGCATTTGAAATAGGATACAATTCATAAAGGAGTATATACATGAAACAGTTAAACCAGAAGACAGAATGTCTCACAGACTCCGTTATCCGCAGAATGACCCGTATTGCTCTTGAGTGCGGCGCGGTTAACCTTTCACAGGGCTTCCCGGATTTTGACCCGCCCAAGTTCATCATGGATCGTCTTGCGGAAGTTGCGACTGCGGGCCCTCACCAGTACACTCCCACATGGGGTGCGGCAAACTACCGTGCGGCGGTTGCAAAGAAAGTCGGTATATTTATGGGGCTTCCCATCAATCCCGATGAAAACGTTCTTGCGACAGTCGGCAGCACCGAGGCCATGATGGCAACTCTTATGGCAATCACAAACCCCGGCGACAAGATTGTCATTTTCTCCCCTTATTTTGAGAACTATGCCGCTCAGAGTGTATTTAACTCCGTTGAGCCGGTTTTCGTTCCGCTTAATCCCCCCGATTTTACATTTGACGCCGACAGACTTGAGGACGCCTTCAAGGACCCCAAGACAAAGGCAATGATTCTGTGCAATCCCTCTAACCCCTCCGGCCGTGTTTTCACAAAGGACGAGCTTCAGACAATTGCGGATCTTGCAATAAAATATGACGTGCTTATCATCACCGATGAAGTTTATGAGCATATCATATTCGAGCCGCACAAGCACACATATATCGCTTCTCTGCCCGGAATGTGGGAGAGAACAATATGCTGTTCTTCACTTTCAAAGACATATTCTATCACAGGCTGGCGTCTGGGCTACATTGTAGCGGACAAGCCCCTTATGGACAGATGCAAGAAGGTTCACGACTTCTTGACAGTTTGCGCTCCCTCACCCTTGCAGGAAGCCGTTATACCCGGACTTGAAGCTCCCATGAGCTACTATAAAGAGCTTCAGGATCACTACACCCACATGAGAGACATTTTCGTCGGCGGTCTTAAGGACCTTGGCTTTAAGTACACAGAGCCTCAGGGATCATATTTCATGATGGTTGATATCTCAGACTTCTCAAAGGGCAAGAGCGATGTTGAGTTCTGCGAAGAGCTTGCGAGAAAGGTCGGCGTTGCGGCCGTTCCCGGTTCGAGCTTCTTCAAAGAGAATGTAAATCACCTCGCACGTTTCCACTTCGCAAAGAAGGATGAGACGCTGTATGAGGCGCTTAACAGACTGGCGGATATCAGGAAAAAGATGTAAAAAAGTTAGCAAGGAGCAAGGAGCAAGGAGCAGTTGAGGAAGTCCTGCGGACTTGGATTATATGGCTTCGCGGGGTGTAAGACTTTCGGAATATGCCAAATGTTCTGTTGATTGTTGCTGCACTGTTCCCGGCTTTTGCTTCTTGTGCAACAAGGCGTAAATCTTAATAAAAAAATCGGCTTCGTGTTTTCTGACAAAATACGGAGCTGTTTTTTATGCAAATTACACTGCCGTTCACGCTTTAAGTCCTTGACAAAGCCATAACAAAATTTTATAATAATCTGAGACTTATAAAAACTATAAGATTTATTGTTCTTCACGAAAATTGTGTAAACAGAGAAAAATTAGGAGTATTTTTTCGGGCAGATTACAGTTGCAATTTTGTATTGTATGCTTCCGCAGATACCTATGTCTATCGTAAAACCAATCACCTGCGAAGCTATATAATCCAAGGCACGCAGTGCCTTCCGACACTGCTCCTTGCTCCTTGCTCCTTGCTCCTTCCCCCTTGCTCCTTTTTTTCTGTTTATTGTTTTTTTGTGAACCTGCAAATTTATTAACGGAGGCATTTTATGCAAAATCAAACTGTTGTAGTTCTTGATTTCGGCGGTCAATACAAAGAGCTTATCGCCCGCAGAGTTCGTGAATGCGGCGTTTACTCTATCATCAAGCCCGGCGACACACCCGTAAGCGAGCTGTTAAAGCTTAACCCCATCGGATTTATCACCACGGGCGGTCCTAACAGTGTTTATGACGAGTCGTCGCCCCACTGCTCAAAAGAGCTTTTTGAGTGCGGTGTTCCCGTTCTCGGCATATGCTACGGCATGCAGCTTATGGCGTGGACTTTGGGCGGCACTGTCAGCAGTGCAAAAGTCAGCGAATACGGCCCCACAGCCGCCATGTTCAAGACAGACTGCGTTCTGTTTGACGAATTTGATGAGCTTCAGACGGTTCTCATGAGCCACACGGACTATGTTTCCGCTGCTCCCGAAGGCTTCACTGTAACATCTCATACGGCTGACTGCCCCATCGCTTCAATCGAATGCCCCGAGAAAAAGCTTTACGCCGTGCAGTTCCACCCCGAGGTTGTTCACACAAAGCACGGAACACAGATTATACATAACTTCCTTTATAAAGTCTGCGGTGCGACAGGCGACTACAATATGGATGACTACATTGAACGCACCGTTAATGCCATCAGAGAGCAGGTCGGCGACAAGAAGGTAATTCTCGGTCTGTCAGGCGGTGTCGATTCATCCGTAGCGGCGGCTCTTATATCAAAGGCTATCGGCGAAAATCTTACTTGCATTTTCGTTGACCACGGCTTCATGCGCAAAAACGAGGCACTCGAAGTCAAGAAGGCTTTTGAAAATATGCCGCTTAATCTTATTCAGGTTGACGCAAGCGAACTCTTTATGGGTGAACTCAAGGGCGTATCCGATCCCGAAACAAAGCGTAAGACCATAGGCAGACTTTTTGTCGAGACGTTCTGCGACGAAGCCGAAAAAATCGGCGGTGCGGACTTCTTAGCCCAGGGCACAATCTATCCCGACATAATCGAATCCGGCAACTCAAAGGCTGCAACAATAAAGAGCCACCACAATGTCGGCGGACTTCCCCGTGACATCGGTTTCAAAGGGCTTGTAGAACCGCTCAGAGGTCTGTTCAAGGACGAAGTAAGAAAGGTCGGCACAATGCTGGGGCTTCCCTCCTATCTTGTCAACCGTCAGCCGTTCCCCGGCCCGGGACTTGCGATAAGAGTCATCGGCGAGCTTACAAAAGAAAAGCTTGATATACTCAGAGATGCCGATTACATTTTCAGAGAAGAACTCGAAAAGAGCGGAGAGACTGCAAGCCAGTATTTCGCGGCGCTTACAAATATGCGTTCCGTCGGCGTTATGGGTGA
>CAZTWO010000069.1:0-9681 GCA_964617965.1 uncultured Ruminococcus sp. | reverse complement strand
AGACAGCAAAAAACCGTACACCGATCAATCGATTGGTGTACGGTTTCTTAATAAATTGCTAATTGCTAACTGTATAATGCATAATGCATAATGCATAATATCGGAAGGCACAGTGTGCTTTTGATTATAAGCTCCGCATGAGGCAAGCATAAAAAAAAGCTCCGCGAAAGGCGAAGCTTATATGATTAGATTGCAATGTGGAACATGTTGAAGCAAACAGTGTGTTTTAGTTGCAGAATTTGGATTTTTGCGAAGCCGACTCCACACTCCACACTCCAAACTCCACTCTCGACTCACTGCTCCTTGCTCCTTGCTCCTTGCTCACTTTTTTTACGCTCTTTTCGCAGTTTTGATTTCGCTTTCGGGCACATTGACACGTTCAATCTGTGCGCCGACTGCGGTGAGCTTCTTGACTACATCCTCGTAGCCGCGGTCAATATGAGTGATTTCTTCTATTTCGGTTGTACCCTTGGCGCAGAGCCCTGCTATAATCATGGCCGCACCTGCTCTGAGGTCATCCGCTTTTACGGGAGCACCCTTAAGAAGCGCACTTCCCTCGACTATTGCCGCCTTGCCCTCAATCTGAATCTGAGCGCCCATGCGGATAAGCTGATCGACATACTTAAAGCGGTTGTCCCACACACTGTCGGTAACAATGCTTATACCCTCGCAAAGGGACAAAAGCACAGTAAACTGCGGCTGCATATCGGTCGGAAAACCGGGATGCGGTCTTGTTTTTATATTGCATGCGTGCAGTCTGCCGTGTGAGGCTACTCTTATAGAGTCATCAAACTCCTCGACTTCCGCACCGCACTCACGAAGCTTTGCCGAGATGGGGTCAAGGTGCTTCGGAATGACATTTTTTATAAGAAGGTCGCCGCCCGTTGCAGCCGCCGCAACCATGTATGTGCCGGCTTCAATCTGATCGGGAATTATCGAATAGTCGCATCCGTGAAGTTCGGATACGCCCTCAATTTTTATAACATCCGTACCCGCGCCCTTGATGTTTGCACCCATAAGGTTCAAGAAGTTTGCGAGGTCGACAATATGCGGCTCTCTTGCGGCGTTTTCGATTATGGTAACGCCACGTGCCTTTACGGCCGCCAGCATAATGTTTATTGTTGCGCCTACGGACACCTTGTCAAAGTATATGCTTGCGCCTACAAGCTTGTCGGCACGTGCTTCGACAATGCCGCCTTCGGTCGATACAACCGCACCTAAAGCGACAAAGCCCTTTATGTGCAGGTCAATGGGACGAACGCCGCCGAAGTTGCATCCGCCGGGCATTGCGACATAGGCGTAATTATACATTCCGAGCAGTGCGCCCAGAAGATAATACGACGCTCTTAAGTTTCTTGTAAGCTCATAGGGTACTTCTTTTGAATGCGACGAACGTGTGTCTATCTGTATGGTGCTTTTACCGGTATATCTGACAACGGCACCCATTTCTTCGAGAATCTGAAGCATGGATGATATGTCTTTTATATCGGGTACGTTTTCTATTGTAAAAATGTCTTTTGCGAGCAGTGTAGCGGGTAGAATGGCTACTGCGGCATTTTTTGCGCCGCTGATGTCAATTTCACCGTGAAGAGGTCTGCCGCCGTGAATAATAAACTTTTCCAAAAGGGCACTTACCTTTCCCTGAATTAAGGAATTTTTTCGGGCGTTCCCCTGAATACAGACCCGGTTATTCCTTCATACATTCCGTATATATAATCGATAGCCGTATGTGCGGCTGCTTGAATTTAAGGTGACAAAAACAGAACCCGTATTTTTACAGGCTATGTAATTATACACTAACTATTACATAAAATAAAGAGTTAATTAAGTCTTTTAACTTATTTTAGCGATTTTTATAAAATCCTATAAAATTTACAGCGAAATTTTGTTAACACCCGTATTCAGATTATATGTTTTTCCGTCAAGAACGGCTGTCGCTTCGGCGTTTTCGGGAACGGTGAAAATGTATTCCGTTTTGCCGTCGGTCTTTGTCCACTCGCTTGTAATTGTGCCGTTTATACTGTCAAACGATGCCTTAAAGTGCGTAAGACGGTCGTCCGTAACAGGGGAGAGAACAATTTTTTTATAACCTGCGCTGTCGTCTGTCTGATTTATGCCCGCACACTTTTCGAACATCCAGTCACCGACTGCACCGTATGCGTAGTGGTTGAATGAGTTCATTGCGGGGTTTGCGAAGTGACCGTCGGGCCAGCGTCCGTTCCAACGCTCCCACATAGTCGTGCCACCCGCTTTTACGGTGTAGAGCCATGAGGGATACTCTTCTCTTAACAGTAAGTCATAGGCAAGCTTGTTTTCGCCGATTGACGACAGCACATGCAAAAGATACGGTGTGCCGACAAAGCCCGTTGTGTGATGACCGAAGGAGTGAAGCAGTTCGACAAGACGCTTTGCCGCCGTCTTTCTGTCGGGTGTAAGATCAAAGTGCAGTGCAAGTACATACGCCGTCTGCGTGTCGCTTGTAAGAGTGCCGTCGTCGTTTACGTACTCTTCAATAAATGCTTTTCTGACATTTTTGTAAAGCTCTTTGTAATGCTCGCACCGGGTGCCGAGAACCTCGCACGCCTTTATATAGAGCGAGGTCGAATAGCAGAAAAATGCCGTCGCAATGAGTGAATCATCGGTAGCGCCCGCTGTCGCCTCCTTGTCGCCCAGATCGAGCGAGAGCCAGTCACCGAAGTGATGACCGGTGTTTTTAAGATATATGCTGCCCTTTTTAGGTTCGTCGTCGTAGTGTGTGCCTTCACGTGCGGTGGTCTCAAGATAATCGACCCATTTTTTCATAAGGTCTATATTTTCTTCGAGTATCTGCTTTTTGCCGTATGTGCGGTAAATCTGCCATGGGATAATTGTGGCACAGTCCGCCCATGCCGCCGAGCCGCCCCAGTCGTCAATGTTTGATGGAACATAATCGGGGATTTCGCCGTTGTCACGCTGATTTGTGCGAAGGTCGCCGCACCACTTGCGGAAAAATTCGTACACATCGAAATTGAAAGCCGCCGTCTTGCAGAAAACCTGCGCGTCACCGGTCCAGCCCAGACGCTCGTCACGCTGAGGGCAGTCTGTCGGAATGTCGAGGAAGTTGCCCCGCTGACCCCAGCAGATATTTGAATAGAGCTTGTTGAGAAGCTCGCTTGATGTTGTGATTGAAGCTGTTTTCTTTATGTCGGAATATACGGCAATCGCGGTAAATACGGCGGGGTCGGAAACCTTCATGCCCGTTACGTGAATGTATCTGAAACCGTAGAATGTGAATTTCGGCTTTGCGGTGTGCTTTTCGCCGTCGCATATTACCGTAAATTCTGATTTTGCCCCTCTGTAATTCTCGGTATATACATTGCCGTCGGAGTCGAGCATTTCAAAGTGCTTTAATGTGATTTTGTCGCCCTTTTCGCCCTTGAAATCAAATGTTACATAACCCGTAACCTCCTGACCGAAGTCAATGACCGTCTCGCCCTTGGGGGTGATGATGAGCGTCTCGCCCTTAAATGTCTCCTGCTCGAGTACGGATACACCCTCTTTGGGGATAAGAATGCTCTTCGGTCTGTCTATGACACAGGCGTTGTCGGATTTTTCGGGGATGAAATTATAATCGACCGTTTCGCCGTTATAGATATTGTTGTAGCGGACGTTTGTTTCTTTTACCGTCCAGCTGTCATCGGTGTAAATCGTATCGAATGTGCCGTCTGTGTATTCAATGTCGATTGCGGCTATAATCGCGGTTCTGTTCATTTTGTCGCCGCACAGCGTAAGCTTATACCATGAGTGGAAGAACCAGCCCTTGCCGACTTCGACAGACAGACTGTTTTCGGCTTTTATGTCGGACGTAATGTCATAGGTGAAATACTGAATGCGGTTATAATAATCCGTCCAGCCCGGTGTCAGAATGTCATTGCCGATTCGTCTGCCGTTAATGTATGCCGTGAAAGTGCCGATTGAAGTAAGAGTGATTGTCGCCTTTTTTACATCCTTTTTGGTGTTAAAGGACTTATAAAAGCATATTGCGGTGCTGTCGTTTTCGTAGGGTGCTTTAATCCAGTTTGCGTTTTTTATGTCGCTCATAATTTTCTCTCCCGTTCAGTTTATATTATTGAAAAGTTTGCCGATTTCTTTTTTAAGATTTTCGTTTTGCGGTGAAATGAGTGTCGGGTCGGCGGACAGAATTCTTTCCGCTTCCGTTTTTGCGGCGTAAAGCACACGTGAGTCCGTCATAAGGTCGGCGATTCTGAGTATGGGCAGACCGCTCTGACGGTTGCCGAAAAAGTCGCCGGGACCTCGCAGTTTCAAGTCCTCTTCCGCTATGACAAAGCCGTCGTTTGTTTTGCACATTATATCAAAACGCTTTTTTGATATCTCGCCTTTAGCGTCGCTTACAAGTATGCACAGACTTTCGTCCTGCCCTCTGCCGCAGCGGCCTCGAAGCTGATGAAGCTGAGAAAGTCCGAATCGTTCGGCGTTTTCGATTGCCATTACGGTGGCGTTCGGCACGTCAATTCCGACTTCTATGACAACGGTGCAGACGAGCAGTCTGATTTCGCCGCTCGAAAAGGCTTTCATTATTTCGTCCTTCTGCTTCGGCTTCATTTTGCCGTGAAGCAGTCGGCAGGGGTAACCCCTGAATTCGTTTTCGGAAATATCATTATAATATTTTTCGGCGATTGCAAGCTGAGCATTTTCATTCTGTTCCGCCTGCTCGTCGTCCTTTTCTTCCGCCAATGGGCAGACGATGAATGCCTGATGACCCTTGTCAAGCTCCTTTTTTATGTAGCCGAACATTCTTTTGCGTTTGTCCGAGCCGATTTTTACTGTCCTGACTTCCTTGCGTCCGGCGGGCTTTTCGTCAAGGATGCTTATGTCAAGGTCGCCGTAAATGACAAGTGACAGCGTCCTCGGAATTGGGGTTGCGCTCATGACCAGAATGTGCGGAGTGTCGCCCTTGTTGCCGAGCTTTGTGCGTTGTGATACGCCGAAACGGTGCTGTTCATCGGTTACCGCAAGCCCTAAATGTGCAAAAGTTACGTCATCGGTAATTACGGCGTGAGTGCCTATGACAACATCAACACTGCCGTCTGCGAGAGCCTGTTTAATCCGCTTTTTTTCTTTTGCCGAGGTGGAGCCTGTCAGAAGTTCGGTTTTTATCCCGGTATCCTTAAAAAACATATCAAATGTCTTTTTGTGCTGTGCCGCCAGCACCTCGGTCGGTGCCATGAGTGCCGCCTGCATTCCGTTTTTTACCGCTGTATAGATAACGGATGCCGCAACAGCCGTTTTGCCGCTGCCGACGTCGCCCTGAACAAGACGGCGCATTGCAACGCCCGATGCCATGTCGTTTACGCAGTCCGTGATGCATCTTTTCTGTGCGGATGTCAGACGAAACGGCAGAAGGGTCGAAAATTCGGCGGAATAATCTTTTGTGATTTTATAGCTCGAAGCAACTTTGCCTGTTGTCTTTTCGGAGCAGAGCCCTAATGATAAAATCAGAAGCTCTTCATAGATAAGCCGTCTGCGGGCCTGTTTAATGTCATCGGCGGTTTTAGGAAAGTGGATAAGCTCAATCGCCTTTTTTATGTCGGGCAGACGGTATTTTCTGAGCTGCTCGGGCGGCAGATTGTCGGTAAGTCCCTCCGAAAAATTGTCAAACGCCCGGTGCATACATGCGGAAATAAAGCGTGATGTTATCCCCGCTGTGCAGTGATAGACAGGGTGAAAATACACATTTTCGGGTGTGTCGTCCCACACCTCGGGATTTCTTGATGAGTAAATGCCGATTCTTTCGGGAACAAAATTGCCGTATAGCAGAAACGAGCCGTCTTTTTTTATATTGCCCGATGAATATCTTCCGAAAAACGAAAGACGCAGAATGTTTTCGCCGTCTGTTCCCGAAACGGTTGTGAGGACTTTTCCGTTTTTGAGTGTGATTGTTTTTGGGTCGGTCGTGATTTTTATTCGGACGCACATTTTGTTTTCGTTTGCGTCCTTAAGGTGCTTTATGTCCGAAAAATCGGCGTATGCCCTCGGAAAAAAGTAAAGCAGGTCTTCAACGGTCACAATGCCGAGCTTTCTGAACAGGGCCGCTTTCTTTTCGCCGATGAGCGGCACGGAGGTTAAATTAAGTGTTCCGACTGATTGCATGACTTTACCTCCGTTAAATAATCGACCACGAGAATTTTATCATTTTTCGAGAATATTTTCAATATAAAAAGTGAATATTACTTAGTATTTGTCACAAAATTCTTAAAAAATAAAATGCGATATTGTAAAAAGTTTATATACATGTTATAATTGAAGAGAAGCTTTGCGAAAAAGCATATAGACAATCGATATTTCAAATCAGTGGCCAGTGGCCGGTATTCAATGGTCAGTGGCTGAGGAAGTCCTGCGGACTTGGATTATATGGCTTCGCTGACCATATGCCGGTGAAAACGATTGAGAGTGTCAACATAAATATGTCTTTTATGTTAAATTTCGTTAAATGTAAAATCAGAAGGAGAGAGAACAATGTCCGATCTTAAAAGAACATACAAAAGCTGGATAAACGGCGAAGTAAAGTCCGAACAGCGTGAGTACACCGAGCCCACGGAGCTTCTGGCATCCGACGGCACACTTCTTGCCGCAGGTTATGCAAGACACAACGTGTTTAATTACAACCGCAATAATTCAAAACCCGAAATTCACAGAAAAGAGTGGGATTTCTATCAGATTTCAAACGGCAGATATATGCTTCAGGTGAGTTTTGCGAATATTACCTTAGGCGGTTATTTGTCCGCATGTCTTGTAGATCTTCGTAATCCCAACAAAAAGAAAAAGCTCGCCGCAGGTGCTGTTGCCGAGTCTGTCGCACTGTTTGTCGGCGGCAAGGATAAATATATTCTGCCCCCGAAGGGTGATGAGCCCAACAAGGTGCGTTTCAATGTTAAGGGCATCGGCAGTGCCTATTGTGAGTTTATTACCGAGAAAAACAAAAGGACACTCTTTTTCCGTTCAAAGGATACAGAGTGCCGTCTTGAAATGGATATTCCGGAGGGACTTGAAAATATTACAACCGTTCTGCCCTTTAAGGATGACCCCAAGAGCTATTTTATGACCACAAAGCAGAACTGCATGCCGTGCGAGGGATATTTCCGTAAGAAGGATATAAAAGTCGAGTTTTCTAAAGAGGACACCTTCTGTTCGCTTGACTGGGGTCGTGTCAATACGCCCTATAAGCTCGTGTGGTACTGGGGCAACGGCTCAACGTATATAACGGATAATGACGGCAAAAAGCACACATTCGGTTTTGAAATTACATGGGGTATAGGTGATGAAAGTCAGGCTACCGAGACGGCTATATTCTATGACGGAAAGCTTCATAAATTCGGCGCTGTGGATGTTGAGCACTTCCCGAAGCCCGATAAATATATGCAGCCGTGGCACTTTAAGTCCGATGACGGCAGATTTGATTTTGTCATGACGCCGTTCTATGACCACCACTGCGACACAAACGCACTGAATGTTTTAAGAATGCATTCGCATCAGGTTCACGGCATGTGGAACGGCACTGCGGTTCTTGACGACGGCACAAAGGTTGAAGTCAGGGATATGTATGCGTTCTGTGAGTATGTGGAGAATAAGTGGTAAACACAATGCACAGGGTGCATTGTTCAATTAGTAATTAGCTATGAGCAATTAGCAATGATTGAAAACACTGAAGCGTTTTGAATTATACAGCTTCGCCGTCAATAAGATTTTCGATGAGAATCGAGTTTTATGTTTGCGAAGCCATATAATTTAAGACACTCCGTGTCTTCCGAAATTGCTAATTGCTAACTGCTAATTGCTAATTTTTTTTGTGGGAGATTTTGTCGAGGTATCGGGGGCGACCGACGGGAGGGAGCGAGCGACGTGAGGAGCGAGCGGACGACAGGAGGGAGCGTATGGCGAGCGAAGCGAGCCACACCCTGAGCGACAGCATTTTTGCGTATGCCGTGAGGCGGACGCAAAAAAATGGAGCGAAGGGGTCCCCGACAAGGGGGCGTCGCGGGCGTAAAATCAAGCTTGCCTCTTCGTCGAGTAAAGCGATGTCGCCGCGGAGGGGACGGACACTCTGCTTTCCCGAGAAACGCACCGGCATATAAGCGACAACCACCGGCCACTGGATACTGACCACTTTATTATTGCTAATTGCTAATTCTCTTGTGTCGTCTCAGTCTGTGCCGAAGCGTCACTATCGGTGTCGGCAGTTGCCTCCCCGGAGCTTGCCGTTGAAGCTGTTTCAAGTGCGGAGAGGGTTCTTATGGCACTTATATAGCTGTTGTCATTTTCTTCGCGGAATGTGACCTTTATGTATTTATCGGGCTCCGGTGTGGTAATGTCGCCCGTTTCTCTGTCCTGAAGCCACATATCGGAATTTATAAGGCCTGCCGTTACAGTGACGGCATTGCCTTTATTTTCTGTCTCGGTACACTTCGGCGTATAAATCGGTGTGAGTGTGGTAATGGGGATAAGATACGCCTTTTCGGTCTGATCATATGTAAACTCATAGCCGTAGCCTGTGACCGTCATATGTTCAATCTGACGCTGAGTACCGAAATATTTTGTAAATTCCGCTTCTACATTTTCTTCGGGCACAACAAGATTGCCGGATGAATATTCAAAAGATTCCGTCTTGGAATAATTGTAGACGACACTCCAGACAGACATTTCAACAAGCTCGCTCATATCGGCGGATGTGATATCGTCAAACGGTTCAATATCGATTGCCGCCGCTGCAATAAGCAGATTGTTGTAATAGTTGAGCTTTTCCGTTTTCTTTTCGTCCGAGTATGTCTTGATTTTGCCGACACCGAACATGACCGTGGCGACAATGCCCACAATCGCAAAAATAAGAGTGACTATTCCCGCCGCCATAGTACCGCCATGACGATTTTTCTTTTCTTTCTTTTTCTCTTTTTTCGGCTTTTCAGGAGACGGTACTTCGACGGTATCATAATCATCCGATAATTTATCGGTTAACCCTGTTAACGAATCTGTTTTTGCTTTGGTTTCGTCCATAATATCACACCCTATTCAGTTAATGTAGAATGTATAATGTATAATGCAGAATTTCGGAAAATACTTCGTGTCCCCGGCTATATAGCTTCGCAATACAATTAGCAATTAGCAATTTTCGGAAGTCCTTCGGACTTGGATTATATAGTTTCGCGGGATGTGGGCTTTTTTTTGCGTTGCCGGGTTTTTGCCGTGCCGGCGAGCTGAGCCGCTCTGCAGTGCGCACGTCTGTCCGTTCGGTTAGTCTTTTACGGATATGTCGGCTTTTATGCCGGACAGACGGGCGCCACTTTGAGCGGCTGCCCTCCGTTCGCATTCGGTTGTTCGCCTGTTCGGGGACAGGCTCACAACCTATGCTCACTTCGGGCACGAGCCTCCTCCTCACGCCCTGCCTTTCGGCATGGCATTCGTCGTCGGCTTTGCCTCGCTCACGGCTTCGCCTTCGCTCGGCATGCCGCTCGCTGTCTGCCTTCGGCAGCGCGCTCGCGGCTGTGCCCTCGTCATTCGCTGTCGCTCATTCCTCGGGCCTTGCGGCTCGCCTTGCTCGCCGCCCATGCCCTCACCACACTGCTCCTTGCTCCTTGCTCCTTGCTCCTTTTACTTCAGTCCCAAATACGGCGCGGGATTTACCCTTCT
>CAZTWO010000068.1:0-9869 GCA_964617965.1 uncultured Ruminococcus sp. | reverse complement strand
TAACCGTGGGGTGCTTTTGTGTTATTATGCAGATTTATGCAACAAGAGAACAATTAGCAATTAGCAGTTAGTAATTAGCAATGAGTAAATAAAACATTTTCTACACGTTACGAAAAATTTATACTTTGCGAAGCTCACTGCTTCTTGCTCCTTGCTCCTTGCTCCTTGCTCCTTGCTCACTTATTAATCGCTTTCGGCTGTTTATCGCGCTGCACGGCATTAGCGGGATTTTTGACCGGTTCGGCATTTTTCTTGCTGTTCTGCTGTTCCTTTGACACGGCGACAATGCCCTTGAGAATGTCAATGGCGACCTTTGAAGGGATGTCTGCCTCAATGTATTTATTGATTTTAACCGGAAGTCCGATGTCGAATCCGTCTGCCTTCATTTCGTCCATATACTTTTGGAAGCTGTCTCCGTTTATGATAAGCTCTGCGGCATCGTCGATTTTGCCGGCCTTAACAAGAGTGCCGAACGGTCTGTTAATGTTCAGCTCGCCCTCCGCCTTTATAAGCTCACGAAGAGCCATACCTGCAAGGGCTTTCTTGGCGTAATCGGCACGGACACTGTCATGCATGGCGTTGCGTGTTTCGAACTTATTTTTGTCAATAAAATCCTCAAGATAGGCATCGGCGTGTCTTGCGTCGTATTTCGGTTCAAGCTCTGCCTTGTTATCGTCCATATATTCGCTCAGTGCCGCACAGAAGCTTTTGCCTGCGGAAAGAATTTCGGCTTCTTTTGCCGCTTCCCTGCCGGCATACTCCTCGCGGATTTTTTGAGACTTTGCCTTTTCATTATTCCATAAAGTACGTTCAAAAGCGGACATATCCTTATAGATCTCAGCATCGACGACTTCGGGCGGATTGCTCTCTATCTGTGCTTTCTGCTCAAGCGTCTTTTGGTGTTCCTCAATCATTTTGAGAATTTCAAGCTCTCTGTCGGCAAATTCGTCAAGCGTCTGTGCAAATCTATAACGGTATTTTTGATACTCGGACTTCAGTGAATTTTTGTCCTTATGGGAGATATAATCTTTTGTGGCGTTTTTGACTTCATTGAGCTTTGTTCTGAGTTCGTTAATCTGTTCGCTCGTGGGGTTGTCGTCAAAACGGATATTCGCCAGAGATGCAAGCTTATTTTGCATTGTGCGGTATCTGCCGGAGCTTCTGCCCCATTTATCCCGATGTGTGCTCATGGCATTAAGCATACGAAGTCTCTTCTTGTAGTCAACCGTTATCGCCTTGCCCGGAACCTTGTCATTAAGTCTGACTTCAAGTCCGTTTTCAACAGATACGTTTTCAACACAGAGGAGAACCGACCTGCCGGTGCCGTTTGAATACGCAAACATCGGATAATCGACTTCTGTGTTTTTGGCATTTCTCAGGGCGTACTGCGGCAGAGCATTTTTCAAACTTTCATTTGTCAGTTCATATACAATTTTTGAATCGGCAAAGAAATTCGATTTGCACAGCTTTACATTCTCGGGGCTGATTTCTATGACTTTGCCGGAAATATCCTTTATGGGTTCGTTGTTTTCAAAAATATATTTTTGCGTTGTGTCGTCGGGTATCATTACGGGAACGGCAGTTCTGCGTAAAAGCGGCTTTTTGTCCTTGTCGAGCATAACACGACCTTTTTTGTCGCGGATTTTTTCGGTCTTCCATCTTAATACAGGCTTGCCGTCATCACCGAGAAGCGGAATTTCCTTCGACGGGAAGCCGCCGTTGACATCTGCCATTACCAGCTCGCCGGGTTCAACCATTGAATATATCGGGTTTGTCTGAACCATGGCAAGAGCTATGTCCTCGGTGCGTGAAGAATTTTGCCATGTATCGCCGAGGTTTTCGAGTTCTTTGCTATCCCCTTTAACGCCCATTCTCTTAAGGCTGCGGATAAGCCCGATGCCGTCGTACATCATAATATTAGCGGGCTGAATAAGCCTGTCGTACGCCGCGTCAAGTCCGCCCTCCCGGTGTTCGGCACTGCCGTCAAGAATGGAGTTCGCGATCTGACGCATCTCTTTTGCCATGCTCCGGAAATCGTTTGCTTCGCCGACAAATTTCTTAACGAGATCCTTTGCGAGATCCAAAAGATGGTTTACACCGTATTCGAGCTCTTTATTCGCCGCTTTTTCGGCTTCCTCGGGGGTGTAGCCATAATCATTTATGTATGCGTTTTTGCGAACCTCAAGGAATTTTTCCTTTGCCTTGTTCTGAGGGCTGTTCTGACCGAGTGCCGCCAAAGCAACAACTTTTTCGTTATGCAAACGGCGTTTTTTGTCGTCGGGTTCATCGCACGGAAGCTTGATAAGATGCTCCAACCAGCGTTCTTCGTTTACACCGGAATTATCGCCGTAGAGGTTAATTGCGATTTTGTGGAACTCAACAGTGCGTGTTGCGTGTTTTTCGAGAACTTTAAACATCGCGTCACGGCACTTTCTTGAGTATTCAAGGCGTTTTGCGACTTCATCAGGCTTGCCCATGAATTTTGGCGTTATACGCTTAAGCTGAGGATTTTCGGATGCCAGTCTGTTCCAGAATTCGGAAAGACTCTTGTCGGTGTCGTTCAGATCGGGTTCTTCACGGGCTACCTGCCGACGAACCACATCTATTGCTTCGGGTACGGAAATATGATTTTGATTTGCACTTTCATATTCTGAAAGATTTAAAACCTGCTTTAATAAAGAATCGTATAAGCCCATAAGACAATCTCCTTTGGCGATATTTGTTGCTTACATTTATAATACGTTTTTGCGGCATTGTTTGTCTCAATTTTCGGAAAATTTATTTACAGGGAGCAAGGAGCAGTATCGGAAATCCTGCGGACCCGGATTTATACAGCTTCGCAAGATATCAGCCGAAATGCTTTTCCCGGTCATTACCAGCCGCTTCAATAAAAATCCGTCACAACAGAAAAATAATACCACACGCCGACATAAAATTCAATGCATACATAATTAAAAAAGTTTATCCATAATGCAGCTTTATAAAGAAAAAAAACACCTCACGGAAAATATAACCGGAAGGTGTTTTTGTTCTTTAATTTGAAAGTTGCAAAAATGGAAAAACAATTTGCATTTGGCAATTAGCAGTTAACAATGTCCACATTATGCACGTTTTTTTTTGCAAAACTTCCACACTCCAAACTCCACACTTTGCAAAGCTCCTTGCTCCTTGCTGCTCTTGCTCCCTTCGGCACTAAAAGTTCGCCCCATTCCATCCCCACAGATTTCCGCCGGTATATCTGACATATACTCTGTCGGCGTTAACACCTGCGTGTGTTTCGAGAATGTCACACAGTTTGGCTGTAAAACGCTCTGCGGAAGCGGGGTCGACAGGTCCGAAGAGCTTTACTTCCGCGAATGCGCTGTCGGAAGCATTATTACCCTTGAACCACATATGCTGTCCGTCGGCTATCGAGCACATAAGCCATGACTCACTCTTGCCCGGAAAAACACCGATTGCCTGACCAAGTGCTGTTTTTATGGATTCTTCACTGTCGGGTGTAAGCTTTTTTGATGTCTTGATTTCTATAAAAGGCATTTTCTGTCCCCCGTAACTTATGAGAAATAGCCCTGAAGCTGTTCTTTTATTGTGTCGAAGTTGCTGAATGCAAGGAACAGAGCCTTGAAGAAAGCAACGATTTTGCGGATAAACTCCTGAAAATTGCTTGTACCGTGTCCGGAATCAAGGTCGCCCTGATCGCCGCTCTCGGCTGTTACGGTATAGCTGAACATAGCCTCAGCCGCATTGTGGTCGGATGCGGACTTATTATATCTGTTCATAACGTCAACATACTTAAACGATGTGCAGTCAATATGGATGCCGCCGCCGTCTTTATAAAGGAAGCGTTCAACGGAGTCCCAGTTGCCCCACTTGTCGGGCAGAGTGCCGTCAACAGTGCTCTTATAATAAGAAGCATCGGTATAGTTGCCGTTATTGTAAAGCTCTACCCATGAATCCTTAAGACCGCATTCGTCTATAAGAAGATCCTTAAGACCGCAGTCATAACCGCCCAGAAGATAAACATTGAAATCGCCTGTTACTATGACGGGACGGTCAACCGTACGGCTGTCAATAAGCTCCTTAAGCTGTGTGAAGTTATCAAGACGGGCAGCCTGAGAGTCTTCATCACCGTATGCGTCGGCGTGAATGTCATAGAAATCAACAAGAACGCCGTCGGCTATTTCTATGCAGACATATGTAATGCCCTTCTGAGAAAATTCATCCGCACCGCCTTCGACAAGGCCTGCAAGCGTATTCCACGGAATGTGTTTTTCGTTATACATTTTGTATGTCTTTGTAAATACGTTCGTGCCGTCACCGGAAGGAACGCCGCCGTGGTGCTGTGTGGCGTACTGATAGGAAGTCAGCTGTGCGACAAGATTATCGTGATAACCGAAATCCTCCTGTGTGGCAAAAATATCGTAGCCCTTTTCCTCGACATATCTGCCGATGTCAATCTGATTCTGCATGACGTCCTTGTCTTCACCGCCGGTCAGAAAATCGATGGTAGGAAGTCCGGCTACATTGTAGCAGAACACGGAAAATGTACCGCTGTCACCGACAGACGCGGCGGACGCACCAACGGCACATACGGACAGAAGCATAAGAATGCTCAAAAATACGGCTAAAGCTTTTTTCATGGAATGCATCTCCATTTCAAAATAAATTATAAGGGGATAGACTTCCCTACCCCCTTATTATACTATCGCAAAAAAATTATGTCAACTTATATGCACAATTTTTTATGTGACTGTAATATTATTTTGTGTATTTTTTACACAACCTTTATGCCGATGACAGCCTTTTCGCCGTTTATGTCCCAGTCCTTGACATTGGCATCGGGTTCGCCGAGCGTTACACTGTCGGCAAGGACGTCGCCCGCGATGTCGTTAAGGTGGTCGGCTATGATGCTTTCGAGCTTCTCACTACCCTTGATAACAACGGCAATGTGGTCGGTAACGTTGAAGTCGGCTTCTTTGCGCATGGTCTGAATTTTAGAGATAATCTCTCTTACAAATCCTTCGGCGATAAGCTCATCCGTAAGCTCGGTGTCAAGTGCAACGGTATAGCCGTTGTCGGTTACGGCGAAGGAATTTTCAACCTGTTCGGCAGAGATAAGCAGATCGTCTGCGGTCAGTTCAATATCACCCGTTGAAATAGTCAGTGTAACATGACCCTTTTCGTCAAGCTCCTTCTTTGCGGTCATGCCGTCAAGATTTGCGAGTGCGTTTCTTATCTCGCCGAGCTGTTTGCCGTACTTCGGTCCGAGAGTCTTAAGCTGAGGCTTGAAGGAGTAAGAAACAAGTCCGTTTGCGGTATCGGTAAAGACAACTTCCTTTACGTTAAGCTCGTCTCTGATAATGTCGGTATATTCTTTGCCGAGAACCTTTTCGGTAACAACGGTAATATTTGCGAGCGGCTGACGGTTTTTGATGTTTGCACCGTTTCTTGCGGCTCTGCCGAGAACAACAACATTGAGAACCTCATCCATAGCGCTTTCTAGCTCTTTGTCTATCCACTCTTCATTAGCTACGGGATAGTCGCACAGATGTATGCTTTCGGGTGCGTTCTTATCAACGCTTCTTACAAGGTTCTGATAAATCTCTTCGGTGAGGAACGGAATCATGGGAGCCGCAGCCTTGCATATTGTGACAAGTGCGGTGTAGAGCACCATGTAAGCGTCAATCTTGTTCTGAGGAAGACCCTGTACCCAGTAACGCTCTCTGCCGCGGCGAACATACCAGTTGGAAAGCTCGTCAACAAAGCTCTCGAGCGATTTTGCGGCTTCGGGAATACGGTAATTGTCAAGATGATCGTCCGTCTCTTTAACTGTGGACGCAAGACGGGACAAAATCCATCTGTCCATAACATTAAGCTTCGAATAATCTATTGTATACTTTGTGGGGTCAAACTCGTCAATGTTGGCATAGAGCACATAGAAAGCGTATGTGTTCCACAGTGTGCCCATAAACTTACGCTGTCCCTCTTCTACCGCTTTGCCGTGGAAACGGTTGGGAAGCCACGGAGCGGAGTTTGTATAGAAATACCAGCGAATGGCATCCGCGCCGTATTTATTAAGCGCATCGAACGGATCAACGGCGTTGCCCTTTGATTTTGACATTTTCTGTCCGTTTTCATCCTGAACATGACCGAGAACTATAACGTTCTTAAAGCAGGGCTTGTTGAAAAGAAGAGTTGAAATGGCATGGAGAGAATAGAACCAGCCTCTTGTCTGATCGACAGCCTCCGAAATGAAGTCCGCCGGGAACTGACTCTCAAACAGATCTTTGTTTTCAAAGGGATAGTGATGCTGTGCGAAGGGCATTGAACCGGAATCGAACCAGCAGTCGATAACCTCGGGCACACGCTTCATCTGCTTGCCGCACTCGGGGCATTTAATTGTAACCGCGTCGATATAGGGGCGGTGAAGCTCAATGTCATCGGGGCAGTTGTCACTCATCTCTTTAAGCTCGGCAATGCTGCCTATCGAATGACGACAGCCGCATTCGCACTCCCAGATATTAAGCGGAGTACCCCAATAACGGTTGCGGGACAGACCCCAGTCCTGTACGTTTTCTATGAAGTTGCCGAAGCGGCCCTTGCCTATGCTGTCGGGCATCCAGTGAATCATATTGTTGTTGCGGACAAGATCATCTCTTACGGCGGTCATCTTGATAAACCATGACTCTCTTGCGTAATAGATAAGGGGTGTGTCGCAGCGCCAGCAATGGGGATAATCATGCTCGAATTTGGGAGCGGAGAACAGCTTGCCCTCTTTTTCGAGGTCAACGAGAATGGGCTTGTCGGCATCCTTTACGAACATGCCGGCATATGGGGTTTCGGCTGTCATATCGCCCTTTGAGTCAACAAACTGAACAAAGGGAAGGTTATATTTTCTGCCGACATTTGCGTCATCCTCACCGAAAGCGGGAGCGATGTGAACTATGCCGGTACCGTCGGTAAGAGTTACATATGTGTCGCAGGTTACATAGAAGCCTTTTTCGTTCTTCTTTGCAACATAGTCACCGGTGCACTTAAAGAGCGGCTCATATTCTTTATGTTCGAGTGCCGTGCCCTTGAATGTGTCGAGAATTTCATAAGCCTTTTCGCCATCTTTTGCGAGGCCGCCTAAAACCTTGTCAACAAGTGCGACTGCCATATAATATGTATAGCCGTCGGCGGCTTTTACGAGGCAATAGTCATTGTCGGGGTTTACGCACAGAGCGACGTTTGAAGGAAGTGTCCACGGTGTTGTGGTCCATGCGAGGAAATAGTTGTCTTCGCCCTTGACCTTAAAGCGGACAACGGCGGAGCGTTCCTTGACTGTCTTATACCCCTGTGCTACTTCGTGAGACGACAGAGGTGTGCCGCAGCGGGGGCAGTAAGGGACGATTTTGAAGCCCTTATAAAGAAGCCCCTTGTCCCAGATCTGTTTAAGAGCCCACCACTCGGACTCGATATAAGTGTTATGATATGTTACATAAGGGTTGTCCATGTCTGCCCAGAAGCCAACAGTGCCGGAGAAATCCTCCCACATGCCCTTATATTTCCATACGCTCTCTTTGCACTTCTCGATAAAGGGAGCAATGCCGTATTCCTCAATCTGCTCTTTGCCGTCAAGCCCTAAAAGCTTTTCGACTTCGATTTCAACGGGCAGGCCGTGAGTATCCCAGCCG
Organism: uncultured Ruminococcus sp.; assembly: GCA_964617965.1. Lineage (GTDB taxonomy): Bacteria > Bacillota > Clostridia > Oscillospirales > Acutalibacteraceae > RUG806. The sequence goes on along the minus strand of CAZTWO010000068.1, from coordinate 2,193 downwards.
GCTTTTCTGGGAACCATATAGCCCTTCATGGTGCGGTAACGGGGTATCATATCCTTTATGACACGTGTGAGAACGTGACCGATATGGGGCTTGCCGTTAGCCGTGGGCGGGCCGTCATAGAAAACATAGGATTTGCCTTTTTTGCGTGAATCCATGCTCTTTTCGAAGATGTGATTCTGCTTCCAGAAATCCTCTACGAGCTTTTCACGCTGAACAAAATTAAGATCGGTAGAAACCTTTTCGTACATTGTGTATTCCTCCGTATTAAGATAAAAAGCTCCCATCCGCAATAGGACGAGAGCATCGTTTATTACCACCTATTACATACTGACATATGCTGCTCCGTTAACGCTGAGCCTGCGTCCGCACTTACTTTGTTGGGCACGGCGACTCGGAAGTGATTTTCGGTATCGTTTACTTATACGGTTCTTGCAGCAAATGAACCGCTCTCTGTGATGTTCGGCGATAACTACTCTCTTCGTCACTGTCTTTAATATTTACTGTACCATTTTAGAATACCGAGACGCTTTTGTCAAGTTTTTTTAAATCCTTTTTACTTCAAAACTTCCGCTAAACCTCTTATACCCCATAAAACCGACTTCAAAAGCAAAACAATGCAGAATGTAGAATGCATAATGCATAATTAAGGAAAACGCCATGCGTTTTGGATTTTACAGCTTCGCAGAATTTCAGACTATCCGCAACACTATATTGCCGATAATTTGCGGAGCTTTATAATCCAAGTCCGCAGGACTTTCGATGATTCCCCATAAGACCGGTTTCAAAAGCAAAACAATGCAGAATGTAGAATGCATAATGCATAATTAAGGAAAACGCCATGCGTTTTGGATTTTACAGCTTCGCAGAATTTCAGACTATCCGCAACACTATATTGCCGATAATTTGCGGAGCTTTATAATCCAAGTCCGCAGGACTTTCGATGATTCCCCATAAGACCGGTTTCAAAAGCAAAACAATGCAGAATGTAGAATGCATAATGCATAATTAAGGAAAACGCCATGCGTTTTGGATTTTACAGCTTCGCAGAATTTCAGACTATCCGCAACACTATATTGTCGATAATTTGCGGAGCTTTATAATTTAAGTCCGCAGGACTTCCTTAGTTACCGGATACTGACCACTGAATACTGACCACTTCTTCCATTGCTCATTGCTAATTGCTAATTGCTAATTTAAAACAGCCGCTCCGCACCGATTAAAATCGATACGAAGCGGCTGTTTATTCGCTAAAAGCTATTGCTTGTTACTTCTTGAATATCGAGAAAAGCTTTTTGAAGAAGCGAACGATAAGTTCCCAGAAGGATAATTTTCTTCCGGTGGTGTTGCCGTCGTCATCCGTTTCGGTTTCGACTGCCGCACCGGCGATTGTTACAATAACATTCTTTGTTCCTGCGGGAATGTGATATACACCGTTTGCGTCTGCCTCAACCTTCTGTCCGTCGATATATACGATATATGTCGGATAGTTGAAGTTTGTGTATGTGTAAACGGTGAACGGACAATCACTGTTTCTTGACCAATAGATAGCGCCGTTGTTGTAGACCTTATAGAAGCCCGCAACGGTGTAATCCATCTTATTGATGTTCACGAACTTGATAATTCTTACATCTCTGCCGGGAGCGGAAACGGTAACCGTCTTTGTGGCTTTAAGCTTGCCGTCCGCCGTGACAGCGGTAAGAGTAACAGTGCCTTCACCTAAGGTGTAGAACTTGCCGTTATAATAGCTGATTATCGATTCGTCGCTTGAAGTCCATGTGACATCATCCATCTCGATATCGGCGGGCATTCTGACTGCCTTGAAGGTAACTTCACTGCCTGCTGAAATTGTGGCGGGAGCGATAATTTCAAGATAATCATCTGCTTCGTCATATGCGGGAAGAACCTTTGTCTCTGTCTCGCCGCAGCGTGTGCATGTACGCATTGCTTCACCGGTGGAGGTGTATGTGGGAGCGATTGTTGTCTTCCACTCGCCAAAGCTGTGTCCGAGAGCATCGGTCTCGGTCTGAGCCTTGATGATTTCGCCGCAGACGGAGCACTTTACGCCGTCGGAGATACCCTTGTCAACGCATGTAGCGGGAGTGCCGGGAATTGTTTCTTCCTTGTGGCCTGTTGCCGCTACTGTCTTATGCTCTGTCTTTGTGACTTCGCCGCAGACTGTGCACTTTGTTACAA
>CAZTWO010000067.1:0-9898 GCA_964617965.1 uncultured Ruminococcus sp. | reverse complement strand
TTAAGAATGAATGAAAACGCTATGCGTTTTGGATTATAAGCTCCGCTGACATTAACCTTATTTATCACCGATAAATTTATCTTATGCGAAGCTTATACAATCCAAGACACGCAGTGTCTTCCGACATTATGCATTATGAATTATACATTATGCATTTTAACATAACTTTCCTGCAAACAACGCATTACTTTTTTATATTAAACGACGAATTCAGCGCAACTGTACGGTTAAAAATCAGATGCTCAGCTGTTGAATCGGGATCAACGCAGAAATATCCGTCACGGACAAACTGGAAGGCCTCAAGCGGCTTTGCATCCTTAACCGACGGCTCAACAAGACAGTCCTTCTTTATTACAAGCGACTCGGGGTTAAGAACCGATTCAAACTCTTCATCGGGAACGCCCGCAGGGTCCTCGACATTAAACAGACGGTCATAGAGGCGAACCTCGGCCTTTATGCTGTCAGCGCCTGCCCAGTGAATTGTACCCTTGACCTTGCGTCCGTCGGGGCTGTCGCCGCCCTTTGTCGCCGGGTCATATGTGCAGTGAACACAGGTAATTTCGCCGTTTTCGTCCTTTTCGCAGGAAACGCACTTTACGAAATATGCGCCCTTAAGACGAACCTCGTTTCCGGGGAACAGTCTGAAATACTTTTTGGGCGGGACCTCCATAAAGTCGGACTTTTCAACAAATATTTCCTTTGAGAAAGTGACCTTGGACTTGCCGAATTCCGGATGATCGGGGTGACGGTCAATTTCAAGAGTCTCGGTCTGTCCTTCGGGATAATTATCTATAATAACCTTAAGCGGATCTAAAACCGCCATAACTCTGGGTGCTGATGCGTTAAGCTCATCACGAACACACGCCTCAAGCAGGCCGTAGTCAACAACGGAATACGCCTTTGAAACGCCGACCTTTTCTATAAACGTACGCAGTGCCTTTGCGGGATATCCACGGCGGCGCATACCGCATATTGTAGCCATACGGGGGTCATCCCAGCCGCTTACAAGGTGGTCTTTGACAAGACGGATGTTGCGGCGTTTTGACGTGATACAGTAGTTTATGTTAAGACGGGCGAACTCAATCTGTCTCGGCGGCTCGGCAAAGCCAATCTTTTCGATGAACCAGTCATAGAGCGGACGGTGATTTTCGAACTCAAGCGAGCAGAGTGAATACGTAACGCCCTCTTTTGCGTCGGACAGCGGATGCGCGAAATCATACATGGGATATACGCACCACTTGTCGCCCGTGTGATGATGCGTAACGTGCATAATTCTGTATATGACGGGGTCACGCATATTTATGTTGGGGGATGCCATATCAATCTTGGCACGAAGCACCTTTTCGCCGTCGGCAAACTCGCCGTCTGTCATACGCTTGAACAGGTCAAGATTTTCTTCGATGCTTCTGTCACGGTACGGGCTGTTCTTGCCGGGCTCGGTAAGAGTGCCTCTGTACTCTCTCATTTCTTCCGCAGACAGATCGTCAACGAAGGCAAGCCCCATCTTGATGAGCTTTATGGCACATTCGTAGATAAAATCAAAATATTCGGATGCATAATAAACGTGTGCCCACTTGAAGCCGAGCCACTCGATATCCTCTTTTATGGACTCGACATACTCGACATCCTCTTTTGTGGGGTTTGTGTCATCAAGACGCAGATTGCATATGCCGTTGTATTTTTCGGCTGTGGCAAAATCGATGCATATGGCCTTTGCGTGACCTATATGCAGATAGCCGTTGGGTTCGGGAGGAAAACGTGTCTGAACTCGTGTGTTCACGCCTTCCTTCAGGTCTTCATCTATAAAATCGTGTATAAAATTTGATGTTAATGCGGTGGGCTCTTCCATGGTGATACCCCTTTCGTAAATGTATGATAAAGTGTTAGCAAGAAGTAAGAAAAAAGGAGCAAGGAGCAAGGAGCAAAGAGCAGTTAAGGAAAACGCTGAAGCGTTTTGGATTATAAAGTTTCGCAAATGATTAGCTTATCTTTGAAGAAAAATATTTGGATGTATGCGAAGCTATATAAATCCAAGGCACGCAGTGCCTTCCGAAATTGTTAATTATTAATTATTAATTGTTAATTACTAATTGTACTCCACTGCTCCTTGCTCCTTGCTAACTGCTCCTTATTCTATCGCTTCTGCCAGCCTTTTAAGTACTTCCTCCCTGCCGAGGAGCTTCATGACGGCACACAGGTCGGGAGTGTTTGCACGGCCTGTTACGGCAAGGCGGATTATGTTTGATACAGTGCCGACGTGGCCTTTGTATGCGTCGGGATTTTTCTTATACTCCTTGACATTCGGAGTAAATCCGAGAGGCTCACACATATCCTTGATTTTGGTGAACCAAATGTCCTTGTCGTCATTCTCATCGTAAATATTCATATATGTTTCGATAACGGCTTTTGCGTCCGCAGGGTCAACACCCTCGCTCACATTTTCGGCGGGAGTGTACAGCTCGTTATAGAAATACGAAACATACTCCTTTACGCCGTTCCATGCGATAATGTCTTTTCTGGGCTTCGCACAGCCGCGGTCAATTGAGAGAATTGCCTTTGCGTAGTCGGGACGGTCGGTGAAAAGCTTATAAAGCTCGGTGTCATACTCCTTTGCCCATTCGACAGTTGAGTTATATACTTCATCCGTAGTCATAACGGAAATTTTATTCTTGCATACGTCATGGAGCTTTGCAAGGTCAAACAACGCACCCGATGAGCTCATCTTTTTGAATGAGAACTTGAACGAGAACTTGTCTGCATCGGGATTTGCACGGCGCCACTCTTCAAAATTGGAGTTTGCAAGCGTCATAAGGTACTCTATAACACCGTCACGGGGATATCCCTGCTCAACATAGAAGCTGACGCTCGCCTCGGGGTCTTTACGCTTTGAAAGCTTACGCTTGTTGCCGTCGTCAAGCTTCATGATGGGAGAAATGTGGCAGTATTTCGGCGGTTTGTAGCCGAGAGCCTTAAACAGCTGAATATGCACGGGGAGGGACGCTATCCACTCATCGCCTCTTACAACGTGCGTTGTACGCATAAAGTGGTCGTCAACTGCGTGGGCAAAGTGATATGTCGGTATGCCGTCCGTTTTAAGAAGGACAATATCCTGTACGTTTTCGGGCATCTCAATTTTGCCCTTAATCTGGTCTTCAACGGTTATGCGGCGGTTTTCGTCTCCGTCGGATCTAAGGCGAACGGTATAGGGCACACCGGCTTCGATTTTTGCCTTCTGCTCATCGAATGTGAGATTTCTGCAGCGGGCGTATTCACCGTAATATCCGGGGTTCTTGCCGTCCTTCTCCTGCTGTTCACGCAGGGCGGCGATCTCTTCCTCAGTGCAAAAACAGGGGTATGCCAGACCCTTCTTGACAAGGCTCTTTGCCATACAGCCGTATATGTCCTTACGCTTGCTCTGCTTGTAGGGGCCGTAGTCGCCCTTTTCGGTCTCTTTTCCGGTTACGCCTTCATCGGGAGTAATGCCGAAGGTTGACAGACCGAGAAGAATTTTATCTATCGCGTCGGACACTTCACGCTTTTTGTCGGTGTCTTCAATTCTTAAATAGAAAATACTGCCGGGAGTATTTGCCGCCAGACGGTCGATAAGCCCCGAAAACATATTGCCGAGATGCATATATCCCGTGGGACTGGGTGCAAAACGTGTAACCTTCGCGCCTTCGGGCAGATTTCTTGCCGGAAATTTTTCTTCAAGCGTTTCGGGAGTATCTGTTATATCCGGGAACATAAGCTCGGCTAACAGGCAATTGTTATCCATAAAATGACCTCACAAAATTTGTAGCTTCAACGGAACACGACTGCAAAAATCGTAATTCCCCGAAAAATAAATATATGGATTTATTGTACTACAATCTTTGGGGTTTGTAAATATTTTTCATGTCAAATAAATCTTAATTAAAACCATATATCGCTGACTGTTCTGCTTTTTTCTTTTGCCGTGTTGACAAATCCGTGTTTTTGGCATATAATAAAGCCAAAGAGACGTTTCCGCGATAGACGGTTACGCCCTCAGGTGACAGTTAAGAAATAACCGCGTACTTTGGACAGTGTGGCGGTTATTTCTTTTTATGTTCGAGAATCTCAATGATCAGTTTTACAACTGCCAGAACGAGTTCTGCTATGCAAATAATAATCGGCATGAACGAAGTAATTTCGCCAATCGACATAAGCTGCATGAACATCACCCCCTCGTATTAAAACTCTGAGGGCGAGAATGTAACCGCTACCGTTTTCTTGGATACGCCTCTTCGGCTGTTCCATGATATATGATTTTCAATTTTTTGTCAACAACAAAACAGACTGTTGTCCCTATCCTTTTCTTTTTACCGTGTTGACAAATCTGCGTTTTTGGCATATAATAAAACCAAAGAGACGTTTCCGCGATAGACGGTTACGCCCTCATAGTTAGGTTAAAAGAAATAACCGTAACCTTTGGACGGGGTTGGGCGGTTATTTCTTTTTATGTTCCGGAATTGCCAGAATCAGTTTCACAACTGCAAGGACAACTTCTGTGATGCAAATCATTATAGGCATGAGCAAAGTAAGGAATAACCGCACACTTTTTACAGTGTCGCGGTTATTTCTTTTTTTGACTTATCCGTCAGTTTTGACGATTTGTGCCGTTTATGCGACAAATGGGCAAAATCAGGTGATTTGCAGAGGTTGAATTTCCGTCGAGGGAGATATATAATGTGTAATATATTTATACACAGAGCGGTGACAATAATGTTTGACATAGTAAAGGTTAACGACAAGACATATTATCTTAAAAATCCGTCGATTATCGGCATTTACACGCCGGACGGCAAAAACGCCTACGCCATAGACACAAGCGGCACGGACACTTCCGCAAAAAAGCTGCTTGAAGCACTCGACACTCTGGGACTGACACTTAAGGCGATAATAAACACTCACTCGCACGCCGACCACATAGGCGGCAACGCATACTGTCAGCAGCAGACGGGATGCAAAATTTACGCACCGGGGCTTGAATATTTTCTGACTAACAATCCGACATTTGAGCCTGTCTATCTTTTCGGCGGAAAGCCTCCGAAGAAGCTTCTGCACAAGCTGTTCGCGGCAAAGGCAAGCATTGCGGAGCCCGTCACACCGGATGTTCTTCCGGAGGGGCTTGAGATGATACCGCTTCCCGGGCATTCATTTGATGAAACGGCATACCGCACCGCCGAGGGCGTTGTGTTTTTAGGCGATGCACTCATAAGCGAACAGACGCTTAACAAATACGGCATTACTTTCAACTACGACATTGCCGCCGAGTTTGAGACACTGGACAAGCTGAAAACGCTTGAAGGCACTCTTTTTGTTCCGTGTCACGCCGAACCGACAGATGACCTGTCGGAGCTTATAGAAATCAACCGAAACGGACTAAAAAAAGTTGTCAATACGATTTTGAATATTATAAAAACACCGAAAACATTTGATGAAGTTCTGTCGGATGCGTTTAACGTGTTTGATATCGAGATAAACGACGCACAGTTTGCCCTGCTCGGATTTACCGTCCGTTCGTATCTTGTGTACCTTGAGAACGAGGAGCTTGCAAAGCACTATTTCAGGGATAATAAAATGTACTGGGAAGCGATTTAAGACCGGCACTCCGGATATCGGCAAGTTTGCTTTTTTCAATTAGCAAACAAGGGGCCGGGGGTCGGGGGTCAGGGGTCGGGGATGTTAAGGAAGTCCTTCGGACTTGGATTTATAAAGCTTCGCTACATGAAAGTCATAAAACCCCTTGACAGTGAGGTGCTGCCAAGGGGTTTGTTGTTTTATCGATTAGCGGATTTTGTCAATTTGTGACGGTTGTTATTTATCATCATTCTCGTCATCTTTATCAGATTTCTTTTTTGAATAATGACGATAAAAGCCTGCATTGTTGTTTTCTTTCATCATTTCTATAATCGTATCAAGCTTCTTTATAATATTAACAATAAAGCTCTCCTCGGCAGTTGTTGAAAGCCGGGGAGAGTTTTTTTATTTTATATCAGACGGACTTCATAAGAAGGCCTATGTTCTTTATGCCGACTGTGAGGCCGCCGAGGATTTTGCCGATGCCTTTAAGTGTGCCGCCGCCGTTTAAGATGAGGCAGAGACCGTCAGCCATTTCGGGAGTGAACACGCCCATGCTCATCGAGATAAAGCAGCGAATCGGAATCTGAAGTGCCATGCTCGACATCATTCTTTCCTGTGCGGGGTTGCCGTTTGACATTGCCTTAAATATCTTTTTGAGAAGATCGTTTACTACCTTGCCCTGTGCGGTGCCGTTTGCGTCCTCAAGCGCGCTGTTTATTGTGATGACATGTGACGAAGGCTCATTCTTGTAGGGTATTTCTCTGCCGAGAAGAGCGGTAAACTCTTCGTCCGTAACATATGCGGGGTCGCCGCTGTAATAAACAGGAGCTGTTTTCGAGAAATCCGTTTCGGTGACATTCTCGTCCGTTGAAGCTACCTTTACAACGGCGGAGAGTCTGATATCACGTGAGGAAGCGCCGACATTTATTGTGAATTCGCCGCTCTCAACGTGCCAGTCCTCAATCTCAGTGTTGAAGTAGGCAAACGAACGCTTTGAAAGCTCAAGAGTAACCGTCTTTTCTTCGCCGGGCTGTAAAAATACCTTTTTGAAGCCCTTAAGCTCCTGTGCCGGACGGAAAACCGTGCTCTGTTTGTCGCTTACGTAAACCTCGGCGACTTCCGCTCCTGCGACCGAGCCGGTGTTCTTAACCTTGAAGGACACTTTAAGTGTATCTGTATCCTTGATATTTTTCTTTGAAAGCTTTATATCGGAATATTCAAATGTTGTATACGAAAGACCGTAGCCGAACGGGAACAGGACATCCTTTTTGAATGTATCGTAGTATCTGTAACCGACATATACGCTTTCACGGTATTCAACACTCTTTGTTGTGCCGGGGAACTGTCTGTATGACGGATTTGCGGCAAGTGATGTGGGATAGGTCTCGGCGAGCTTGCCGGACGGATTTGTTTTGCCGGTAAGAAGATTTACTACCGCGCCTCCGGACGCCTGACCGCCAAGATACGCATTGAGAAGCCCCTTTACTTTGCCAAGCCACGGCATGACAATAGGTGCACCGCCCGAAAGTACGACAACCGTGTTGGGGTTGGCGTTGGCAACTGCATTGACAAGATCAACATGATTCTGAGGAATGTCAAGTGAATCTCTGTCGAAGCCTTCGGACTCAAATTCATCCGTAAGACCTATAAACACGACAGCGACATCGGTGCTCTTTGCAGTCTCGACAGCGTCGTGAAGAAGGTTAACGTCCGTTACACTCTTGAGGCTGTCGTAGCCCTGAGAATAGACGATGCCGACATCGGACTTCAGGAATGCATCGTAAGCACACTCAAGATCGGTGGTGACAATCTGCGAAGAGCCTGCGCCCTGATAACGGGGCTTCTTTGCCATTTCACCGATAACGGCAACCGTCTGCCCTTTCTTAAGAGGAAGTATATTATCATCGTTTTTGAGAAGAACCATTGAATTTTCGGCAACCTTGCGTGCGAAATTGTGATGCTCCTCTTTTGAATACTCATAGTGACCGAGTGTATCCTGTGATTTCATAATGAGATCGACAATCTCATCAACACGCTTATCGAGAGCTTCCTCCGACAGAGTGCCGTTTTTGACAGCCTCGACAAGCTTTGCACTGCCGAGCCCTGCAGAACCCGGCATTTCAAGGTTCTGACCTGCGGCTATACCCTTGTCTATCTCGTTTTCTGCACCCCAGTCGGTGACAACAACGCCGTCAAAGCCCCAGTTTTCACGGAGAACGTGAGTCAGAAGCCACTCATTCTCGGCACAGTATGTACCATTGAGTCTGTTGTAGGCGTTCATGACCGTCCACGGCTTGCCCTCTTTTACGGCTGTTTCAAAACCTGCGAGATAAATTTCACGAAGGGTGCGTTCATCGGCAATTGTATCAATTGTCATACGGCGAGTTTCCTGATTGTTTGCGGCAAAGTGCTTAAGAGAAGTGCCGATGCCCTTTGACTGTACACCATTTATGAATGCCGCCGCCATCTTGCCTGCAAGGTAGGGGTCTTCGGAAAAATATTCGAAGTTTCTGCCACACAGAGGTGAACGTTTAATGTTCATGCCGGGGCCGAGAACAACGGAAATCTGTTCTGCCTTTGCTTCGTCCGCAAGATAAGAGCCCATTTCTGAGAGGAGGTCTTCATCCCATGAGCATGCTGTGCAGGACGCAGTCGGGTAGCAGGTTGCGGGAACACTGCCCAGAAGGTCGCCCGCCTTTTTGTCTTTATTCTGTTTTCTGAGACCGTGAGGGCCGTCGGATACCATTATGCTTGTAAGGCCCAGACGCTCAACGGCGTTAAGGTGCCAGAAGTCCTTGCCGGAGCAAAGGCTTGCCTTTTCTTCGAGGGTAAGTTTTTCTACGATTTCGGGGTGGAGCATGGTACTGATACTTCCTTTCTATATTTGTAAACAGTAGAAATAATTAGCAGTTAGCAATTAGCAATTAGCAATGAAAAAGGGGTCGGGAACCGGGGGCCGGGGACCGGAGAAAACAAGGAAGACACTGCGTGTCTTGAATTATAAAGCTTCGCAAAATCCGAGCTTACCGAATTATCCGCTAATCATTATCTTCCGTCTGCGTTTCTATGTCGCGGAGGGATTTTTTTATCAGGTCGTTGCGTTTTGTGGCTTCGGATATGGCGTTTTCGACGGTCTGAATGCTGCGCTGTGCTTTATCGAGTGATTCGCCGAATTTTTCGTACTGCTTTTTTGCGTCGGCGAGAACATCCATTATATCCGCCGCCTTTTTGTTGAGTGCAACGGACTTAAAGCCCATCGAGAGAGCGGAGAGCATTGCGGTAATTGTCGAGGGCGACGCAATCATAACCGAGAACTCGTCATGCACCCTGTCGATTATGTTGTCGGGCAGCGTGGCGACTTCGGCAAACAGAGCATCGGTCGCAAGGTACATAATCGCAAACGGTGTGGTTTCTGGCGGTTCAATATATTTTTTTATCATACGTGCTTCGCTGACAATTCGTGATGACAGCTCGGCACGGCACTGTCTGACGCCGTCTGTATTGCCGTTTTCGGCTTCCTCGGACAGGCGGACAAAATCGGCGACGGGGAATTTTGAGTCAATCGGCAGATATGTGGTGCCGCCGTTGTTATCGGGCAAGGTTACTGCGAATTCAACCGTACCGGATACGTTTTTCGGCGAAAAATTACGCACGAACATACCGGGGATTGTGCGTTCAAGAATGCTTTCGAGTTGACCTTCAGCCCATGTGCCTCTTGTTTTTACGCCGCTGAAAATTCTGCCGAGAGAGCTGATATCCTCGGAGAGCTTTTTCATCTCGCCCATGGATTTATAGACATTTGAAAGCTGCTCGGACACGTTTTTGAATGAGCCGTCAAGCGACTGAGAAATTGTGGTCGAGAGCTTTTCGTCAACGGTACGACGCATTTCGTCAAGCTTTTTCTCATTTGAAGTCTGCATTTCGGCGACTGCCGCACGCACGGTCTCGGTCTGACGGGATGAAGCCTGAGAGAGATCCTCTCGGATATCGGACACGGCCTTCATGAGATTCAGCTGAGAATTTGAGTTTTCACCGGCAAGCTGACTTATGCGTTCACCGAGATTTCGTGCATTTGCATTCTCCGCAGACTGTATAGCGGCAAATGCCCTGCCATTGTCATCGGAGAGCTTTGTTATCTTTTGGACTACGTCGTCTGAACCGCTCGGCATTTTCTTAAGCCTTAAAAGGAGAAAAAGGGAGCAGATGAGGGAGACTGCGGAGATAATCAGGAGTGTTATCAGTAGAAAATTTGTCATTTCATTTCTAATTAACAATTAACAGTTAATGCATAATG
>CAZTWO010000066.1:1650-9992 GCA_964617965.1 uncultured Ruminococcus sp. | reverse complement strand
TTACCAGTGCATCTTACCGCACTCGCACTTTTCATCCATCTTGAAAATCTTATTGAAGAAGTTCAGAATCTTCCAGATGAACTGCATGAACTTATTCGTGGAGTGGCAGATATGTGTGCAGTCGATATGATTAATTTCAGCACCGCAGTCGTCGCAGTAGTTGTCATTGTCACGGTCGGTGTGACCTGTGGCTTCGACTTCTTCGGTATAGAACGTGCCGCAGTTTGAGCAGGTGTAGGTTCTCACGCCTGTTTCAAGACATGTGGGTGCGGTTGTCACTGCATTTGTAAACTTATGCTTGTTAAACGCACACATGGCTGTGTCATATGAAACCGGTGCAAGCTCGTTGCCGTTTTCGTCAAGCTCGGACAGAACATAATAACAGAAATGATCGGCTTCGATTACAAGATATCCATCCTCTTTATACGAAGATACAAGGGTCTTTGTGCCGTCTTCGTCAACTCTGTAAACATTGAAATCCTTTTTGAGCTGCTCGTCCGTAAGCTCGATTTTTATGAGCATTGTGCCGTCGGGCTGAGTCTTGACATTGCTCTTTGTCAGGTCGAAGTTGAATACGGTACTCGGCTGATATCCCTTTGTTGCCTTTTCGACTATCAGTCTCGTATCGTTTGACTTATGGCAAACCGTGCAGTAAACACCTTCGATTGTATTTGTATCATCGGCATTTACACGTGTCTTTAATTTGTGCGCGGCGGGAGCTTTCTGCTGTGTGATTTCATCATTGCAAAGCTCGCATCTGAGATAGACTGTGCAGCCCTCTTCGCATGAACCCGTAATTTTATACTGTACGTATTTATGCGTATGAGTCTCGGCGAGAATTGCCGTATAGGCGATGTTTTCGCCCATGCAATAGCAGTTAACTGCGGGTGACCAGCCGGTGATTTCCATGCCGTCGGGAGCGGTAAGACTCTCGGGAACGGTAATCTTTTCACCGATTGAGTATTCTTCGGTAACATTCTTGTCGCCGACAAACCATGTCACAAGATACTTCTGTTCGGAAACTTCCGCCTCAAATACCGCACAGCTTGATGTAATCGTTGTGCCTTCGGGGATATTCCATGTGCCGAGTTCTGTTACGGGAGCTTCGATAACGTCGCCCTGCTCACCGTCGGTGACGCTGTATGTGACACCGTTTATCTTGAACACAACAATATTTCTTGCGGGTGTAACGGTGACCGTGGGAACATCAAATTTCGCAACCGTATCATCACCGATTTTTACGCCGGCGTTGTCGGTGTTCGTCTCGTATGTGCCCTCGTTTACGGCGTTTTCATTAAGAGACGCCCTGAATGTTACACTTGCACAGTAAGAGAGCTTGCCGTCCGCGTCAAACACGTTCTTTACGGGGATATTTCTGAACTCAAGATACGTTGTGCCGTCGGAATTTCTCGCAACGATAATGTCGTTATTCGAAATGCCGTACTGAGCGATGATATCCTCACGCATTTTCGCTTCGTCTTCAATCGTGAGAGTAATATCGTTTGAAAGAGTATCGAAGAACGAAACCTTGCTGAAGTTTACGGTCTTGTAAACCGAGCTGTAAAGAACATTCTTGAAGATGTTGTCAAATGCAGATGTATCGGTGGCGTTGAAGTAGTAGCCCTTATCCGTTGTGTCCGAGCCGATGTTGTCCATACTTACAGCACCCGGATAGTTGGATGATACGGCATTCATGAATGTCTTTCTGCTGAATTTTTCCGTGTTGTATCTTCCTCCGATATCTATTTCGTCATCATTTACACCAATAAGAACGGAGTAAACATCGGTATCAAGATCGCTTTTGATTTCATTGGCAGTTAATATTGCTTTATTCGCCGGAGATTTTACGTCCGATATGTTGCCTTCATTTGAATATGTCGGTGTGCCGTCTGTAATGAATACAACAATTCTTTCTCTGTCAGCCGATGTGTCGGTGCTTGAGAGAATACCCTTTGCCATTTCAAGGCCGAGGTCGGCAGCTGTTGCACCATCTGCCACAACATTTCTTATTCCTGTTGTAACGGTGCTGTTAAGCTGTCCGTCAACAACAACGGGCATAAGTGCGTCGGCATACTGACTGTCGGTAAGACCACCGTTTTTATACTGATAGCCGTCTGTGCTGTTGTTTGCAGCGAGAATTTTTGTATTTTTGTAACTTCCTCTGCTTCCATATGCAAATCCCACAAGAGCTATTCTGTGATCCGCGCCTGTTGCCTTGCCGTTCTCGTAAAGCTTATTTACGAAATCCTTAGCACAGTTTACAAGCTTATCTTTTTTGCCGTTATCTGCCATACTTCCCGACTGGTCGAGAACAAGTATAACGTCAAGTGCCTTTGTGCTCTTGGAGTTGAACATAACCGTTCTGCTGCCGGAGGAAGCCGTAAGCGTGATAACAGCCTTGCCGTTATCGTTCTTCGCTTCCTTCTTGACCTCGATTTCCTCGGGGTCGGTGTTTATTTTCTCATATGTCGCATAGATTGTTATGTCCTCGTCATTAAGCTCATAGTCATTCCATCTGCCGACAAAGTTCTTCTTTTCGGGAACTTCGGGCTCCGAAATGCTCTTTGTGCCTTCTTCAAATACAACCGTGCCGACTGTCTCTTCTGTGCCGTCATCGTTTTTAACAACAAATGTTGCGGTGTATTTGTTCTTGACAAGAGCGGGAATGGGCTTAGTCTCATAATACTCGCAGTTTTCACGCTGACAGTCTCTGCGGGATACGCCTTCAACACCGTAGTCGGGTGCTTTATCGGTGTACCATTCGCCCATGTCATGACCGAGTTTTTCACGCTCTGTTGTTTCAATATGAGTTGAGTCATTTTTGCATATACGCTTGTTTTCGCCCTTCTCGGTGCAGGTCTCGTTTACGGAGATGAACCACTCGCCCCAGTCGTGGCCGGTGGCATTCAGTTCAATCGTATAGCTGTAACCGCAGTCGGTGCAGGTGTATTCAACAAAGCCCTTTTCGAGGCAGGTGGCGTCAAGTCGATCACTCTCTGCCATGTTGTGATTTTCGGTTACCGTGTGACCTACGATATAGTCTTTGCAGCTTTCACGAAGGCATGTCTTTGTGTGAGTGGCATTGTCGTTATTGTCAACCCACTCGCTGTAATCGTGACCGAGTTCGTCAACTACAGTCTGCGCCGTGAATACCTCGCCGCAGCGATCGCAGTGATAACCAACCGTAAGGCCTGTTTCAATGCACTTGGGCTCAACAACTTCATCCGTAACGACATTGTGCCCTAAAGGCTGTTCGGTGTATTTTTTGTAGGTGTGGGAACTGTCTCTGGAGCAGACCATTGTAACATAGCCGCTTTCGGTGCAGGTAGGCGCCGTTACAGATGCTTCTTTGTAGTCATGATCGAGACACGGTGTTTCCTCATATTTCTTTGTCGAGCAGGTTGAACAGATATATGCCGTTCTGCCGTTTGTCTCGCATGTTGCCGCTATATCCTCGGCGGTGTTTCTGATAAAGTAGTGTGAGCCGTCCTCTTTATAGTCACAGCGTGTGCATTCATATGCGATACAGCCGTCGGAGGACGTTACCTTTTTAAGATTGTGCTCGGTATATTTTGCGTCGATTATCTCATAATCCGTTTCGCCGCAGACCGTGCAGATTCTTGTTTTCTGACCGTCATAGATACATACGGCATCCTCAACAACCCAGTCGCCCCATGTGTGATCCTTGGGATCCTTGAATTCGGATGTTTTATCGCCGCACTCTGTACAGGTGTACACGGTGTAGCCGATGGTTTCGCATGTGGACTCTTTTTCTTCGGTCACAACATAATTATGCTCCCAGCCGGGAATTTCGCGTTCGTCAAGAAGGGTATCGCAGACTGTGCAGTGCTGTTCTTCATAGCCTGTTATGCCGCATCCCGGTTCACTGACTCTTACCCACTCGCCGGGGGTGTGGCCCTTTGCGGGGTCTATGAGCTTTTCTTTTGTCGTTTCATTTTTTGAAGCGTCAAATATCTTGTGGCATACGGAGCACTCGTAATACTCCCTCATACCATCGTTTACGCAATCGGGCAAAACGGCGTCATGATGAACATATGTGTGTCCGACAGCGTCAATAACCTTTGTTTCGGTGTAGCCGCACTTGGCTTTGCGGATACAGTCACGGTGCATTGAACCCTGTTTTTCGCAGGTGGGAGCGGAGTCCACAATCCAGCCGCTGTTCGGAAGTGATGTATCATACGCATGACCCAGAGCGTTGGTATAATTTGTTTTCATGGTTTCGCCGTGGGTCGCGCACTTCATTTCGGTATAGCCCTTCTCGGTGCAGGTGGGCGATACAACCTTGTTCTGCTTATACTGACAGCCGGCTTCCGTTCTTGTCTCAAAATAGCCGCAGTTATATGTGCAGTCCGCTCTGTAAACAACGGTAGTGCCGTTATCGCTTATTTTATACCATTTATTTCTCTGTGTATTCCAATTTGGAATATTGTGACCGTGAGCGGCAACCGTTTTGCCGTTGGGGTCAAGTGCACCGCAGCGTGAGCACTTTTTGCCCGTAAAGCCGGGGGTAGTGCAGGTGTTGGCATAGCTTGCGTCAACCGTAAAGTTATGACCGAGCGCAAGAAGATTGTATCTGTAAAGCGTGCGTGTCTCAACCTTACGTGTTGAGCTTGCCGTTACAGCTGTGTCTGACCATGAGGACCAGTCCGTCCAGCGGGAATACGTATAATTTTTCTTGTATGTTGTGTAATCCTGCTGCTTTACATAGATGGCCTTTTCTCTTTCACCGATTTCCGTTCGCTCTCTTCCGTTCCACCAGTAGGTCGAGTCGCAGACGGATGTATTCGAGTATTTAAATGCGTACGCTTTGTCAACATAATCATAATCGGTGCCGTCTTTATAGAAAGCGTGGAAGGTAGTATATGAGTTACCGTCATATGTACCGCTGTACCATTCGATATGCTCATCTGTGTTTTTGTGGTCGTTGCGGCACCAGTGCCAGTAAATGTAGCCGACTACATAATCCTTGTCTATAACAACCTTTGTGGTATCGTTATCGACAACCGTCTGCCCGTCATAGTCTAAGAAGTTTGTCGGAACGCCCGCCGTGACCGAGCCGTCGGCCTTTTTGTATGTCTTGTACAGTGAGTTTGATGTATCAAAGCCGTTGTGCCATTCGGGAGCAAATCTGACAGAGCCCGATTTGCTGCTGTCTTTTACAAGGGTATAGCTGCCGCGGGTCCATCCGGACATTGATGCCGAATAGCTTGTGGTTGTCTGATAATCCTTGTATCTGTACTGTGTTTTTGTCTGTATTCTGTCGGACGGAATGGTTGATGTTTTGTTGTCGGTCATCCATTCGGACCATGCGTTAGATGAGTTTGAAAGCTTTGTGTATGTGTTGCCGCAGCGTGTGCATTTATATGTTGCAACACCGTTCTGCGTGCAGTTGGGAGCGGACGAAACAGAGCCGTCGTAATTGTGCCCTAAAGGAGAAGTCGTGCGTGACTCTGAATACGAGCAGCGTGAGCAGTAACGCTTTTCGGTGCCCGATGCGGTGCATGTGGCGGCTTTATATGTCGTCCAGCTGCCAAGCGAATGACCGAGCGGATCGCTTACCTTAGTGCCGCACAGATCGCAGTAGGAGGCGTTTATGCAGGAGGCTGCATTTGTAACCTTATGTCCGCCGGCATTTGTTGTGCGGGTTTCGGTATATGAGCAGCGATTGCACTTTCTCTCTTCCTTGCCCGTGCTGACACAGGTGGCGTATGAAATCGTGTACCAGTCGCCCATATCGTGTGACGGCTGATAGGACTCCCGGTGGGACTGATAGTTCATCTGACTGAGCTTTACCCATCCGGTGTAGCCGTAGGCGGATGTTTTGCCGTATTTAACGCCTTTGACGGTTTTTGTTTCGGTCACATGAATATAGCTGCCGCTAATAAGCCCCTTTAATACCCCGCTTGTTGATGATGCGTATTTATAGAGCTTTGTGTAGGATTTTGCGGTATAGACATCAAAGCTTCTGGGATTCGGAGCAACACAGGGCGCACCGTTCATTTTTACAAGATAAATTCTGCTGCCTTTGTAACCGAGACGCCAGTTTGTATCCGTATACATGGGTCTGCTGTTATCGGAGTGCGCGGCTATAACGGGATTGCCGTTTTTAATATCAATGACAATGGCACTGTGATGCATTTTGCCGTCGCTTCTCGTTTTATAGAAAATCAGGTCGCCGATGCTGACTTCAGACGCACTCGGATCATTTACGGATGTGCCGCCAAGTGACACCACATACCGGTAGAGTTGATGTGCATTGATCCATGTGTACGGGTCCATGCACATATGTCCGGCTGAATTCCATTTGGAAGTCATGTCGAGACCGCCCATGTAAATACACTGCGAAACAAAGTTCGCGCAGTCGCCGCCGTCGGAATAGTAGCCCTTTCCGACTAAGACGGAATTGCGATCATATACATGATTTTTTGCCCAGTCCACTGCCGCAAGTGCGGAATACTGTGATATTCCGGCGGCCTTTGCGACAGGCAGAACCGATACCGACCCGTCAAGCAGACAGACGCCGCATGACAGAAGCATCAGCACCGCCAAAAGCAGGGACAGTAATTTTTTTGCCGTTTGTTTCATGTTTTTCTTCCTTTCCCGAAAAAAAATGAATAATAAAAAGCCATCGGAGATAAAAAGTCCAATGGCTGATTTGTGATTTATATCGAAAATAAAGACAGATATTCATTGTCTTAATTTTCGTTAAGTGCCTCGTTTTTCTTATCTCATCCTCAAAAGGGATTATATTAAATAAGAAAAATTTCGTCAAGGCGCTTCAAAAATCTAATTTTTAAAATTTTTGAAGCGGTTAAATGAACAGCGAAGTGTTCAAAAAAAATGCAGGGCGGATGTACAAGCGTGGCGACAATACCCCCCCCGGAGTAGGGGTCAGGGGTCGGGGATCGGGGACAGAGGAAGTCCTGCGGACTTGATTTATAAGCTACGCCGACTTGAAAACCGATTTTCAACAGACTATCTCATCTCTTGCGACAGCTTATAATCCAAGGCACAAAGTGCCTTCCTAAATTGCTAATTGCTAACTGCTAATTGCTAATTGTTAACTGCTCCTTGCTCCTTGCTAACTTGTGCTGCTCCTTGCTCACTTTAATAGTACTGTTGGAACAGTGTTTCCGCATCATCAAGCTCTACCGCTATTCTGATTGCAAATCGTGCGTCGGTGACATCAACATCGCCATTGCGGTCAATATCGCAGGCAGCCGACTGAAGTGCGGAAAACTCCTCGAGTCTGACGGCTTTTCGAAGAATAAGTCTTGCGTCATTTACGCTTACTTCCCCGTCGGAGTCCGCATCGCCGTATTTCATGTATGTCTTTTTTCTGTCGGCGGCGGTATAGCAGAACATTCCTTTTTCATCCCACTCGACAAACGGGTCAATCGGTTCGTCATCCTTTGTGCCGACGGGATTTGCGACCGTTATATTCGTGCCTTCATATTTCGGGGTCAGATACGCCACAATATATTTTTTATCAAGAGAGTATGAACATCTGCGAACGGCATAATCTGTGCCCTCACCGTTTCGGCGGTTGCCTTCAATTGTCGTAACTCTGCCGTTGTCGGTATAAAGCACCAGCCCCATGTGGTCAAGATCGTTTTCGTCATATGAATACGATATGAGCATAATGTCGCCTCTTTGGGGCGTGTAATCGGCGGCGGCATGATAGACCGAGTCGCCGTATTTTTCGATAAAGTAATTTTTCATTCTTGTGCATGAGAGAATATCGGGGATGACATTCGTGCTTACACCCGCTTTTCTTGCGCACCACGCAATAAACGCGAGACACCACGGGGTATCGGGGACACCGTAATATGTGCCGTATTTTGTTTCGCCTTTTTCGTTCTCTTTATAGCTTAGCTGTGTCATCGCTATGCCGATGAGATCCTCTCGGTTGTTGCCTGTTTTCTTCCATGCAGTTTCGTCAAAATCCGCCGCTGAGGCAAACAGGACGGAATACACCGACAGAAAACTGCAAACCAAAACTAAGCTTATTGTCTTTTTAGCAAAATTCATCAGTCTGCCCTTGTCCCCGATACTTTGATTTTCTTTTTCATAAAGGGAATGTTAACTTCCCCTGTGAATGTGTTTTCGGAGAATACGGCCTTGGCCTCTATCTCTTTTCCGGGGAGCATTGGCGTGGTTGCCTTGCCGGACAGGGTGTTGCCGTCCGCTTTTATGTCATAGGGATGAATTTCAAGTCCCCTGAATTTATCGGGAATTTCATATTTTACATCATATACGCCGTTATTTTCGACAACTTCAAAGGTAATGTCACCTCTGAAAAACAGCGTGTTTATGTTTGC
>CAZTWO010000066.1:0-1550 GCA_964617965.1 uncultured Ruminococcus sp. | reverse complement strand
GCCGTCATACCGCTTACGCTTCTGACGGCAATATTGCCGCCGTCTCGCTATCCGAGCCGGCGGAGCCGCTCCTCGGAGACATCCCCTGCCTCCGCCTGCCCAAAATATAACAATTGTCTTTTTTTGTCGGCAGGGGACGCCGCCTCGTTGCGGCTGCCTACGCTCCTGTCATCCGCTTGCTCGCTTCGCTCGCAAGCTCCTTCCCGTCGCTCGGCGTTCGCTCGCTCGCGCTCGCTCCGGGGCTCGTCGCTCGCGCTCCTCGCCCCTCCCCATTGCTAATTTCTAATTGCTAATTGCTAATTACTCACAGCCTATGCACTGTACTTAGCAAATTCTCCGCATTCCCATGCGTAACCCTCTCAAAATCGTCTTCCCCAAGCGGCAGACGGTTTATCAGCCTTACATTCTCAACCGGGTCCTCAATCGGATAATCCGATCCGAACATTACACGCTCAACGCCGTAGCCGTTTATGTATTTCATCGCAACCTCGGGTGTCATATGCGACAGTGCCGACGACGTATCCGTATAACAGCGTTCTTCATCCTTTAATATGGGGAATGCCGTCTCCTGCATGCTCCAGCCGCCGAAATGCGCCGCTATTACCCGCAGATGCGGAAACTCATGCAGAATACGCTTTATACGCCTCGGATGCGAATAATCATACCTCGGGTCACCCGCATGCACCATAAGCAACAGCTTGTCCCCCATCATATCATACATCGGGAACAGCCGCTCGTCATCAATGTTAAACTTCTGCATATCCGGATGAAGCTTAACGCCGAAAAAGCCCTGCTCGAAAAAGTGTGAGGTCAGCTCCTCCATATCTTCATTATCGGCGTGCATTGTGGCAAACGGGATAAACTCCTTGTGCTCAGCCGCCTCTCTGAGCGTAAAATTGTTTATGCTCTCGGTATGCACGGGGTTGACGCTCACAGGCAGAATAACCGTTCTGTAAATGCCCGCCTTTTTGTCAACCTCAAGCAGCTCCCCCGCCGAGCCGTGATGACCTGTCGTAACGTCATAAAAATCGCAGACCGTATTTGTGGCCTTTACACTGATTTTTTCGGGATAAATATGGGAATGAATATCTAAATATGTCAAAATTAAACCTCCGGAGGTTTGCTTAATAATTCAAATGAGCTTAATAAAGTGAGCAAGGAGCAGCACAAGTTAGCAAGGAGCAAGGAGCAAGGAGCAGTGAAGGAAAACGCTGAAGCGTTTTTGATTATAAAGCTTCGTATGCAATCAGCTCACTATTAAGAAATTATTTTGATTTCTGCAATAGCTTATAAATCAAGACACGAAGTATCTTCTTAGTTTTGGATTGTCGGACCGCTGCCGCCGGTCCTCATTAGTCGCTACGACAAAAATCATTCACCGGATGATTTTTGTCTGCGATATTTTGCATTATGATACTACATCAAGTTAGTTATTTCACGAAAAAACTAATCATTAGCGAAGCTATATAATCCAAGGCACGCAGTGCCTTCTTAGTTTTGGATTGTCGGACCGCTGCCGCCGGTCCTCATTAGTCGCCACGCCAAAAATC
>CAZTWO010000065.1:0-10131 GCA_964617965.1 uncultured Ruminococcus sp. | reverse complement strand
TTATTGCAATACTTTTATGCAAATTTACAAGAAAAAAGATAAGAAAAAAACCGCCCGATGTCCAAATCAGCGGTTTTTCTTTTTTGTAAAAACTCTCGACGAGGGCGTAGCCGTCTGCAACGGTTCGCTCTTCGGTTTTATTGTACACCATACAGGTGATTTTGTCAACAGACTGAAACAAAAAAGTCATTGACAACATACAGCTCGATTTTCGTCTGCGTTATTATACGGACGGAGTCGGGCTTTTTTAATAGTTCGGGTTAATCCAGCCGTTTGAGACCATATAGACGGCAAGGGCGACGACGGAGCTGAAGCCTGTTTTGTCGAGCATATTCTGAATGTGGCGTTTGACGGTATGTTCACTCAAGGACAGTTCCTCGGCGATTTCCGTTCGGGATTTGTTCTGACACAAAAGGCGGAGCACCTCTGTTTCACGCTCCGATAAAGGAGTATTGCCGACAGGCATGGTAATTTTGCGAGGCTCGGGAAACACCTTTTCGCCCGCAAGCACCGCATCAATAACATTTTTAAGCTCGTCGAAGCTTTCGGCCTTATATACAAAGCCGTCCGCGCCCGCTTCTTTTGCACGGGTCACATATGATATTTCATCAAAGCCCGTCATGACGATAACCTTAATTTGGGGCATTCTCTCTTTTATTCTGCGGGTTGCCTCAAGTCCGGATTCACCGCCCTCGGTGCATACGTCCATAAGCACCAGATCGGGACTGTTCTGTCTGCACCATACGTCCGCAAGAAATGCGCCGGGCAGAGAACCTGTCACAACAAACCCCTCATTTTTTTCTATCGCGGCCTTATATGAATCCCGTATGGAGCGATGATCGTCAACTATACAAATCTTTACCATAAAACCCACTCCTCTCAGTTTGTAATTCGTCAGATTACCAATTTCATATTATGCGAAGCCATATAATCCAAGACACAAAGTGTCTTCCTTAGCCACTGGCCACTGGATACCGGCAACTTTTTCATTGCTAATTGCTAATTGCTAATTGCTAATTGCTAACTGCTCCTTGCTCCTTGCTCCTTTTCACAGCTCCTCGCTCACTTCTACCCTTTTGGCACATACGCCCTGATCTCAAACTCCGGTCTAATCGACACCTCAAACACGCCTCCGAGCATAGTGACACGGCGACGCATTTCTTTTATGCCCGTGCCGTATCTTATCTCGCCGTCCGACACAGTGCCGTTATCGGTGACAGTAAGCGAATAGAAATTATGTCCCGTTTTAAGTGTAACATACACTTCACTCGCAAAGCCGTGACGAACGGAATTTGTGGCGGCCTCTCGTATTACTCTGAAAAAGCACTCGGACACACGCTTGTCACCCGGCATATTTCCGTCTGTTATTATTTTAACGTCAACGCTTTCGAATATGTCCGTCAGGTCCTTAAGGCGTTTTGACGGCGGCGACTGTCTCTCTTCACGAAGTCTCAATGATAAATCCGACACAAGGTTTGCCACAACGCTTTTAGGCGGCATTACACCCGAATTTATATACCGCTGAAAAATCGTAATTCGCTGCCCGAGAATATCATGCACACGCCCTCTGGCAGAGATAAGCTCACGCTCACGGCACACATCGCCGACATTTTTTATCATCTCGTTAAGCTCGGCACTGCGTTCACGCAGGATTTTCTTCTGTTCCTGAAGATCGCTGTTTATTTTCCATCTGTCCGAAATATCGGAAGCGGTCAGCTGAAAACACCG
Organism: uncultured Ruminococcus sp.; assembly: GCA_964617965.1. Classification (GTDB taxonomy): domain Bacteria; phylum Bacillota; class Clostridia; order Oscillospirales; family Acutalibacteraceae; genus RUG806. Next base: position 8,403 of record CAZTWO010000065.1, on the reverse strand, counting down.
TTTTTTGCCGATTTTTATGATATCTCTTGTAATATTAAAGGCTCTGCCGTCATCAAATTCTATAACCGGAGTGTCGCCGATCATGCTTCTTACAGCACCCTTCGGCAGGTCGCCGAAAATAACATACTTCCAGAATGATGTTCCGCCGTTTGCGAGAGTGCCGCCGAGAGCATCGGCATAATCCATCATGCTGTTATTTATAAGTCTCGGTCTGCCGTCAGGCTCGCACAGCATGACACCGACCGGCAGCTTGTCAATCGCCGTCTTTATCGACAGCACACTTATTTCACTGCGAAGCTTTTTTACATTTATAACTGAAATTATCGTATCTGTTACAGCCATCATAACGGCGGCAATGAGAACTATATACGGGTAGTCCTCGCCCACCTGATTTTCGAGCACGGGGTTCATAAGCACGGGCGGAACACATGTAATGCTCCAGTACGCCTTTTTGTCGGCTATGCACATCAATACGCAGGCGACAATCGATATCGCCGCAAGAGAATATCTTACGGCCTCGAAAAATTCGGTAAATATCATACCCTCGCCGAAGCTCTGAAGATAGATGCTGCCCATTATTCCCGTTATGAAGCACAGCACAAGAGAGACACTCGCGTTTATTACCGCCGCAATTCTTTTGACGGGCTTAAAGCGTCTGAAGAGAGTTACCATAAAGTTAACAACACTTATACCGCCGCTGAACAGCAGGAATGAAGCGAGAGCGACACGAAAATATACAGGCATAAAATAGAAGTATATCATTCCGTTTTCGCCTCCCTTACCGTCAGTGTTATGCTGTGGGCGTCAAAAAGACACTTTTTTTCGATTTTGGCATTTGTGCCGTCAAGCTCGTTTTTCAGATTGTCATTCGGTTCAAAATCATCATATGGCGACTCCCCTATCACACTCATTATAACACATCCGTTTTCACTGTAAAAGCGTAATATGACACTGTCGCAGTTGTGACGCATTGAATAGTCAAGAACGCCGAAACAGAAATCATAGAAAACCTCGGCCTTATCCGCAGGCAGAGAGCCGCCGACACTCTGATAAGCGGCACAGGCAAGGCCCGTCTGCCCCGCAAATTCGCACAGCTCGCTGACTCTTGTGACAACATCGTCAAACGAAACAAAAACATTGCCCATTCGCTTAAAGTGCAGAGAGCTTCGGCGTTTTATATAGCACAGAACAAAGCCTGCCGCACTGACAAGCGTTTTGTAATCATCCGCGTTTTCTTCCGTAATTTCATCGGGGAGGCGTGAAACTATATCTTCGAGCTCCGCAAGAGCCGATTTTATTTCTTTGTCAAGCTCGTCAAACAGTCGGAGCTTTTCTTTTTCGGAAACTCTCTGAGCCTCAACCCGTTCACGCTTGGCAAGAGCCTTATTTGCGTTCTGAAGTGATTTTACGGAGCGGCGAAGCTCCTCGGCATCCCTGTTAATTGCGGAAATATCCTGCTGCCACACGGCTATGCCGCCCGGAATGTCAATTCGTGAGAGAAGTGTGTCGGGGTCATCCCATTTAAGGCACGGTTCATCGGAGTTTTCGACAGCTTCAATATCCTCGTCGGACAGACTTCTGACACCCTCGGAGTGATAGACCGTTCTGCCGTCACTGTCGATTATTTCAAGAGCCAACGGAGACGAAGCAAAGAATTTTTTATATTTTACGTTGCACGGCACAAGCCCCGTACGCAGAATAATCTCGTAAACACACACGACATAGAGACACGAGAACAGTGTTACATCCGACGACACAAGCAAATCTGCACCCCATATATACAGCAGCCAGCATATAATCGGCAGGCTGAAAAGAGCAATCGGCAGAGCGATAAACGGCTTATACGCGCTTATTTCGCACTTACGATAAAGAATTGCAAGCGACACGCTTATCATGACCGCTATAAAAGCGACAATAATATAATAGAACGGCCCATATGTATAGTCGTTTATGTTGCCGTTGTTTATCCTGAAAACAAGGCCGTGCGAATTGTTTGAAAACACCATGGCGACAAGGAAAACGCAGACAGCCAAAAAGGCGTACCAGAACTTGGGCGGTCTGCCGTTGTCGGCTCTGTCGCCCACCTTTGACGACATCCATAAAAGCAGAAGGGGCAGTCCGAGGAAATAGAAATAAAATGAGTACCACAGAAAAGTGTTAAATCCGTATTCATCGCCCGTCGCCCATTTTGCCGTTCTCGCAATAAGCCAGAAGGCTATAAGAACACCCGTGCCGAACACGCATTTTGTAAAGCTTTTCTGCATGCTGCGTCTCAGTGCCGTAACGCACCACGCTGTGAGAAGAAAAATCACGGCAACGGTAAAAACCGTATATCCGTACGGACCTGTTTTTTCTCTTAAGCCGCTTTTTTCAAGAAATGTAATTGCCGTATTTGTGCCGTCAACACACCTTGAGATATCAACATCAAGAGATGCCGCCGAAGTTATTTTTCCGCCGAGTGTCTTAGCCGTTTCCGCTCCTCTTTCGGCAAAATACGCACGTGCCTCATCCGTCACGGTAAAAATATTCTGCGACACGGCACACACGGCAAATGATACACTGCCGTCTGACGGCATAATGGGAGAAAAGCCCTCATGCGTTTCAAAATCAAGACCGATTATCAGATCGGCATCCGCTTCATCTGTGACAATAAGCCCCTTCGAATTGAGAGTTTTAAGCTTGTTTATTATCTTTTTGTATGCCTTGGGAGTGCCGTATACGGCGTTTGAAGCGGACAGCACGGCGAAAATATTCTCCGTTTTTTTGTTCGAGAGCATCACGGTATGTGTGCCGGACAATGCATCGCCCCACGACATTATTTTATGTCTTTCGGGGCGTGCGAAAATAATCGGAGTGACATCATAAAGCACCTCAACGGTGATTTCGGGCTTAGCGTCCGACAGCTTTCGCGCAAGATAGAACGGAATATCGGCGGCGTAACCGTCGGCAAAATATTCAAGCGGAGACTTTACAAATGAGCAGTCGTAGCCGTCACCCCATCCGACGGAAATTGCGGAATCGGAAAATACCTGCTGCGTTTTTTTGACCGTTTCGGCGGCGGACACAGGGAAAATACCGCATATAAACATAAAAACGGCTGCGACAAGGCAAAAGCCACGCCGCACAGCCGTCGGTAATTCGGTTTTTCTTATCTTTTCGGAAAAGAAATTCATATCGGATTAAATAATGTTAATGAATAAAATTGAGGATAAACATTTATTTTGAAGAGTACAAAAAAGTAAAGTATGTAAGTTTTTTTGATTTGTGATTTTGTCGGTTATTATAATAAAATCTTGCGAAGCTTTATAATCCAAGACACGCAGTGTCTTCCGAAATTATGCATTATGCATTATGAATTATGCATTGGTTATGTGTATGAAATTTAAAATAAAGTCTATTACTGATATTTGATAAATTTCGGTTTTACAGAAGTGCCTGCTTGTTTGTTACAAATTCTATACCCTTACGCGATGAAATAAATTTAAGAAACTCCTCGAATTTATCCCATGCATTGTCAAAATCAAGTTCATAGCTGTGCCCCCAGATATAGAAAAGGGCGTTGTCGTCATCGGACTTCATAAAGCTGTCAAAAAGCGGATAGAGTGCGTCAATATTTCTGTGGCGGGCTGTGGGCAGAAGCGTATACAGCTCGTCACCTGTTGTCACATTAAAGTTATGCGACTCCTTTGTGGTGCGTGCGTATTTTACGCCCGTGTTGTTCTTTATGACCTCCGCCGCGTGAGCGCTGTAATTTACTCCGCCGCCGGGATAAGCAAAGCCGACTATTTCATACCCCGCAAGCTCCGACAGCCGCAGTCTGTCAGTTTCGACCTGACGAATGACTTCTTTATCGCTAAGTTCGGTCAGAAGCGGATGCGTCAGGGTGTGGGACGCTATCTCGTGCCCCTCATATATGCTTTTTACATCCTCTTTTCTTACTTTGTTATGCGTTACGGTAATGCCGTTCTGCGATATGTCGCCGGACTTACCGAGCAGGTCAAAATTAAGATTAAAAGTAGACTTTATACCGTATCTGTTCATCATCTCGATAAGACGGATATCCTGCGTGACACCATCGTCGAAGCTGAAAGTAATCCTCTTCATAATAAACACCGACTTTCAAAAAAAGAGTGAGCAAGGAGCTTTTTCAATTAGCAATTAGCAATTCGCAATTAGCAATTTCGGAAGGCACTGTGTGCCTTGGATTTTATATAGAATTCGCCGATTATTAAACCGATAAAAGAACTTAATCTATTGCGAAGCTCCACGCATTCGGTCACTTTTCATTGCTAATTGCTAACTGCTAATTGCTAATTTTTATCAGTTTACCGCTTCTCACAAACTTCAACGTACTTCCTCGTCTTCCCGGGGCAGTCGGTTATAAGTCCGTCAACTCCGCAGGCGACAAGGCGGCGTATGGTCGAAGGCTCGTTTACAGTCCAGACATTGACCTTGTAGCCGAGCTTGTGGGCAAGATGCACCATGGATTTGTTGACCATGGGTGCGGCGGGGTGCAGAATATCAACTCCGGCACTCTTTGCAATAAAGAACGGAATCGCAATAAAGCGGCAGACGAACGGATCGTTTGTCGGATACAGAAAAGCCGTTTTGCATCTCGGTTCAATCGCCTTTACAGCCTTCAGAACACGGGGATCGAAGCTTGAAATAATAATTCTGTCAAGCACGCCGTGGCGTTTTATCTCGTCAAGTGTATGATATACTATTTCTGTACTGCGGTCCTTCTGACTCTTTATTTCGATATTGATAATCTCGGCATCGGTAGGACCGACAAGCTCCAGAAACTCATCGAGCGTGGGGAGCGGAGTATTGGCGAACTCCTCAGAAAAATACGAGCCGAAGTCAAACTTTTTAAGTTCCGCCAGAGTATATGACGTAATGTCACCACGCCCGTCGGATGTGTCGTCGATTGTGTAGTTATGGCAGATTACAAGCTGTTTGTCTTTTGTAAGATGCACATCGGTCTCAAAGCCGTCCGTCCCCTCGGCGATTGCCTGACGGAATGCGGGGAGAGTATTCTGCGGTGCTTTTTTGTTGGAGCCTCTGTGCGCTATGATTTTAACACCCATTTTATATTACCTCTTTTATCCTATGAGAGCCTGAACCTCGGCAACATCAAGTGTTACGTTGCCGTTTGTCTTGGCGTTGGAGTCGTCGCTTACGGGAGCGTCCGCATAGAACGTGTCGGCACGCTCGACAATTGCGTCAACGGATACATCCTGTGTAAATCTTGCGCAGGAGTAAACATCCTTTTCGGTGCCGTCCGCAGTCTTATAGGTGAGAGCCATAAAATGGAACTCCTCGCCCTCGTTTCTTATCTGCTTTATGCAGTAAATTGCGGTAACAGTCGCACCCGCACCCTTTTCGGTCTTTGTGAAAGCCTGAAGATATTTTGCGGCGGCTTTTTTGGCGTTGTCGATATAGGTATTGAGCTTTTCGACCGAAGCGTCGATTTTGTCGTAGTTCTCGATTGTCTCTTTCTGATACTTTTTGAGATCGTCATAGCGTGACTTTATGTCGTCGATTTTGCCGACAAGCTCCGAGGGCTTGAAGGTCTCGTCCGAGTATGTAGTCTCGGCGGCATTTACAACGGCGGCAATGTCGTCGTTTACGCCCTTGACGGTGTTGTAGGTTTCCTGTGCCTTTTCAAGCTTTTTGTAGTTTGAAACCTTTGAACGTTCTTCTTCGCTGAGCTTGGTGTAAGCGTCGTTTGCGGCGTTTATCGCGTCGGCGCTGTTAAGGTCAACGTTACCGATTGCCTTTATAAGGTCGATGGTGTTTTTTGTCGCCTCGGTCTTGCCGCAGCCTGTGAACAGAACGGCACAGGAGAGCGTAAGAACAAGGGCAAGGGTAATGCTGACAATGGATTTAATCTTTTTCATATCTGAAACCTCCGATAGGATTTAATTTATAACTTACTCAACAGTGCAAGAAAGAATGTAGAATGTAGAATGCAGAATGCAGAATGTCGGAAGGCACGGTGTGCCTTGGATTTATATAGCTTCGCGGACTTTTAGATTAATCGACACCGATAAAATAATTATCTGCGGAACTGACTCCACTCTCCAAACTCCAAGCTCCACACTTTTCCGAGCTCCGAGATACAAAGCCCGACTGTTGCATCTCACTATGCATATATCGATTATATCATATTGCAACAAAAATTTCCACTCTAATTTATTATTTTCTTATTAAAATGTACCATATATTATTGTTTGACAACGGGGGTGATATGCAATATAATTAATTAAAATCGCTTTTTCGATAAAATTTGTTAATATAAGAGGTGTCGTATGGACGTAAGAAATTTAAGAACATTCTTAAAGGTATCGGAGCTTAACAATTTCACAAAGGCGGCGTCTGAGCTCGGTTATTCGCAGTCGGCGGTCACGGTGCAGATGCAGCAGCTTGAAAATGAACTGGGTCTGCCGCTTTTTGACAGAGTCGGCAAAAACATAAAGCTTACACAGTACGGACTTAATTTTGTGGATTACGCCACGGACGCAATTGAAGCTGTCGACCGTGCGGCAAACTTCGCAAGCGACCCCGACACCATGAAGGGCACTATCCGCTTTGGCATTGTCGACTCCATTCTTAACGCCTGCTTTACGGATATTCTGCCGGAATTCAACCGTCGTTATCCGCAGATAAGCGTAAGTCTTTATATCGGTTCGGCACGTGAGATAGAGGCAAAGATGCGTGCAAACGAGCTTGATCTGTGCTATATGCTTGACTACAAAGTCCCCCGCAAGGAGTGGGTTCGTGTAAGAGAAGAGGTTGAGCCGATTATATTTGTCACTTCTCCCAATAACCCCATAGCTAAAAAAAAGAATGTCAAGTTTCAGGAGCTGACACAGCAGAGGCTTATTCTTATGCCCGTAGGCGAAGGGTACAGATATCTGTTTGATGACGAGCTTGCAAAAAGAAATCTGTATGTTACGCCCGCTCTGGAGCTTGCGAACACCGAAACCATGATAAAGCTTGTCCGCCGTGCCGATTATGTCGCCATGCTCCCCGTTTTTCTTGTACGTGAATATATAAAGCAGGGACTGATGGCCGAGATTCCGGTTAAGGACTGCGATATGTATCAGTGGAGCCAGCTGGCGTATCTTAAGGGCAAGGCGATAACGCCCCAGCTGCAGAGATTTATCGATACTGCGAGTGAACTGCTGCCGCCCATTCAGTGAGCAAGGAGCAGTGTATGTTCAATGCAAAATGTAGAATATAGAATGTCGCAGAAAAAATCATCCGGTGAATGATTTTTGGCGTAGCGACTAATGAGGACCGGCGGCAGCGGTCCGACAACAAAAGCAAAGAAGGCACTGTGTGCCTTGAATTATATAGCTCCGCAAAAATAAAAAAACAACAATAGCAGACAGTTATAATTTTTGCGAAGCTTTATAATCCAAAACGCTTTAGCGTTTTCCTTCATTATGCATTATGCATTCTACATTCTACATTAAATCGGGACACATTCGGTGTTCTCCTTGAATCCCGATTCTTGTTTTTCGCTCTCAATTTCAACACATTCCCCCGTTTCTGTTCTTGACTTGCCGCTGATTTTCCTGTAAAATTATTGAGATAATCGACAACGTGTTGTAAATAAAATACACTGTCGAGCGAGAGAAGGATAAAAATGGAATCAAAAAAAGAAGACAGACGCTCCCTTTACAGCAAACGCATAATAAGAGAGAGTCTGTATGAGCTTATGAAAACAAAGCCGCTCAACAAAATCACGGTCAAGGAAATATGTGATTTAGCGGATGTGAACCGTTCAACATTCTATTGCTATTATATGGATATTTACGATTTGCATCAGCAGATTATAAAGGAATTTTTCGAACATCAGAGAGAAATTATAAATTTCATCGTCGGCTTTCTCGCACAGAAAGAGGACATGACGGATCTGTCAATTGACGACTTTCGGGGTATAAGTTTTTATTATCTCAAGAAGGTAAAAGAGAACAAAGAGCTGTACAAGTTCATATTCAATCAGAACAGCACAAACTCGATACACCTGTCTTTCGGCAAGGTTTTCTTTCATACAATTCTTAATGATATTCCGGGAGCGATGGACGAAGAGACACGAAAAGCCTTCCGCCGTTCGTTTACATTCGTAAGCGGCGGCACAACGGCAATAATTATGGACTGGCTCAAAAACGACTGTGCGGAGGACACCGCAAAGGTCGCAAAGTTCCTCGCGTACTACTACAACGGTGTATTCAACGGACAAAAATTTACAAGAAAATAACGCATTAAAAAAACGGGACTTCTCCCGTTTTTTTGCTTTACTTTCATTATCCGGTGGCCGGAAAAGTTAGCAATTAGCAATTAGCAATGGGAATCAATGCAAAAATGCATAATACAAAATTTTAGTAAAAAAAA
>CAZTWO010000064.1:0-10203 GCA_964617965.1 uncultured Ruminococcus sp. | reverse complement strand
TGCTAATTGCTAATTGCTAACTGTTTTCCACTTTTCTTCAGCCATTCAAGAAAGGATAGCGCAAAATGTTATTTTCCGTAGATTTGGGAATAGATTTAGGCACGGCGAACACGCTTGTTTCAGTCAGAAACAAGGGCATTGTCGTCCGTGAACCGTCTGTTGTGGCGATCGACGTAAAGTCAAATCCGCCCAAGGTTGTTGCCGTCGGGAACGAGGCAAAGCAGATGATCGGCCGTACTCCCGGTTCAATCACCGCAATGCGTCCGCTTAAAGACGGTGTTATAGCCGACTTTGAAATGACAGCCGATATGCTGTCGCACTTTATCAAAAAAGCAATGAAAGGCTCTCCGTTCGGCAGGGCCAGAGTTATGATATGCATTCCGTCGGGTGTTACCGAGGTTGAACGCAGAGCCGTTCACGATGCGGCAAAGGCGGCGGGTGCGAGGTATGTAAGCCTTATAGAAAAGCCGATGGCGGCGGCAATAGGCGCGGGTCTCCCCGTAGCGGAAGCCGCAGGCAGCATGGTTGTCGACATAGGCGGCGGCACGAGCGAAGTTGCCGTTATCTCGCTCGGCGACATTGTTTCTTCCCGTTCCGTCAGAGTTGCGGGCGAGACATTCGACTCGACAATTGTTCAGTTTGTCAAGAAAAAATATAACCTGCTCATAGGCGACCGCACAGCCGAAGAAATCAAGATAAGCATAGGCTCGGCTTCCCCCTATGACGGCGAAGGCGCAATGGACGTAAGAGGCAGAAACCTTGTTGACGGTCTGCCAAAAAATATAGAGGTGACTTCCGCCGACATTCGTGAGGCACTCTCTGACCCCGTTTCACAGATTGTGGACGCCATTCGCTCCACACTCGAAAAGACTCCGCCCGAGCTTGCGTCCGACATAATGGACACGGGCATTGTGCTTACAGGCGGCGGCGCTCTGTTAAGGGGCATCGACAAGCTTATCGCAAACAAGACAGGCATGCCCGTAAGGGTTGCCGAGAAGCCGCTTGACTGCGTTGCGACAGGCACGGCAATCTGTCTTGAAAAAGACACACTCAATATATTCAATCGCTGAGACTTTGGAGAGAACCGATGCACGGATTTTTTTCGGGAACAAAATTCAAGATAATACTGTGCCTCATCGTATGCTTGCTGATGGGTGTTTTTGTCGCCGCCGTTTCGGGTGACGGCTCTTCCCCGGTGTCGCACTACGCAAGTGTTGTGCTGTCTCCGCTGACCAAAGCTGCCGAGTTCGCCGCCGAAAAGCTGTCGGATCTTAACATTTCGTTCAAGTCCTCAAACAAATACAAAGAAGAGGTTGAGTCGCTTCAGAATGAGCTTGAGACATACCGCACGGAGCTTCGTGATTATTACGACACCATGCACAAGCTCGATTCGTATGAAGCGTTTCTTGAGATTAAATCCGAAAATCCCGACTATACATTTGAGCCGGCATCTGTAATTCTTCGTGACACAGGCGACATTTACGGCTCGTTCGTGATAGACAAAGGCACCGACGACGGCATAAGCGTAAACGACCCCGTAATTTACGGGCAGTATCTTGTGGGATGCGTCAAAGAAGTGTCTGCGGAATCATCAACTGTCTATACTCTCCTTCACCCGAAGGTAAGCGCGAGCGTATACGAAGTTCGAACACGTGAGGACTGCTACACGGAATCAGACTCCACACTGCTCTCATCCGGTTATATACGCATATCGGGGCTGTCACGCTCCACACCCGTTGTACCGGGCGGAATTATATGCACATCGGGCACGGGCGGCATTTTCCCGAAGGGGCTTATAGTCGGCACGGTAAACGAAGTATTCACAAACGACACCGACATATCGGCATATGCATCCGTAACTCCCGGCACGGAGCTTAACACACTGACCGATGTCTTTGTAATAACCTCCTTTAACGGACAGGGCGGTGCCGAATAAAACAATATGAAAAAAGAAACAAGACTTAAAATTTTACGCCGGGTTATTTTTGCGGTAATAATTGCGATTGCGTTCTTTCTGCAATACACCGCTTCATCCGCATTAAAAGGCACATTCACATTCCCCACGGGAATATTAATTCCCGTAACCGTATGTATTGCAATGGCGGAAAAAGAATACGCTTCACTTGTATGGGGGCTTATAATCGGAATTGCGGTTGACTTTGCATCAGGCTCGGTCACGGACGGCATATTCACACTCTATTTTGCCGTCTTCGCATGTGCGGCGGGGCTATTGGCGCACTATCTGTTCAGAAATTCCGCACTGACCGCAATACTTTTCACGTTCATCGCATCCGCAATATTCTGCGTTATACTTATAATTCCGAACCTCGGTATTAACATTGAAGTCCTTGTAAGACAGCTTACACGAAATTATCTGCCGTCAATATTTCTGTCAACGGCACTTACACCGATTATATACTCAATAATTACAAATCTCTCTAAAAAGACACACGCAAAAATCAGCTGAAAATGAGAAAGAAAAAGATATCCCCAAGACTTTTATTATTTACGATTCTGTCTGCCGCAACTGCGGTGGGCTTTGGGGTTATGCTCTTTTTTATACAGGTAATTAACACAGACGGCACATCAAAGGCGGCAACCGATGCCGTTAAAAGCTATTCCGTTACTGTGTCCGCTTCAAGAGGTGAAATTCTCGACAGAAACGGCAACGCACTTGTATATAATGAACAGGTGAACACGCTGACATTCAACTATCTTGAATTTCCGACCGAGAACAAAGAGATAAACAGCGTTATATTAAGCCTTATAAATTACCTCGAGAAAAACGGCGAGGAGTGGACAGACAAGCTTCCCTTAAGACTTAACAACAGCGGCGAACCCGAATTTATCGAGGACCGTGACAGCGATATAAAGAAGCTCAAATCCGAATCAATGTTCAATCTCAATTCATACGCCACGGCGCAGAACTGCTATGACGCGATGAAAGAGGAATTTGAGCTTGAAGAGTATTCAAAGACGGACGCGATAAAAATCATGTCTGTCAGATATAATATGAAAAAGCTTGAATTTTCCGTTTATGCGCCGTACACATTCAGCGACGACGTTTCTGTCACAACAATAGCCTATGTCAAAGAAAACTGCGACTTCTATAAAGGTGTTGACGCCGAGGTTCAGTCCGTCCGCAAATATATCGGTGACGGCAGAACGGCCGCACACGTTTTGGGCATTGTAGGCTCGATTGACTCAGACGAATACAGCGAGAAAAAAGCCGAAACCGAAGAGCAGCTCGCCGCCGCAAAGGGTGACGATGACAAAACCGCCGAGATAAACGCCCGTGCATATTCGCTTAACGACAAAATCGGCAAGAGCGGTCTCGAAAAAGCGATGGAGAGCTATTTAAGAGGCAAGAACGGCGTAAAGACAATCTCGGTTAATTCCGAAGGGGAAATATCCGAAAGCTATTCCGTAACTCCCGAACAGGGTGCGACGGTCGAAACCACCATAGATATGGACCTGCAGCAGATAGCACAGAAGGCGCTTAAAGAGCGTATTCTCGCAATTACGGATGAGTCTATTACATCAAAGGGACTGACGGCGGCAGGCGCGGTTGTGGTTGAGGACGTAAACACCGGTGCGATACTCGCTATGGCATCGTATCCCGATTACAGCCTTACAACATATTATGACGATTACAGTCAGCTAAGCACGGACGCCGGCAAGCCGTTATGGAACAGAGCGAGCCAGAGTGCCTATTCACCCGGTTCGACAATGAAGCCGTGTGTAGCGGTAGCGGGACTTGAAGAAGGTGTTATAACCGCCGATTCAACTTACAGATGCTCCGGTCGATATCAGTACCTTGACCAGACATTTGCCTGCTTTAACAAAAACGCCCACGGCAATATAAATGTAAAACGTGCATTGGGCGTGTCGTGCAACATATTCTTCTTTGAAATAGCAAGACAGCTCGGCATTGACAAGCTCAATTCCTACTCAAAGCTTTTCGGTCTGGGACAGAAGACAGGGATAGAGATAGACGAAACCGAAGGTATCCTGGCAGGTATCGAATACCGTGACTCCATCGGCAAGGGCTGGAAGGCGGGCGAAACGCTTCTGGCGGCGATAGGACAGTCGGATAACTCCTTCTCCCCTTTGCAGCTTGTCAACTACTGTGCGACAATCGCAAACGGCGGTACAAGATATGTTCCGTATCTTGTAAACAAGGTTCTGTCGTCCGACTACGGCGAGGTACTTTATGAGCACGAAACAAAGGTAGCAACTCAGACTAACATAAAGCAGTCGACATTCGACACCGTAAAGGCAGGCATGTATCTTGTCGCAAATGAGACAAGCTGTAAGACACAGCTCGGTTCTCTCAAATACAAGGTAGCGTGCAAAACGGGTACAGCCGAAAAAACACTGAAAATCAACGGACAGTACGTCGACGGCACAGACGGATTTCTGATAGCGTTCGGACCGTATGAAGATGCGGAAATCGCAATTACGGTTGTTGTCGAAAACGCCGGCAGCGGTTCATCCACCGCACAGGTTGCCGCCGATATATTCGAATATTATTTCTCGAAAATGGACAACGTAACAACGGTCCGCTCCGAAAACACACTTACCGATTAAAGGAGACTCATAATATGGCACAGACAATTGTAATAGCCTCCGGCAAAGGCGGTGTGGGAAAATCCACAATAACAGCGGGGCTCGGACGCTCACTCTCGGACATGGGCAAAAAGACACTGCTTGTTGACTGCGATGCAGGGCTCGGAGCGCTTGACACTCTGCTCGGGTGCGGTGAGAACGCGGCTTTTACGTGGCTCGATGTTTTTTCGGGCGGATGTGAACCCGCACAGGCAATAATAAAAATCAATGACTTTTTAAGCGTTACCCCGGCACCTGCCGCACTGCCCGACAAGGGTTCCGACGATGCCGTCAGACTTTTCGTAAACGCCGTGTCACCCGCATTTGATGTGATTTTAATCGACGCTCCGGCGGGAATAGGCTCGGGGCTTACCCGTGCCGCATGTGCGGCGAAATTCGGCATTGTGGTTGCGACAGGTGACGAAATATCCGTAAAGGGTGCGGCAGCTGTTGACAAAAAGATGACAAAAGCGGGAGTTGTTTCGACACGGCTGATAATAAACAGATATGAGCTTAAGGCGGCTAAAAAAGGCAGACTTCTGTCTGTCGACAAAATGATTGACTTGTCTTATGTTCGTCTTATCGGAATTGTGCCGGAGGACAAAAATCTGAAATATCATTCGACGCTTAAGAAAAACTCACCCGCATTCGGCGCATTCGAACGCATATCAAAGAGAATTTTAGGAGAAAACACGCCGCTTACACTCTCATTATTAAAATAAATATTGAAAAGCACATTTATATGTGATACAATTTGTATACTTAATATTCAATTTATTAAAACATAAAGTACATTAAGACAAAACTTATTATAAAAAGGATGGTGGAGTAATGCTTATAGCTCTTATAGCACACGACTCAAAAAAGGAACTCATGACTCAGTTCTGCATTGCATACTGCGGAATACTCAGTCAGCACACGATATGCGCAACCGGCACAACCGGCAAGCTTGTCGAGGATGCCACCGGACTTCCCATAATCAAATATCTCAGCGGCTCGCAGGGCGGCGCACAGCAGATTGGCGCACGTATCTCCTGCAATGAGATAGATCTTCTGCTTCTGTTCAGAGATCCGCTCAATCCCAAGCCGTATGAGCCGAACGAACACGACCTTCTTCGTATGTGCGACGTTCATAATATCCCCGTTGCCACAAACATTGCGACGGCGGAGTCACTCGTAAGAGGACTTGAACGCGGCGACCTTGACTGGCGTGAGCTTGTAAAGTAATATAAATTCCTTAATTCGGAGAGATATATAATATGACTCTTTTAACCAAAGCACCCAGGGGCACGGCAGATGTACTTCCGGGCGAAAGCTCAAAGAGGAGCTTTATTGAAGGGGTTTTGACGGATTGTGCCGAAACATACGGTTTCAAAGAAATTCGCACCCCGGTTTTTGAACACACCGAGCTTTTCAAACGCTCCGTGGGCGAGACTACGGATGTTGTACAGAAAGAGATGTATACGTTCGAGGACAACGGCAAAAGAAGCATTACTCTGCGTCCCGAGGGCACGGCAGGGTGTGTCCGTGCTTTTCTGGAGCACGGGCTTTACAATGAGCCGCTTCCGCAGAAGTTCTATTATCTGACTTCCTGCTACCGTTACGAAAAGCCTCAGGCGGGCAGACTCAGAGAATTTCATCAGTTCGGCGTTGAGACATTGGGCAGTGCCTCCCCTGCGGCGGATGCCGAGATTATAGCACTCGCAAATAATATTATCGATATGCTTCAGCTGACGGACGTAACTCTTGAGATAAATTCAATCGGCTGCCCCACATGCCGCAAAGAATATCACAAGGCGTTAAAGGGCTATTTTGAAGCGAAAAAAGACAGGCTGTGCGAAACATGCCTTACCCGTCTTGACAGAAACCCGATGCGTATTCTTGACTGCAAAAATCCCGAATGTCAAGAGATCGCGAAGGACGCTCCCGTGATGCTCGATTATCTTTGCGATGACTGCAAAAAACACTTCGCAAAGGTTAAAGAGTACCTTGATGCAATGCAAATCGAATACACAGTAAATCCGAGAATAGTAAGAGGACTTGACTACTATACCAACACCGTGTTTGAGTTCGTGTCGACCGGTATAGGCGCACAGGGCACAATTTGCGGCGGCGGCAGATACAACGGACTTATTAAAGAGCTGTCGGGTGACGACATTCCCGCATGCGGCTTCGGCATGGGAATTGAAAGAGTGGCAATTCTTATGGCGGCACAGGGCGTTGATACCCCCGCAGAAGAGAGACCCGATTTGTACTTAGCACCCGCAAACGAAGAATACGCCGTAAAAGCCATGAGCATAATTAATGAAATGAGAGAAAACGGCACACTTGCGCTTACGGATCTTGCCGGACGTTCGATAAAGGCTCAGATGAAATACGCCAACAAAAAACAGGCAAGGTACACTGCCGTCTTAGGCGAGGACGAAGTTAAAAACAATACAATCACAGTCAAGAATATGGATACAGGCAAAACGAAACAGTTTGCTCTTGATACATTTGCAGCTGATTTCGACGAATACATATTGCACGACGTTGTGGGCGACGTGAATGATATGCTTGATATGATGAAGAACGGTGGCGGCAATTCACCGCTGTTTACTCTTTTGAACGGAGGAAAAAAATAAAATGGAATTTTTGACAGGACTTAAAAGAACCGATTACTGCGGCAATTTCAGAGCCGCCGACATCGGCAAGGAGGTTACGGTTTTCGGCTGGGTACAGCGTGCGAGAAACCTCGGCAGTCTTATATTTATCGATTTAAGAGACCGCACCGGCATTCTGCAGCTGGCATTTGACGAGACCAGTGACAAGGTGGTATTCGAAAAAGCGGCGACAGCCAGAAGCGAATACGTTCTGGCGGCAGTCGGCACAATTCGTGAGCGTTCATCAAAGAGCGACAAGGTTGCGACAGGCGACATTGAGCTTTTTGTTACAGAGCTTCGAATACTTTCAAAGAGTGAAACAACTCCGTTTGAGATAGTTCCCAACAGCCGTACGGATGAGACCATGCGTCTTAAATACCGTTATCTTGACCTCAGAAGACCCGATCTTCAGTCAAACATACTTTTCAGAAACAAGGTTACAAAAATCACACGTGACTATTTCTATGAGAACGGCTTTATAGAGATTGAAACACCCATTCTTATGAAGTCAACTCCCGAAGGTGCAAGAGACTTCCTTGTTCCCAGCCGCCTTCACAACGGCGAGTTCTATGCTCTGCCGCAGTCCCCTCAGCTTTATAAGCAGCTGTCAATGGTCGCCGGTTTTGACCGTTATATGCAGATTGCGAGATGCTTCCGTGACGAGGACCTTCGTGCGGACAGACAGCCCGAATTTACACAGATCGACCTTGAAATGAGCTTTGTTGACGTTGAGGACGTTCTGGAGCTTATCGAGGGCTTCATGAAAAAGCTTTTCAAAGAGGCACTTGATGTTGATATAACCACTCCCCTGCCCCGTCTTAAATATGCGGACGCGATGGAGAGATACGGTTCAGACAAGCCCGACACACGTTTCGACATGGAGCTTTTCGACCTGTCCGATGTTGTTAAAGACAGCGGTTTTGCCGTATTTGACGGCGCACTTAATGACGGCGGCACGGTAAGAGGCATCAAGGCCGAAAACGCCGTTCACACATACACAAGAAAAGAAATCGACAAGCTCACCGAGACGGCAAAGGGAATCGGCGCAAAGGGTCTTGCATGGGTTCGTATGACCGATGACGGCATTGCATCCTCCTTCGGCAAGTTCATTTCCGAAGACATGATGAATGCTATAATCGCAAAAGCGGACGCAAAGAAGGGCGATGTTATCTTTATCGTCGCCGACAAGAGAAAGACACTTGCACTTACTGTTTTAGGTCAGCTGAGAAATGAAGTTTCAAAGAAGCTCGGCATCGAAAAGCACGGCTACAATCTTCTCTGGATTACCGAGTTCCCGTTCTTTGACTGGGACGACGAGACAGGCACATGGGTTGCAATGCACCATCCCTTCACAGCTCCCATGGATGAATGCCTGCCCTATCTTGAGAGCGACAAGGGTTCTGTAAGAGCCAAGGCATATGACCTTGTTCTTAACGGAATTGAGCTTTCGAGCGGTTCTATCCGTATCACAAACCCCGAGCTTCAGAGCAAGATTTTCGAGCTTCTCGGTCTTTCGGACGAAGAGGCACATCAGAAGTTCGGCTACCTGCTTGACGCGTTCCGCTTCGGTCCGCCCCCTCACGGCGGATGCGGCATAGGCCTCGACAGACTTGTCATGCAGATGCTCGGTGCAGAGAGCCTTCGTGATGTTATCGCTTACCCGAAGCTTAAGGATGCAACGGAAGCCATGACAGAGTGCCCGTCACCCGTTGACGATGACCAGCTGAAGCTTTTGGGCCTTTCAATAAACAAATAAACAAAAAAATAACGGCTGTATACGCTATTCACACGGCAATGATGCCCGTGCGGGCGTGTGCAGCCTTTTTTCGGAGCTGAATATGTATACAGATAAATTAAAATTCAAAAACGGAAAATTCAAGATTATGCAGATTGCGGATGTGCAGGATATTTTTCCTGTTGCAAGAGACAGCATAAAGCTGATTACTCTCGCAATAGAAAAAGAAAAGCCGGATATGGTCGTTTTCACAGGCGATCAGGTTTACGGACTTGACCCTCGGATAAGAAAAGGCAAGACAGAAAATAATGTAAAGGGTGTAATAGAGGCATTTATCGCTCCTCTCGAAAAAGCCGGGATTCCGTTTGCCGTGACATTCGGCAACCACGATGCACAGTGCGGCATACCGAACAATGAGCAGTATGCTTTCTATAAGCAGTCGGATTTCTGCGTAACGGGTGAAAATATGTCCGACAAAAATCCGGGAACATCGAAAATTACGATTTATAAAGACGATACGGCGGCGTTTGATTTGTTCCTGTTTGACTCGGGCGGACAGGGACTGACAGGGGAATATTACCCCGTGTCGGAAGAACAGCTTATGTGGTTCTCGGCAGAGCGTGCCGTTGAAAAGGATAACGGAAACAAACCGAATTTTATTGTATTTCAGCATATTCCCGTGCCTGAATTTTATAATGTGATAAAGAAGGTTTCGAGGTTTACAAAGGGTGCGGTTGAGGCATTCAGAACGCACAAAAACGAGTTTTATGTTCTGCCGGAAGAAATAATAAAGGCGGGCGGATTTATGCATGAGTCCCCCGCTACACCGGACCAAAATTCGGGCGAATTTGATTTATTAAAGCGTGACGGCGGTTGCCTTGCCGTTGCCGTCGGCCATGACCACATAAATTCGTTTGTCTCGGAGTTTGAAGGAATAAAGCTGATTTATACACAGTGTGCCGGATTTAATGTATACGGTCCGAAAAGGCAGAGAGGCGTTCGTATTTTTGAGCTTGACGAAAATGATACCGGGAAATTTGAAACGCATACCGTTACATTTGATGAACTGACGAAAGATAAGATTGAAAAGCCGGTGAAGGAATTTGTGCTGACACATATCCCGTCGAGCATGGAGCAGGTTAAGAGAATTGCCGCGGTGGGAGGAATAGCGATGGCAGCTGCGGGTGTTGCGGGGTATATTACGGTAAAGGGTAAGAA
>CAZTWO010000063.1:2520-10483 GCA_964617965.1 uncultured Ruminococcus sp. | reverse complement strand
AAGAAACGCAAATCGTTGTTTGAGTTCTGAGAAGTATTAACTGTCTTCTCTATGTTTACTCATAATTGAAACAATATGAATTGATTTTCACCGTTCTCCCGCTGATTTCTTTTGACTCCATATAAAAAAAGTTCTTCTTTTGCCCAATGCAAGAGAAGAACTTTTTTAAGATATTGTCTTACAGTTTCTTTGTCTTTATCTCATCAAGTGCCATTGCAATGAAGTCTTCGACCTTCATTGAGCCCTTGTCGCCCTCGCCGCGTTTGCGAACAGATACCGTTCCTTCCTCGGCTTCCTTGTCGCCGACAACAAGCATGTAGGGTATCTTCTGAAGCTGAGCTTCTCTGAGCTTGTAGCCGAGCTTTTCGCTTCTCTTGTCCGCCTCTGTTCTTATGCCGGCGGCTTCAAGCTTCGCTTTTATTGCGTCCGCTGTTTCGTGATGTCTGTCGGCAATGGGCAGAACCTCAACCTGAACGGGAGCAAGCCACATCGGGAACGCACCTGCGAAATGCTCGGTGATAACACCTATGAATCTCTCGATTGAACCGAATACAACACGGTGAATCATAACCGGGCAATGCTTCTCGCCGTCCGCACCCGTGTACTCAAGACCGAAACGACCGGGCAGCTGATAGTCAAGCTGAATTGTGCCGCACTGCCATGTTCTGCCGAGGCTGTCTTTAATGTGGAAGTCAAGCTTCGGACCGTAGAACGCACCGTCACCCTCGTTTACTATATATGTTTTGCCGACGGATGTAATGGCGTTCGCAAGAGCGTCGGTCGCAACCTTCCAGTCTTCTTCGGAACCGATATGATCCTCGGGCATTGTTGAAAGCTCAATTTCATAGGGCAGACCGAACAGCGAATAGACCTCGTCAAACAGGCTTGCTATGCGGATAACCTCGTCCTTAATCTGCTCGGGAGCAAGAAGAATGTGCGCGTCGTCCTGTGTGAAGCAGCGAACACGGAAAAGTCCGTGCAGTGCGCCCGAAAGCTCGTTTCTGTGTACTCTGCCAAGCTCACCGTAACGCAGGGGAAGCTCTTTGTATGAGTGCGGCTCAAGCTCGTAAACAAGAATACTGCCGGGGCAGTTCATGGGCTTTATCGCAAAATCCTCGCCGTCGATAACGGTGGTGTACATGTCGTCGTGATAGTGATCCCAGTGCCCGGAAGTCTCCCACAGTGTGCGGCGCATGATCTGCGGAGTCGAAATCTCAAGATAATCCCACTTCTTGTGAACCTGTCTCCAGTATTCGATAAGAGTGTTCTGAAGAATCATACCCTTGGGAAGGAAGAAAGGCATGCCGGGTGCTTCATCTCTGAGTGCGAAAAGTCCGAGCTCTCTGCCGAGCTTGCGGTGGTCACGGCGTTTTGCTTCCTCAATCGCCTCAAGATAAGCATCCAAATCCGCCTGCTTTGTGAAGGCTGTGGCATAGATACGCTGAAGCATCTTGTTTTTCTCGCTTCCGCGCCAGTAAGCGCCTGTGCAGGAAGTGAGCTTAAACGCCTTTATTCTGCCGGTATCGGGAATATGCGGACCTGCGCAAAGCTCCGTAAATTCACCCTGCTTATAGAAGCTGATGTTCTCGCCCTTGCCGGCGTGCTCTTCAACAAGCTCAACCTTATATATTTCACCGAGATTTTTGTAGTACTCAATAGCGTCCTCGGGGCTCATCTCAAAATGCTCAATGGGAAGAGCCTCTTTGACTATTTTCTTCATTTCCGCTTCAATCTTCTCGAGATCGTCGGGGGTGAAGGGTGTCTCTCTGTCAAAGTCATAATAGAAGCCGTTTTCGATTGACGGACCGATTGCGAGCTTTGTCTCGGGCCACAGACGCTTTACAGCCTGTGCGAGAACGTGAGAAGCGGAATGACGGAATGTACGCTTGCCCTCATCCGAGTCGAATGTGAGAAATTCTATCTCGCAGTCTTCGGTTACGGGAGTGCGGAGATCCTTTTCTTCTCCGTTGATTTTGCATACGCACACGGCCTTGTAAAGACCTGCGCCGATTGATTTTGCGATGTCCATGGCTGTTATGCCGGACTCAAACTCGCGAATGTCGTCTCTGAGTTTTACTTTAACCATAGTACTCATCCTTTCGTGTCGGGCGGGTAAAAAATAAACTCCGCCCCGAATAATCATAATAATGATACGGGGTGAAGTATTGCTTACTCCACGGTTCCACCCATGTTGCGGAAAAAAACTCCGCCGCTTATTGTGGCTTTAACGCAGCCGTACGGCACGCCTTTTGCGAAAGAAACGCTTCGGCGGCACTCGGGAGTGGTACGCTGTCGGAATAATCCGTTCGCCTTGCACCGTGCGGCGGACTCTCTGTGGGATTACGGCATACGACAGCACGTCTCCGTCACCGTTTTATACAAGACAGTTGTACCACAAACCGACAAAAATGTCAACGAAAATATGCGGCAAATTCCCGCTTCTCGCCGAAATTCGGCAAAAAAATGCTTGACAACAGGGGAGTCGACTGATATAATAGTCAAGAAAATAAAGCAGACGGTCACCGTTTCACCCTGCGAATTTTGTTTTTCAGGGTCGCATATCAAAATCAATCACTGTTTTTCGGTGGTTTCTTTGCTATGAAATGCGGGCGGTTTAAATCTGTCCGCATTTATTTATTTAGTTTTCGGAGGTGCTACTCATAGCTACTAAGGAATTGCAAATCAACGAGGAAATCAGAGACAAAGAGGTCAGAGTTATCACTGACGACGGCGAACAGCTCGGCGTTATGTCTGCGTCCGACGCAATTAAGGCGGCACAGTACAGAAGCCTTGATCTTGTAAAAATCGCTCCTCAGGCACAACCGCCCGTTTGCAAAATTATGGACTACGGCAAATATAAGTTTGACCGTCAGAAACGCGAAAAAGAGGCAAGAAAAAACCAGAAGGTCGTCGAAATCAAAGAGGTTCAGCTGTCACTCAACATCGACACCCACGATCTCGAGACAAAGGTCAATCATGCTATCCGTTTCCTGAAATCGGGCAACAAAGTAAAGGTGTCCATTCGCTTCAGAGGACGTGAGATGGTTCATCCCGAACGCGGCTACGAAATCATGCAGTCGTTTGCGGATGCATGCTCGGAGTACGGCACAATAGAAAAGGCCGCCAAGCTCGAAAACCGCAATATGCTTATGTTCCTTGCAGCAAAAGCAGCTAAGTAAGACAAAGCACCGTACCAAAATATTATCAGGAGGAAACAATAATGCCTAAGATTAAAACCAATTCCGGCGCGAAAAAGCGTTTTAAGCTCTCCAAGAACGGCAAGCCCATTCGCGGTCATGCTTACAAATCGCACATCCTTAACAAGAAGTCCACAAAAAGAAAGAGAAATCTTCGCAAGACCGCTGTTGCCGACAAGACCAATTGCAAGCAGATCAAGCGTCTTATCCCCTATAAATAATTAACCGGAATAATCACGGAGGTAACATTAAATGGCTCGTATTAAAGGCGCGTTGATGACACGCAAGAGAAGAAATAAAACATTAAAGCTCGCAAAGGGTTATTATGGCTCAAAGAGCACACTCTTCAAGACTGCCAAGCAGGCTGTCATGAAGTCCGGCAACTATGCCTACATCGGCAGAAAGCAGAAGAAGAGAGAATTCAGACAGCTCTGGATTGCCCGTATTTCCGCAGGCTGCAAGGCTAACGGCATGAACTATTCAACATTCATGAACGGCCTCAAGAAGGCAGGCATCACTCTCAACAGAAAGATGCTCTCCGAAATCGCAATTGCCGATCCCGCAGCTTTCACCGCTCTCACCGAGCAGGCAAAGGCAGCTCTCAACTGATATAATTTAACATTATAAGCAGCAACACACCGAGAAAGTCAGTCGACCTCCCGGTGTGTTTTTTTTGTTTGTTGTGAAGTTATCGGCTTTCGTGGTACTTTGAACAGAGAATCTTGTTTTCGAGAGAAATCTGCTCCTGCGTTTTTGCATCGGTAAAGTCTTTCTGAGAAAGCAGGAATTCAATGTTTCTGAGTTCATCGGAGTTTTTGTCGGATTTCATGGTTTCTTCATAAACAGACAGCAACGCATCGACTCTGTCGTCCCTTTTCGCAAGCTCCTTTAAAGCATCGCAGAGAGAATAGACATTGTCGTATCCCATTTCGTCGGAATCAAAGCAGTAGGCATTTACGAAAAACGGGTATGTCACCGTCGCCCGGACGAGCTGTTCAGTTGAAAGGGACGACAGCCTATCCTGTGAAATTTCACAGAGCGACAGTCTCTCGGAATAATCCATGTTTGCCCATTCTTCGGTGTCTATAATCTTTGACACTTCGGGATAGTAGTCCGTCTTTGCAGGGGAAGCACCTCTCGCAAAAACAGCCGTGCAGACCACGCCTGCGGCAAAAGCAATCACACCGAGTGAAACAATAATTCGCCTGAGCATTTTTGATGCCTCCTTAATGCAATTGCTTCATCTGTAACTTAACATATCCTCCCCACTTTGTCAATAGTTTTACGGATAATTTTTATTTGGAATTAAAAAGCAAATTTCACAGCGAATTTTAATTCCGGTTTTTTCATTCGCGGTTTTTCATAAAAAGCTGAAAATCAGAATGGGACAATACACAAAAATCGGCTTCGATATTTGTACAGTTTTAACTAAAATCGTTGACTTCAAAGACTTTTCTTGCAAAGGTCTTTATTTTATGTTAATATAAATCGGTATATTATTACCGGCAAGGAGGAATCAGCGTGGCAGAAGATAAAAACAACGCCCCGCAGGAGTATACCGACGAACAGCTGCAGTATGTTTACGAAAACCGCAGATATGTCGGCACAAAAGAGACGGTCGGATTTGTACTTTGGGATGCTGCTCAGAGCTTCAATATCAACAGCGAGCAGTCACGTTTTATTACAACAATAGTAAAAATTGACCTTAAATATCAGGCAATTGCAAACTTCATAAACGGCATATGGGATATAGTAAACGATATCTTCAGTGCCGCGATAGTTGAAAAGACAAGAACACGCTGGGGCAAGTTCCGCCCGTATCTGCTGGGTCTTGCCGTTCCGGGATGCATAATTGCACTGTTATATTGGTTTATGCCTCTTCTCTTCGGCGGCAAAAGCTCCACGGACTTCACCAAATTTATATTTTATCTTATATTACAGATAATGTCCGAAGGTGTCTGCACATTCCAGTCAATCGCCAGAACGGGTCTTATGTCAACCATAACACCGCACCCGAGCGACCGACTGCGGCTTGTTACAGTAGCAAACTTCGCTTCCGGTACATTCGGTGAAAAGCTTCCCGAACAGATTCTGTCGATCATACTTGACCTTATCGATAACAACCTTATCAAAAAAGGCACACGTGAAAAGCAGTTCCTTATCGCTTTCGTCGGCATGGGCACATTCACAACACTTGTATCGAGCGGTATGAGCATGTATTTCTTCATGAATTCGCGTGAACGTATCATGCAGTCGGTACACACACCGAGCATCAAGGCATCAATCAAGTCAATTGCCAACAACAAGCCTGTTCTGCTGATGACACTGTCTGACTTCCTCGGCTCGTTCTCAATCGGCGGCAGCAAGAACGACTATTACACCGACGTTCTTCACTTCAAGTCAATGACCATGGTTGCGGGTATCCCCGCGGCCCCCATTTCGCCGCTGAGCTATACGTTTGTTCCGTGGTTCAGACGCCACTTCTCAAGCCGTGTGCTGTATATAGTGTGCGGTCAGATTTCAAGCATTCTCTATGTCTTTGTTTTCGCGATAGGCTGTATCGGCGTTGACTTCAAGACATTCAAGGGCGGACTTTACCGCAAAACATGGGTCATGATGGTTGTCATGATGCTGTGGGAGGTTATCTGGACGCTGTTCTACGGTCTTCGTTCTGTTATCAATACCGAGATTTACAACGAGACAATGGACTACTGTGAATGGAAAAACGGCTACCGTACAGAGGCTATGACATCAGTTGCCAAGGGCCTTGCATCCAAGCTTGCAAGAGTCGGCGCGAACTTCATTGAGACTATGTTCAAGGACTATGTCGGATATGACCAGAGTGCTTACACAAGCGGTGCCGAACAGCCCGATTATGTCAAGTTCTATCTGTTCGCAATGTTTACAATTGTTCCGACTATTACCGGTGCGTTCAGCATAATTCCGATGCTGTTCTATGATCTTGACGGCAAAAAGAAAGAGCGGATGTATGCGGATCTTATTGCCCGTCGTCAGGCGGCAAGTGAAAAGGCCTCCAAGGGTGAAGAGGTTTCGGAGCCCGTTGTTACTCAGTAATCAAAACGGTTAAATTTTATCTTTAGTGTCGGCGAGAGGTTTTGCTTTTCGCCGACTTTTTTTTCTGAATTCTGCCCGCTGAAAATTGCTGAAAAAATTTTAATTTTTATAAAAAAACTCTTGACAATACATTTATATGATGGTATAATTTCAAACGTTGCAACTCATCAGACATCACGGTTTCGTGTGAATGAAGAGACAGTTGCTGGTGTAGCTCAGTTGGTAGAGCAGCTGATTTGTAATCAGCAGGTCGGGGGTTCGAGTCCGTCCACCAGCTCCATTTTTGCAATAAACTTAATATCAGACATGGAAGAGTTCCCGAGCGGCCAAAGGGGGCAGACTGTAAATCTGTTGTCGACGACTTCGGTGGTTCGAATCCACCCTCTTCCACCAAAAAGACCAAGCCTTATGACTTGGTCTTTTTTCTTGCCGGCCGCCTTGACTGAGATAATTCTTAAAGCGTGTTCTTACTTGACAATTATTTCAAATTGCATTATACTGATACAAACTGATACTGTTTTATATCAGGAGGCAGATATGGATATCAGACTTTTTACCGAAATACTTAGGGACAGGCATTTTCCGGATTACAGAAAATTAAAATATAAATACGGTGCCGATTTTGACGATTTTCTTAAAACCTTAGAGGACTTATATTATAAGCCTTTGCCGCTTAGTGATTTTGACGGCAACGATATTGTTTTTACACAAGCGTATAATGCCGTTAATCAGAACACGGTAAAGCTGCTGCTGCAGCCGCAGGATAAATATTACGGGTTAAGAGCTGCGGAGGAGGAAATTATATCAACCTCAACTATTGAAAGTGTGGATTTCAGCCGAGACAGTGTGCGTAAGATTCTGAAGGGTATGGCACCGGATGACGAACATGAAAACAGAATTTTAGGTATCAAGCATGGGCTTGAGTTTATTTCCGATACCGCAAACAAAATAACCGAAGATAATTTATATAAGCTTTATATGATGACCGTCGGCGATTTTTTGTCGGACGGTGATAAACTGACCGAAGGGCGTTTATACAGGCATGATTGCGTTTTTGTAATAAGCGACCGTATTGAGCAAACGGGGCTCGGTGCTGAAAAAGTGCCGGAGTTTATGCAGTCGATTATCGCTTTCGCCAATGTTGATGATGATATTAACGACCTGGTTAAGGCGGCAATTATTCATTTTTACATTGGATTTGTGCATCCGTATTTTGACGGAAACGGCAGAATGGCACGACTTGTTCATCTGTGGTTTTTAATTCAGAAAGGATACAAATCGGCTCTGTTTGTTCCGTTTTCAAGTCAAATTGAAAAAAGCCGCAGGGAGTACTATAATGCCTATACTCTGATCGAGGAAAACAGAAGGCTCAGCGGCAAAATCGACGTGACACCGTTTATTCTGTACTTTACAAATAATGTCTACAATAAAATGAGTGAAGACTCAACAAAAATTGAAACATTAACCGTATTCGATAACGCCGTCAAAGACGGAAAAGTAACCGAAAAAGAGACGAAACTCTGGAGGTTTGTGCTGTCCGCATACGGGACGGATGAATTTTCAACAAAACAGCTCGAAAAAGATTTCGGCGATGCCGCATATGCCACAATTCGCACCTTTGTTCTTAAATTTGAACAGCTTGGGCTTTTGGCCTCCGTAAAGTATGGGACGAGGGTAAAATATAAGGTTGT
>CAZTWO010000063.1:0-2420 GCA_964617965.1 uncultured Ruminococcus sp. | reverse complement strand
TCATTGCTAATTGCAAAGCGAGCGGGTAAAAAAACGGTTAGAAAAGCAAACCGAGCAAAAGAAAAACAGCTATATCTCGTAATAATACAAGATATAGCCATAATTCAAAAACTTACTTTTGCTTTTCGGTCTGCGCCGAATAACCCTCCCGAAAAAAACTTACCTTGGGGAGAAAACTGATGGGGAAGTCGGATGCAGAAATCGTTTTGTTTACCCCGAAGCTGTACTTTGTGTACTGCGAGCGGGTAAAAAAACGGTTAGAAAAGCAAACCGAGCAAAAGAAAAACAGCTATATCTCGTAATAATACAAGATATAGCCATAATTCAAAAACTTACTTTTGCTTTTCGGTCTGCGCCGAATAACCCATCAGTTTTCGTAGACGCTGACTTTTTTGCGGTCTTTACCCAGACGCTCAAATTTTACCTTGCCGCTGGTAAGTGCAAAAAGTGTATCATCGCTGCCCTTGCCGACATTCGTGCCGGGGTGGATGTGTGTTCCACGCTGACGAACGATAATAGTGCCTGCGTTAACAAACTGTCCGTCGCTTCTCTTGGTGCCGAGTCTCTTTGATTCGGAATCACGGCCGTTACGGGTTGAACCCATACCTTTCTTATGAGCGAAAAGCTGAATGTTTAACTTAAGCATTGCTTATACCTCCGTTGTTACTTTTACGAATTGCGGATACTGCCCGCTAAGCTCCCTTAGATGAAGCTCAAGCCCTTTTACAATGTCCGCAGCAGCTTCGCTTTTTTCGAAGCTGAGTTGCATGTATCCGTCGTCGACACTGACGCACGCGTTAACCTTAAGAATTTCGGTTATCGTGTTTGCCGTCATATAAGCCGCGGAAGACACCGCCGCACATACAATATCTTTGCCGCTTTCGTTACTCCCCGAATGACCGGAAATGCTGAAAGATGCACTGTCGCCATGGATACGGAAAACCGCTTTTATCATTGCTTATGCGTTGACAGAAACGATTTCTACTTTAGTGTAGGGCTGTCTGTGACCGAGCTTTCTCTTCTCGTTCTTCTTTGACTTGTAGGTCATAACGGTGATCTTCTTCGCCTTGCCGTTCTTGATGACTTTAGCCTTGACTGAAGCTCCCTCAACATAGGGTGCGCCAACCTTGATGCCGTCGTCACCTGCAACTGCAATAACCTTGTCAAAAACGATTTCGGAATCGCTCTCTACATCAAGCTTTTCGATAAAAACAACGTCGTTTGCCTCTACCTTATACTGCTTTCCGCCTGTTTCGATGATTGCGTACATGGTTCGTTCTCCTTTGTAAGTCTCGCTACACGGGGCAAGGAAATCCTTTTTAATGTGCATAGCACGCCCTTGGTATGCGGCAAACGATATGTTACCATAAGTGACCCTTTTTGTCAAGGGTTTTTAACCGTTTGCGTTGACTTTTTTCGGGGAGGAATGTATAATTTGGATGGATAGAATTGAGGGGCGAGCGACCGCAGGGAGCGAGCGTAACGCGAGCGCAGCGAGCGGAGCCGACGAAACGCCAAGGGCGTTGAGGAGGCTCGAGCCCTGAGCGAGGCAAATTTGTAATGCTGTCCCCGACAGCAGAACAAATGAAGCCGAGCGAAGGGAGCCGCTCAAAGTGGCACCCGGCTGTTCGGCATTTAAATCGCATATTTCAAAAAAATAACCGACCGGACAGACGGGTGCACTGCAGAGCGGCTCAGCCCGCCGGTACGGCCCCGTCCGGCAAAGCTCCAAAAGCCTGCCTTTTGCGAAGATTTATAATTCAAGCCACACAGTGTCTTCATTTACTGCTCCTTGCTTTTTGCTAACTTTTTTTCTTTACAATCTAAGTGATCAGGACTTTCTTTGTTACCGTTCACCGGTCACTGAACACTTGTTTCATTGCTAATTGCTCACTGCTGATTGCAAATTTGTTATGAGGTCCTTATGAAAATTCGTCCGCTTGAAAACAATGATATTCCGCGAATATTGGGAATTTATAATTACTACATTACCGACACCACCGTGTCATTTGAAGAAGAGCCTCTGACTCTTGAAGTATTCACCTCACGGGTTGACTCCATCTGCAAAAGCTACCCGTTTATTGTTGCGGAAGAAAACGGTACCGTCATCGGTTACGCCTATCTTGACCGCTTTCACGAGCGCTCGGCATACCGTCACACAGCTGACCTGTCAATCTATCTTGACAAAGACTGTCTGTCTAAAGGTACAGGCTCCGTTTTGCTCGAACATATCGAAAATCTCGGCAGAGTGCAGGGGATAACAAGTATAATTTCCCTTGTCACGGGCGAAAACACCCGCAGTATCGCATTTCACAGAAAACACTCCTACCGAGAAGTCGGCATCATGAAAAACGTCGGCATCAAATTCAACCGCCCCCTCGACGTCTTTTATTTCCAAAAAGAACTTTAACCCCACCCTT
>CAZTWO010000062.1:3766-10595 GCA_964617965.1 uncultured Ruminococcus sp. | reverse complement strand
GTCTTGTAACCGAGAGCGGGCTTGCCCCAAGGTGTAACAGGGCCGGGACGACCGATAGGTGATTTGCCTTCGCCGCCGCCGTGGGGGTGGTCATTCGGGTTCATGACAGAGCCGCGGACTGTGGGACGGATGCCCATGTGACGTGTGCGTCCTGCCTTACCGATTTTAACGTTGATGTGATCTTCGTTGCTGACCGTACCGATTGTGGCCATGCACTCTGCGGGAACATTGCGGAGTTCACCCGAGGGGAGACGGAGAAGAGCGTATTTGCCTTCTTTAGCCATAAGCTGAGCGGCGTTGCCGGCGGCTCTTGCGAGCTGTCCGCCTCTGCCGGGATAAAGCTCAACGTTATGAACGAAAGTACCTGTGGGGATATTTGCAAGGGGCAGTGCATTGCCGGGCTTGATATCCGCGTCGGGACCTGCAACAACCTTGTCGCCTACCTTAAGACCGGAGGGAGCGAGGATGTAGCTCTTTGTGCCGTCTTCATACTGTATAAGAGCAATGAATGCGGAGCGATTGGGATCGTATTCGAGTGTTTTTACTTCAGCCGCCATACCGAGCTTTGCTCTCTTGAAGTCGATTACACGGTATTTTACGCGGTTGCCGCCGCCGTGATGACGAACGGTGATTCTGCCGTAGGAGTTTCTGCCGGAAGTTTTCTTGAGAGGCTCAAGAAGGCTTCTTTCGGGAGCGACCTTTGACAGCTTTGAGTAATCTGTAGTCGACATGTTACGGCGACCGTTTGTTGTCGGCTTATAGACTTTAATAGCCATTTTTTGTCACATACCTTTCATAGATTGAAATATAGTGGCTTATCCGGTTTGCTTAGCGGTCGGCTAAAACCATACGTCGCTTGCCGGGAAGTCAATTAAAACATGCCGTCAAAGAACTCAATTGTCTTGGAGTCTTCGGTGAGTGTTACTATGGCCTTTTTCCATGAGGGCTTGTAGCCTTCGAAACGGCCGTAACGGCGAAGGTGACCGCTTACGTTGATTGTGTTAACGCTCTTGACCTTAACGTCGAAAAGCTTTTCGACAGCCTTTGCGATTTCAACCTTGTTAGCGTCCTTGGCAACGGAGAAGGTGTACTTCTTCAGTGCCGTTCCCATCATGCTCTCTTCTGTTACGATGGGCTTGAGGATTATATCCTGTGCAAACTTTTCCATTATGCATATACCTCCTCGACTTTTGCTACGGCGTCTTTAACGAAAAGAACCGTATCCGCATTGAGGATATCGTAAACGTTGATGGTGTTTACGGGGCTTACCTTTACGCCTTCAATGTTTCTGGCGGAACGGTAAATCACATCGCTCTTCTCGGGAAGTACGATGAGGGTCTTCTTGCCTGCCTTGAGAGCGGCAAGAACCTTAACTACTTCTTTGGTCTTGATGGCGTCAAGCTTGAACTCGTCAAGAACTACAAGCTCGTTTGCCTGAACCTTTGAAGAAAGAGCGGACTTGAGAGCAAGTCTCTTAACCTTCTTGGGAAGTGAATAGCCGTAGTCGCGGGGCTTGGGGCCGAGAGCGATACCGCCGTGATACCACTGGGGAGCTCTTGTTGAACCCTGACGGGCACGGCCTGTACCCTTCTGTCTCCAGGGCTTCTTGCCGCCGCCGCTTACTTCGGCTCTTGTGAGGGTTGACTGAGTACCCTGACGCTGATTTGCAAGATAGTTGACAACTGCGGCGTGCATAACCGTCATGTTGGGCTCAATTGCGAAGATTGATTCGTTAAGCTCAAGCTCGGATACCTTTTCGCCTGCCATGTTGAATACGTCGATTTTAGGCATCTATTTTCCCTCCTTATGCTTTCTTTACGGCATCGGTGATAACAATGATACCGTTTCTGGCACCGGGAACGGCACCCTTAACTGCGATAAGATTGTTTTCAGCGTCTACCTTGACTACTTCGAGATTCTGAATTGTGACTCTCTCGGAACCTAAATGACCGGGCATTTTCTTTCCCTTGAATACACGGGAAGGATCGGAGCACGCACCCATTGAACCCTGATGTCTTGCGACGGGGCCGGTACCGTGTGACTCAACGAGTCTGCCGAAGTTCCATCTTTTGACTGCACCGGCATAGCCTTTACCTTTGCCTGTGCCGCAAACGTCAACTTTGTCGCCTGCTGCGAAAACGTCTGCCTTGAAAATGTCGCCTACATTAACGGAAGCGCAATCATCGAATCTGAATTCTCTGAGTACCTTCTTTGCGGCAACATCCGCTTTTTTGAAGTGGCCCGCCATGGGCTTGTTTACACGGCTGACCTTCATGTCGCCGTAGCCGAGCTGAACTGCTTCGTAGCCGTCCTTCTCGATTGTCTTTTTCTGGACTGCGGCACAGGGACCGACTTCAAGTACCGTTACGGGAACAACGTTTCCGTTCTCGGTGAAGATCTGGGTCATGCCGATTTTCTTGCCGATAAGACCTTTTTTCATTGCTTAATTCCTCCTGTCAGATTATTGGTTGACCTTTGTCAACTTGACCTGCGACGGATTACATCATTTTGATTTCGATGTCTACGCCGGCGGGAAGCTCAAGATTTGTCAGAGCGTCAGCGGTCTTGGCTGAGGGTCTGATGATATCAATGAGTCTTTTGTGTGTACGTTGTTCAAACTGTTCTCTGGAATCTTTGTACTTGTGAACAGCACGAAGGATAGTAACAACTTCCTTCTCTGTGGGGAGCGGTACGGGACCCGAAACCTGGGCACCTGTACGCTTGGCGGCTTCGACTATTCTTTCGGCCGCTTTGTCTACGAGAGTGTGATCGTAGCCCTTCAGTCTGATTCTGATTTTTTCCTTAACTGCCATTGGTACGCCTCCTTGAAGATTGGGCGGGCTGTCTGAATGAAAATTTTCACACGGTGCCGGGTTATTCGCACCGTCCATTTTTAAAATCCGGAACCCGCAAGATATTCCGGACAAAACGAGAAGAAAATTTTCGCCGCAGCAGTACATGACAGGGACGCGGTTAAGGTTCGGCTCCTGTCCTGCGTACGGTTTACTTCGCCCGGTTTTAAATCGGACATACTCCGCGGAAATTATCTGCGTCTAAGCGCAGTCACCTCCCGCATCATCGCATATCAAGCCTGATACAGACGGGCACACTACGCCCTCTGTTCAAGCACCCGTATAATATAACATAACATTCGGCGGATTGCAACACTTTTTTCAAAAAAGTTTGGAGAAAATGCTGAATTTTTCGCCGTTTTTCGGCATATCGTCACATTGCGGATTTTCGAACGCCGTTTGCCCTCAAAAAGTGTAAATTCATCACAAAAAACCGAAAAATTCCGGAAAATTAAATTTAACACGCAACCGGGCTGTTCACAAATCCGAACAATTAATATTTTAACATTATATTATAGAAATTGCAAGCATTATTTTTAAATTTTTCCGCTGATTTCAATCTGCATATAAACTTTACGGTCCAAGGATAGGGGCCGGGGGTCAGGGGCCGGGTGCCGGGGAATGAAGGCACTGCGTGCCTTGAATTATACAGCTTCGCAGAAATTGGATTTTGTCAACAAATCAGTCTGTAAGCCGGAGGAGCTTATATAAATCAGGTCCGCAGGACCTCCGACATTGTTAATTGTTAATTGTTAATTGTTAATTGAATTTAAAATCCCCAAGACAACTGTCCTGAGGATATAAACTCATTTTTTATGTCAAGCCGCTTCGGACCTGTTTTTGTGTGCCTTTATCAGTGCCGGAATATCAACCTGCGACATGACAATCGCGACAAACATAACCGCACAGCCTATGTATTCATACGCCGTCATTTTTTCTTTCAGAACAATTGCGGAGCAGACTACGCCGAACAGCGACTCTGTGCACATCAGAAGTGACGCCACGGTGCTCTCGGTAAATTTCTGTCCGACAATCTGCAATGTATAGGCGATACCGCAGCTGAGCACACCCGAGTATGCGATTGAAACCCATGCGGACATTATATCGGAAATATTCGGCGTTTCAAATATGAACATCAGAATACACGAGATGATACCGCTGACCATGAACTGCGTGCACGACAGCTTGACGGAGTCGACCTCCGGCGCAAAACGCTCTATCGCAAGAATATGAACGGCATAGGCGATACTGCATATAAACGCCAAAAAATCGCCCTTGTTGATACCCGAAAAGCCCTTGCCGGCAATGCACAGAAAATAAAGCCCGACACAGCCGCAGATAACGCAGAACCATGTCGCAAGCGGCACTTTCTTTTTGAGGAACAGTCCGAACACAGGCACGAACATCATATAAAACGCCGTGATAAAAGCGATTTTTCCGGCGGATGAATCATTAAACGCAAACTGCTGAAAATTGGAGGCTACACAGAGAATAACACCCAATATAGAGCCGTTTATGATAACTTTCTTATTCTCGGCTTTGCGGACTTCCTTCGACACGGGATTTTTCTTTTGGCTTACTGCGTCACGAACGAGAATTATCGGAATAAGCACTATTGCGCCGAGCAGTGTACGCACGCCGTTATATGTAAAAGCCTCGATTTTGTCCATACCGATGTCCTGAGCCACAAACGATGAGCCCCAGATAAAAGCGGTCAGAAGAAGCATCACAACGCCCTTAAATTGTGTTTTTTGCATAAAGATTTCCCCATATCAATGTTAAAATATAACAAAAATAATAGTAACACAAAAAAGGATGTAAAGTCAAGAGAGGGGGAGAAAATTATTGTGCGTGTACAAAGAAGAGTTAGCAAGAAGCAAGAAGCAAGGAGCAAGGAGCAAGGAGCAAGGAGCAGTTTCGGAAGTCCTGCGGACTGGAATTGTATAAGCTTCGCAGACATTGAAGCTTTTGAAAATAAACGGGGTTTGTTCTATATTTTCACATTGCTGACAAACGAATTTAGTGAAAATTGTTGACGGGGAGGGGGGATATCAATATAATTGTATTTAAGGACAAAATGAAAAGAGATAATGCGGAATGGTTGAAAATATTGTCATAAGAGAATACACATCCGATGACGTTTCGGCGATGAATGAAATATGGAACGAGGTTGTCAGAGACGGTGTGGCGTTTCCGCAAACCGAGGAGCTTGATGACCAAACCGGAGCGGAATTTTTCGCTTCGCAGACATACTGCGGTGTCGCCGAAAACACCGAGACAAAACAGGTTCTCGGTCTGTTTATACTTCATCCGAACAACATCGGCAGATGCGGTCATATAGCGAACGCCAGTTTCGCCGTATCGGGCAGTGCAAGAGGACTTCACATAGGTGAAATGCTTGTGACGGAGTGCCTTAATCAGGCAAAACTGCACGGCTTTAAGATAATGCAGTTCAACGCCGTTGTGGCGGACAACATTCACGCAAGGCATCTTTATGAGCGTCTCGGCTTTAAGCAGCTCGGCACAATTCCCGCAGGATTTCATCTTAAAAACGGCGAGTATGCCGACATCTGCCCATATTATAAAACTCTGTAAGAAGAGGTGACATTTTGAAGAACAATAAAATAATATTTCTAATCGCACTTTTTACAGCTCTGATATGTCTGTTTAGCTCCTGCTCCGACTCTGTCGGCACAACCGATGCGGCGTCCCCTGCCGAGACAGACGAAAATTATACGGAATACCCCGAGGACGACAGCACAAGAGTAATTGAAAATCAATCCGCAGAAGAGCCGACCGACGAAAATGTCATTTTTTCACAGAGTGAAATAGAAGAACTGAACGCCGAGCTTCTTACCGACCCAGGGGAGAGCGCCATGATGTATGACCTGTCTGAGCTTAAGGAAGGCATCTCGGGCAAAAAGGTCAGAGAGATGATTATCACGTACAAGCGAATTGATTCAACGCTTTATCACGGCGGCGACGCACTGACAAATGACGACTGGACACGCATTCTGCAGAACAGAGATACCGACAATCTCGACGACGAAATCACCGTCAGATGGGGTGTCACGGTAAAGAGGACGGAAATGCGCAGCTTCCCTACCGATTTGCAGGTGTCATACAGGGCGAATAATCTCTACGGCAATGTTTTTCTTGAGACAATTC
The DNA here is from genome assembly GCA_964617965.1 of uncultured Ruminococcus sp. Taxonomy (GTDB): domain Bacteria; phylum Bacillota; class Clostridia; order Oscillospirales; family Acutalibacteraceae; genus RUG806. Next base: position 4,575 of record CAZTWO010000062.1, on the reverse strand, counting down.
TGTTTATAAACGAGCCCGTTGCGGTTCTGCACACGAGCAGGGACGGCAAATATTCCTTTGTCGAATCACGTTTTTACAGAGGGTGGATTCTCTCGAAAAACATAGCGTACTGCGACAGCTACGAGGACATGATGAGTGCGGACGAATCGGAACACGGCTTTATTGTTGTAACCGGGAGCTACATAACACTCTCGGACGACCCTTATGAAGACACTGTTTCGGCACTTCGACTGACAATGGGCGAAAAACTGGCACTTGCCGAAGAGCCCGGCACGATAAAAACGGTGCGCGACAGAACGTCATACAATAATTATATCGTAAAAATCCCCACACGCGACACTGACGGCAGGCTTGCCTTTGTCGAGGCGTTTGTGCCGACTTCCGCCGATGTAACAGTAGGCTATATGCCGTACACATGGGAGAATGTAATTTCTCAGGTTCGCAAAACCCTGGGTGAAGTCTACGGCTGGGCAGGGATGGCGGATTCCCGTGACTGTTCAAGCCTTGTAATGGAAGTTTACCGCTGTTTCGGTTTTGTTCTGCCGAGGAACGCAAGTGCCATAGCATCCGTCCCCGACAGATTTATAACGGATGTTTCCGACATGACAACAAACGAAAAGACAGAGCTTCTGCAAAACTGCCCCGAGGGAGCGGTACTCTATTTTCCGGGGCATATTATGTTTTACAGCGGAACAAAGGACGGCGTGCCGTACTGTATAAGCGCAGTCGGCAGCTTTACGCCCGAAAACGAAAGCGAAGCACAGTCGGTTTATACCGTTGCCGAAAATTCACTTAATGTTAAGCTGTCG
>CAZTWO010000062.1:0-3666 GCA_964617965.1 uncultured Ruminococcus sp. | reverse complement strand
AACGGAGGAATTCTAATGCGAAAAGTTATAAACATAAACGACAACTGGGTCTTTGTCAAAGAGGGCAATGCCGAAAGGGTCAATCTTCCGCACACATGGAACGCCATTGACGGGCAGGGAGGTGCCGACACCTATTACAGAGGCAGATGCCTTTATAAGCGTATGCTCCCGAAATGCTCCGGCAGAACATATATTGAGATAAACGGAGCAAACACCGTAGCGGAAGTCTATGTAAACGGACAGTATATTTGCCGCCACATTAACGGCTACTCAATGTTTCGAACGGAGCTTACCGCTTTTCTGAAGGACGGCGAAAACACCGTTGAAATTACGGTTGACAACTCCCCCGACGAGCTTGTTTATCCGCAGACTGCCGACTTTACATTCTACGGCGGTCTTTACAGAGATGTTAATATTATAACTGATGTATCCGACGCACATTTCGCGCTTCTTGACAAAAGTCTGTGCGGTATTTTCATCACGCCGAAAATCGACGGCAGGGTGTATATAAAGAGCTTCACCGAAGGCAGAGCCGACAGTGCCGAAAAGCGTTTTACGGTGCTTGATGCGGATGAAAACAAAGTCGCAGAGGTTACAGTCCCCGCCGAAAAGCAGTCCGCTTCCCTTCTTGTCGAAAATCCCGTTTTGTGGAACGGCGTGAAAAATCCATATCTCTATACTCTCAAAGCGGAGCTTATAAAGGACGGTGAGGTCATTGACACCGTGTATGACCGCTTCGGCTTCAGAGATATAAACTTCGACCAGAACGAGGGATTTTTCCTGAACGGCGAGCATCTTAAGCTCAAGGGTGTCTCACGCCATCAGGACAGAGAAAACCTCGGCAACGCTCTTACGGCAAAGGAGCATGCAGAAGATATTGAGATTATAAAAGAAGTCGGCGCAAACTCCGTTCGTCTTGCACACTATCAGCATGACAGGAAGTTTTATGATCTGTGTGACGAAAACGGACTCCTCGTTTGGGCTGAAATTCCCGTCATATCACGTTATTCAAAGAAAAAACAGCCTCAGGCAAGGCTTATGCTTGAGGAGCTTATAAAGCAGAATTATAACCGCCCGTCGATTTTCTGCTGGAGCGTACAGAATGAAATTTCAATTTCGGGCTCGTCGGAGTCCCTTGTAAGCGGCATAAGAGAATTAAACGACATTGCGCACGCGCTTGACCCGACACGCCCGACGACAAGCGCACAGCTGGCTTTCTGCCCCATATCGTCTCCGCTTAACGACATAACGGATATTTTAGGCTACAACCACTATTTCGGCTGGTATGTGCAGACCTTCAACGCTGTTGACGAGTGGCTCGACCGCTTCCACAGAGAAAAGCCGTACGCAAAGCTGTGTCTGTCCGAATACGGTGCGGAGGGCATTACAACTCTTCATTCCGCCCACCCCGTACAGGGCGATTACAGCGAAGAATATCAGGCACTGTTCCATGAGCATTACATAAAAGCGATAAACGAGCGTGACTGGCTGTGGGGCTCTTATGTGTGGAATATGTTCGACTTCGGCTCGGCTGCAAGAAACGAAGGCGGTGTCAGAGGCAGAAACAACAAGGGACTTGTCACAATCGACCGCAAGACAAGAAAAGATTCATTCTATGTCTATAAGGCGTTCTGGTCCGATGAAAAGTTCGTCCATATCGCAGGCGAGCGTTTCATAAACCGCCCCACAGGCAAACAGCAGATAAAGGTATATTCAAATTGTCAAACGGTAACAATTGACATTGACGGCGACAGACAGACGCTTGACGGCGACAGGATTTTCATTTTCAGCGTCACACTGACCGAAGGCAGCCACTGCATCAGGGCAACTGCGGACGGGTGCGAGCATACAATAGAGATTAATGCAGCGTCCACTCCCGACCCGTCTTACACCTTAGGCGAGGGCGGCTCGACATTTGTACGCAACTGGTTTGACGCGAGCGAGGAAATCGACCCCGAAAAGCTGTCACTCAACGATAATCTGGGCGACATTCTGACAAACCCCGAGGTTAACAGGCTTATAAAAAATCACCTTGGGAAAGAAATTCCGGCGGCGGTAATAAAGCCCGTGGCGAAAATTCCGCTCTCCCCTGTCGCCAGAATCATGTCACGCACCGAAAACGGCAAAAACAACGTATCCCTTATAAATCAGTTTTTGCAGACAATAAAGAAATAAAGAGAGAGAAAAAATAAGAGAAGAGGAGAAAACATGGGCAACAACACAAAACCCGCCGGCATGCGTGACTATATAGGCTACGCAATGGGCGACTTCGGCTGCAATATGTGCTTTGCGCTGATAACGAATTACATGATGCTGTTCTATACTCAGTACATAGGCGTATCGCTTAACGACTGGGCGTGGATTATCATCGTCGGCAAGGTGTGGGACGCCATAAACGACCCAATAATCGGCAACATTGTCGACAGAGTGAGAATAAGCAAATCGAGCAAGTTCAAGCCCTGGATTCTGCTCGGCGGCGTGTCGCTTATAGTATGCACGTCCCTGACGTTTATGCCGGTTAGAAATATGGGATACACGGCAAAAGTCATATACTGTCTTGCCATGTACTGCATATGGTCTGTGGCGTACACAATGGCAAATGTACCGTACGGCGCACTTCACTCGAGCATAACGGACGAAGCGGACAAGCGTACAAACCTGTCAACCTTCCGTTCAATCGGTGCGGGGCTGGCACAGGGGCTTCTGATGATTATTCTGCCCCTTGTGGCGTACAACGACAACCACGATTTAATCGGCGAAAGAATGCTGCCGATTGCGCTTATATGCTCCGTTATAGGCTTCGGCGGATTTTTGCTTGTAAAATTCCTCGTTACCGAGCGTGTCACGGTCGAGAAAAAGGCGGAAGAAAAGACAAACATAATCGGCACGATAAAAAATTTCTTTACGAATGTGCCGATAATTGCGCTTACGATTGTGTCGTTTGTGCAGGTTGTGTGCTTTATGTCCATGACCTCGGTGAACAATATTATATTCCAGTCGTATTTCAGGAACACTAAAATTCTGTCGGTTGTAAACATAGTGTCATATCTGCCGATGGTGCTTATAATGCCCTTTGTCGGCAAAATCACAAAGAGAATAGGCAAGAAAAAATTCCTTGTGCTGTCGTCCGTCATAAGCTCGATAGCGGGAATAATCGTGCTGTGTCTGCCGATGAACCCGGATGCGAAATCATCCGTGCCGATATGGATAGCGGGACTCATGCTCCTCTATTTCAGCAACGCCGTTTTCGGTATTATGGTATGGGCCATGGTCGTCGACTGCATAGAGCGGCAATACAGAAAAACGGGCATAAAGGAAGAAGCGTCCACATACGCCCTTTATTCGTTCTTCAGAAAGCTGGCGCAGGGCATAGGCTCTGCGGTATCGGCATGGGCACTTGCCGCCTGCGGTTATGAAGAGTCACTCGGTGCGGCACAGTCGGCCGAGACTGCACTTAACGTAAAAAATATGTACCTGATTGTCATGATTGCCGGGACGGTGATTTCGGCGGCGGTAATGCAGATTCTCTATAAAGAAGACAAAAGCAATTAGCAGTTAGCAATTAGCAGTTAGCAATTAGCAATGAATAAGTGGCCAGTATCCAGTATCCGGTGGCCAGAGTCGCAGACAAAAATCATCCGGTGAATGATTTTTGGCGTAGCGACT
>CAZTWO010000061.1:0-10696 GCA_964617965.1 uncultured Ruminococcus sp. | reverse complement strand
CCCCCCTAAAAACAGCTGTCCTTGATTTATTTCATCGACGGCTGTTTTTCTGTCTTTGCTTATATACTTAAAAATGCTATTTTTTCTTTATTGAAATTTTGGTCTTGTATCTTGAATTTCGAGGTAGGTATGATAGAATAAGAACTGAATTTATTTTTTGATAAGGAGAGTTTTTATGAAACTTATTTTTTGCATTGACGACAAAAACGGTATGATGTTTTTCGGCAAACGACAGAGTCAAGACAGGGTTCTGCGTGATTGGATTATGAATTACACAGGTGCGTCACGCCTTTTGATGAGCCCGTACTCGGCAAATCAGTTTGAAAATGCTTCGTGTATTACGGTTGACGGCGACTATATGACTGACGCCGGCGAAAATGATTACTGCTTTATCGAGGACGGTGCTTACTCAGCGGATGATGCGAGTGAGATAGTTCTTTGCAAATGGAACAGACACTACCCTGCGGACAAATTCTTTACGCTTGATCTTAAAAAATCGGGCTTCAAGAAAATCAGTACTGAAGATATCATCGGAAGCTCACACGAAAAAATAACAATTGAAATTTACAGGAGATAACGGCAATGGAAAAATTAAGTTCAATCAAAAATAAGATATCGCAGCTGTCAAAGAAAAAGCGAATAGCTTTGTATGTATCCATTGCGGTTTTGCTGTGTTTTATGGGCAGCTGTTCAGTCGGGCTGAGTTCAGATGAAACCGACCCGGCAGTTGTTGAGACAGAAATAACGACAAGCAATTCCGAAGAAACAACAGTTGAAAACACAACCGCAATTGAAACAACGACAGCCGAAGAAACAACAGTCGCCCAAAGCAGTCAGAGTACCACGTCCGCAGACAGTAATAACTCAGATGCGAACAAAAACAATTCTTCAGGTGTCGGCACAGGCAAAGCCGAAAAGGCAAATCCTTCGTCAATTCCGGCATATTCCGGCAGTGCGTATGTTGTCATAAACAATAATCAGCCGAATTTTTCAAAGGATGAGCTGAAAACAAAAGGCTATGAAAATTATTCCTCTCTTGACTTAAACGGCAGGTGCGGTGTCGCAATTGCGTCTGTCGGCAAGGATACCATGCCCGGAGAAAACGAGGAACGCGGCAGTATAAGCGATATTACTCCCTCGGGATGGAAACAGGCAAAATACAGCGGCATTTCGGGCGGCTATCTGTGGAATAGATGTCACTTAATCGGGTGGCAGCTGTCCGCCGAGAACGCCAACAAGCAAAATCTTATCACCGGCACAAGATATATGAACACCGAGGGAATGCTCCCGTTTGAAAATATGGTTGCCGACTACATAAAAGAAACAAATAACCACGTCGCGTACAGGGTAACGCCGATTTTTGAAGGCTCAAATCTTGTTGCGAGCGGTGTTCAGATTGAAGCGTATTCAGTCGAGGACAACGGCGAAGGCATTTGCTTTAACGTGTATTGCTATAATGTTCAGCCGGGCATAACAATAAACTATGCCACAGGCGACAGCTCGCAATCCGGCTCGACAAAGCAGGAACAGACGACAGCAAAAACGCAGGCATCAAAAAGCTCGGGGACGCAATCAAATAAAACGACAAAAGCGGAAACAAGTCAGACTTCACAGGCACAAATTGAGAATAATGGAAGTGAAAAGGTCTGGGTATCCGGCAGCGGGAAAAGATATCACAGCAATAAAGATTGCAGTAATATGAAGAATCCAACACAGATAACTATTGAAGAAGCAAAAAATCAGGGAAAAGAACCCTGTAGTAAATGCTATCCATAAAACAAAATAAAAAAAACAAGGGGCTGTCGAAGTGGCAGTCCCTTAGTTTTTATGTAAGATTACTTATGACATGCTGTAATCGGCACGGCGGATAAGCTCAAGCTGAAGATCTTTGTTGAGGGTCGTGAAGTAGGCATTGTAGCCCGAAATACGAACCATGAGATCACGATAAGCATCGGGATTTGCCATAGCCGCACGCATTGTGTCGCTCGATACGACATTGAACTGCATCTGCATACCGCCGAGATTTGCGTAAGCACGGGCATATGAAGTAAGATGCTCGACCGTTTCGGCGTGTGTGTCGTTGGGCGAAGGGTTAACCTTGACATTGAACGCAATGTTGTTGTTCATGTTAATCGGATCAAGGCGGCTTACGTCCTTAATGTTGTCAAGAAGGTTCGGGGACGCATTTGCTTCGGGAGTAAGTCCGGGAGTAAACGGAAGTCCTGCAAGTCTGCCCGACGGCAAAGCACCTGCAAGAGTGCCGAATGCAACATGGTTTGACATGCTCCACCAGCCGGTGGTGTAGTGACCGCCGCGGAAGTTTGTATGTGCCCAGAAAATGTCACGAGTGGCCTTTGTGATACGGTTAGCCATTGCGACTGCAGCTTCTCCGCCGCCGCCGAAGCGTTCAACCTCGGTAAGAATACGGCTGCGCATTTCTTCGTAGCCCTCAAAGTTCTTCTTGATTGCTTCGAACATCTGAGGAAGAGTATAGACCTTCTTGTCAAATACAAGAGTCTTTATGGACATGAGCGAGTCAACAACATCGGCAAGACCTATGCATGCCGTGCCCGATGAATTATACTTTGCGCCGCCCTTTGTGCAGTCAAGCCCCTTCTTTATGCATCCGTCAATCATGGCACTCATAAGAGGAGTGGGACGAATTACGGAGTGAGCTTCACCGAGATAGTTGTTATATTCACAGGCAAGCCCTGCCATGTAAGAAAGCTGTTTAATATACGCGTCAAAGAACTCATCAAATGTCTTGAAGGAATCGGCCTCCCCTGTCTTAGGACCTAAATTCCAGCGCATAAGCGGATGATAGCCGTTGAACATAGCCATTTCAAACGGTGCGACCATGCTGAACATCATGCAGTTTGTGTGTCCGAGGTGTTTGCCGGAAATGGTAGGCTCAACGCATCCGGTTGCGGACCAGTCGAGAAGGTCCTTTTCTTCGTAATGATGGTCGGCCAATGATGCCATAACAGCCGTGTCGTTGTGAATTGACGGTGTGGAGGTTGTGTTAACGTTAACCTCGCACAGACGGCGAAGATATGTAAGCGAGTTTTTGTCTTTGTTATAACGGGCGTTAATGTTGGGGTCACGCATGCTGAGCATCTCGGTAACCTTAAGGAAAACGTACGTCATATCGTTGACTGCGTCCTCGCCCTCGGGAGTAACACCGCCCAGAGTAATAGCCTGGTCGGATGAGCTGCCGCCGAAGAGATAGTTGCCTATATCGGGAGTAAGGGGCAGATGATCCTGACAGTTTATATAGAAGCATCCGATAAGCTCGATTGCATGACGGATATACGCGTTGCGTTCGTCGGGCGTCTTGCACTTTGCCATATCGGCTTCAAAATACGGTTCAAGCCACTGATCCATACGGCCGAGTGAGAAACCTGCGTTTGTGCTCTCCATATGTACTGCAACCCAGTGAATCCATATGGCGTTGATAGCTTCATCGAGAGTGCGTGCGGGATATTCTGGTGAATGAGAAACGGCATCGGCTATTGTCTGAAGCTCCGCCTTGCGTGCGGGGTCGTTTTCAATGTCGGCTTCATGCTGTGCCTGCTCTGCCAGGTGACGCGCATAGGCGATAACACCCTCATAGCAGTCAATCATGGCGTTAAGCTCGTCCTTTTTGGACTGAGGAGCGTCTTTGTCGTTATTAAGCTCGTTGTTTATGTCGTCGATTATGCCGCGAAGACCGAGCTTAAGAAGCTTGGGATAATCAAGAATTGTGTGCGAAAGTGCAACATTCTTCCAGAGGAAAACAGCCGCCCAGCGTTCGTCAAGCTTCTGACATGTGGGCTCATTGTATTTTTCACGGACATATTCACGCATGTTTCTGTGAATCCAGAACGGGAAAATGTCGTTGTTGAGCTTTTTGATTTCCTCTTTTGAAAGCGGACCGTAGGCGTTAAGAAGTCTGTCCTGCACCGTGAGCAGTTCACCCCAGAAGATAAGACCGATGCAGTCGGGATAAACGGGTACGCCTATTTCTTTAGTTGTGGTTGTGCCGGCTATAAGGTTGCCCTTGCGGATGATGGGCTTGCGGTTTTCCATAAGATAACGGAATGCCTTGCCCTGACGAACCTCGGGAACCCACGGTGTGCCGTCTTTTTTTGTCTCAAAGCCGTTTTCACGGAAGAAATCCGTAAGAAGTCCGGCACGCTCTGTGCAGACCTGAGGAGTGCCGGTGTGGTGAATTTTAAGATATTTCTGCAGACGGGGGAAGTCCTCGATTGCATATGAAGTAAGATAGGGGTCATCCTGAAGGCAATGTACGCCTGTATCAACTGCGTCACAGGGGATAAACTCCTTGCGGGGACGCGGACCTGTGGGAGCTTTGGCATCGGACATTGTCTTGCCGAAATCGTCACGCTCCTTTTTCTGCTGCTGCATCTGCTTAATCTGCTTATCCTTCATCATAACAGACAGAAGGAGATTGAAGAACTCAAGATAAGCCATGTTGCCGCTTGAGGACATCTTGTTTTTAAGCATGAGGTTAAGCACTTCATTGGGCGGCAGAGTTGCAAGCTGTGCAAGAACGGATGTGTTCTGAAGAACAAGCAGAGTGTCAACACCCTTAACATTGCTCTTGACACTTCCCTTTCCGTCCTTAAAGCTGATGCTCTGAGCGACGCTTCCGTCTTCGGTTGTGAGACCGATTGAGAAGTTCATCCAGCCGTCTACGGTTTTAAGATAAGCCTGCTTTGACTTGTCAAGCGTAAACGCCTTTGCCATAAACTGCAAAACAATGTGTGCAAGCGTGTTTGCAATTTTACCTGTTGTTTTTTCTGTCATATATTTTTGCTCCTTAGCAATTTATATTTCTGTTTCTGAAAATATTTTTGGCTTCTTCTATAAATTCCTTTGACTGGAAGCCCTCGGCATCCTTAAGCTCCTCGTTTAAGGTAAGACCGAGTTTGAAATTCTTTGAATACCATGTCGGATTGTACGGCAGAAGATAAGTTTTTGTAACCCCAAGCTCCGACAGAAAATCGGCAATTGCATTAAGATTTTCTTTTGTATCGGTAATTCCCGGAATAAGCGGTGTGCGAGGTAAGAACGAATAGCCGAATTTTTCTCTGTCGTTCCACATGCGTTTTATATTTTCTAAAATACGGTCATTATATATTCCGCAGTATTTTTTATGCTTTTCTCTGTCCATTATCTTGACATCGCAATAAATGTCGTTAATGTAAGGCAGAAGGCACTCGGCGGCTTTGTCATAGTCAAACTGACCGCAGGTTTCAATAAGAACCTTAACACCCTCGGACTGAAGCTTTTTTGCAAGCTCCCCTACCCACTCAACACACATTGTGGCTTCACCGCCCGACAATGTAACACCGCCGCCCGACACATCATAAAACGGTTTGTCGGACACAAGCTTTTTAACAAGCTCGTCCTGCGTCATGGATTTGCCGACACGTGTTATGGCCTTAGCGGGGCACACCTCGGTGCACTTAAAACACAGTTTGCATTTTGTTCGGTCAACATAAAACGGATTGCTTTTATCAAGTGCATTATCAGGGCACACACTGCGGCAGTTTCCGCAGTCGATGCAAGACGATCCGTCGAATGAAAGTTCGGCATCAAGATGCTTGCTCTCGGGGTTATGACACCATATACAGCTGAGCGGACAGCCCTTGAAAAACACGGCTGAACGAATACCGGGCCCGTCATCAAGTGAATTGCCCTTTATGTCAAGTATAAGCGGTTCTCGCATTTTCTCCCTCCGAACCTTAAAAAAATCTTATCCGGATTATTCTAACATTTATAAAATTATTGTCAAGGCAAAACGGGAATTTTTGTTATTATTTTCACAATTGTAATTTTTTGTACACACAAAAAGCGACCCCGGAAGTGAATCCGAAGCCGCAATTCTTATTATTGAGTAATATATCAGTTCTCGCTCTTTATAACGATATCGTAGCCTTTGCCCTGAAGGAAAGGCTTAATACGCTGAGCGTGATTAAGAAGATCGCTGATGGACAAATCATGGTTAAGAGCGTCGATAAGAAGAGAAATGTACTTTGAAAGGTCAACTTCGCAATACCACTCTTTAGTCTTAAGCTCATCCATGCGATAAATGAGGTTCGTCGTGAAAACTTTATCGATATAGCCGTTTTTGTAGGCTTCGTCAAAGTTGTCGAGACCGTTGCAGAAAAGTCCGAATGCACAGCAGACGAAAATTCTCTTCGCGCCCATACCCTTGAGCTTTTTGGCAACTTCAATCATCGATTCACCGGAGGAAATCATATCGTCAACAACGATAACGTCCTTGCCCTCAACGTTTGAGCCGAGGAACTCGTGAGCGATAATCGGGTTTCTGCCCTTTACAACTCTTGAATAGTCACGGCGTTTATAGAACATACCGAGGTCAAGACCCAGGACGGATGAATAATAAACGGCTCTGTTGACACCGCCCTCATCCGGGGAGATTATCATAAGATGTTCTTTGTCGATTTTGAGGTCGTCAATATTGTTTACAAATGCCTTTATCATCTGATAAGTTGTGTAAACATTCTCGAAGCCTCTGAGGGGAATGGCGTTCATAACTCTGGGGTCATGCGCGTCAAAAGTGATTATGTTGTCAACACCCATCTGGAAGCTGAGTTCCTGAAGTGCGATTGCACAGTCAAGCGATTCACGTGATGTACGCTTATGCTGACGGCCCTCGTAAAGCATGGGCATTATAACGGTAATTCTGCGGGCCTTGCCGGCTGTGGCGGAAATGGCTCTTTTGAGATTGGCGTAATGCTCATCGGGGGAATACGGATATTTCTTTCCGTACATTTCATATTCGATTCCGTGATTGAAGCAATCACAGAGGATAAAAAGATCATAGCCTCTGACGGATTCCTTAAGAGTACACTTACCCTCACCCGTGCCGAAACGCGGGAAAATGGCTTTAAGAATGTAACTGTCTCTTTCGTAGCCGCAGAAGGCTATTGTTCCTTTGTGTTCACTTTCTTTCTTGTGTCTCCATTCGACAAGGTAGCTGTCGATTTTGGAAGCAAGCTCTTCTGTTCCGGGCAGGGAAATAATTCCGAGAGTGCCGTAAGGAATACTGTCAATGTTGTCGGTGTAAGCAGGCATCAAATCACTCCTGATTATAAAATTTGTCAATCGCGTCGGGAATCGGCCGACGTTCCCTACACTTAATATTTTACACAAAATTTTGTTCTTTTCAATGACAAATGCCGAAAAATACAAAAATAATTATTGCTTAATTTTGTTGAATGATACAAAGTTATCCGATGTACATTGTTTATTCATAATTCGGGGGTATAATAAATTTTGATTGTGTACATAAAGGGTTGCTTATGATAAAAGAGCTTAACAGAAAAGTTAATATCATAACAGAAAAATACGGCGAGCTGATCAACGGTCAGGGTTTAGGCTATGTCTCAAAAATGCGTTACGGACTGTTTCCGATGTCGTATAACGGCTGTGAGATGATTGCGATATACAATCTTATGCTGCTTGAAGGACACAAAGGTCACACACTGACGGATATATGCTATAAAATGTATGACACATCGTGTGTGTTCTGCGGACTGCTCGGCTCAAACGTCTATGTTCTCGACAGATATTTTCTGAGGCTCGGTATGCCCGTTGACAAGATTTTTGACAGAGACGGATTTTTCCGTAGACTTAGTAACAGCAGATACGGCATAATATCATTCTGGAACACAAACTCCCCTTTTGACGGCGTGCATACGGTCTGCATCGAACGAACCGAGGACGGATACCGAATATATAACAGAAGCAACAAAAGAGACACCCCGGCGGAATATAAGACAACAGACGAGATTGTGTCAAAGCACAGATTTATGGTCGGGTATTGCCTGTATAAGCCGAAACGCGAAAAATAATTTGCAAAATCAAGTATACGGCATTTGGTAAGCAATACAGAGCAATTATTGCTAAATCACATAGAATAAAATCGGAGATCGCTTCGGCGGTCTCTTTTTTTGCGACAAATACAATATTTTTAATAAAAATTATCGACAAAGGCGAAAAATTATGGTAATATTGAATACAACAAAGTATGAGGAGGTACTTTTATGGCTGAATGTCCCAAGTGCCACACACATCTGCGGCTGATTGACTGGAAGCAGAAATGCCCTTACTGCGGTGCAAACATTGTTTTGTATGATCTGCAGGAACGGCTTATGTGCGATGCAGACAAAGCGGAGGTGCAATATTATTATTTTCAGAAAAAACTTGACCGTGTAAAAGCGTCGTTTGTCGGCACAAAGCCTGCGATTATACGAATTTTTACAAGTCTGCTGCCGCTCGGTCCATTGTTTTTGCCGCTTGCAAAAATAAAAATGTCGGCACCGTTCCCCGAGCATGACGGCAATATGAGCATACTTGACGCATACAAGCTTTTTTCCGATGTAGACATAAAAGGCGTGGCGGCGGAGCTTACAAAGGGAGGTGCTCCGTTTGTTATCTCGGTTGCGTGTCTGCTGTTGAGCCTTATTTTATTGCTGCTGCACTTTATTCTGCTGACACTCTCATGTTCCCCGAAAGGCAAGGTGCGAAATTATACGCAGGATATAATTCTGCTCGTTCTTACAATCGGCGCAGCGGTGTCGTTTATGTTTATTCCCGACGGATATATTGTGTCGGGCAGTCTTTCTTACGGCACATATCTTTATATAGCGTTGATGATTGTCAACTTCGTAATGGATATAATTGTGATGAAAAAGGGCATTCCGGTAACACACAAGCAGTGCTATGTCGGCGGAATACCGATAGAGGAATATTTTGAGCTTGTCGAAAAAGGCACTCCGCACGATGAATTAAGGGCTGAAATGTATAAGCGACTTAATGAAATGCAGGCGGAGAAAGACAGAGAGCTTGCCGAAAAAGAAGCAAAAGAAAAGAAAAACGAGGAGGCGAACAGCAATGGCGGAGAATGATAATATGCAGGAATTTATATTCGATTCCGAACATGACAGTGCAACGGGCATAGACATAAACACGGCACTTAAAGCCCCTGCGTATATGAACAGACTTTTCTGTTCGACAAAAGAGAGAGTTGCATATGTCGTAAAATCCGCCGTCGGTTCTATCGACCTCGGAAAATACGATTTAGGCTCGGACTTTCATCTGTATAAAATTTACGGTCTGTCCCCAACACAGCTTGCAAAGGCAAACGCAGGACTTGGCATCTATGATATGATAAACGACCCGCTGTCGGCTATGATTATCGACAATATGCGTTCGAGATGGGGCAAATTCAAGCCGTTTCAGATTCTTGCACTGCTGCCGAGCATGGCAATGGGATTTTTCAGCTGCATTCTGCCGCTTATAGCAATGAACATGGGGCTTGATCAGTCAACCCGGCTCTGGGTTTGGATGTTCATAGCCTACACAAACGAAACAATCGGTGCTTTCTTCGGCGGCGGCGGATACATAGACAATGTTTTCACGCCCAATACAAACGAGCGTTCTTCCCTTCTGGTTGCGGCAAGATTTGTATCGGAACTGGGTTCTAAATTCCCAAGTCAGTTAGCAGGTGTCGTATTTGATTTAATCGAAAACGGCAAACTGAACATAAACATAGTAAAGACGTTTGTTGTAATGAAAACATTCTGGTGGATTATAGCGAATGTTCCTAATATATGGTGGATTATCGTATCAAAAGAGCGTGTTCCGCAGTCGGAAAAGCCGCCGCATCCGATAAAAGGACTGTTGTCGGTATTCAGGAACAAACCGCTGTTAATCTACACTCTGTCGGGATTTATCGATGATATAAATGTAGGGACAAGCGAATCGCTATATTATTCGGATGTTCTGAAATTCAACTCAATAGGCGTTGTGGGAGGAATTGCGGGTTCACCGATTTCATATTATTCTTATCCGCTGGCAACAAAGCTCCGCAAAAAATTCTCAACAAAATCACTGTGGCTGATGGGGCGAGGCTCGAACATTCTGTCACAGGTCATATTCCTGCTGGTCGGTCTGATAGGCGGCAAGGAAAAAGGCCTATACAGAAAAAAGATTCCGATGACACTGGCATTTTCGGTCGGCAACTGTATATCAATGTTCTTCTATGCCACTCGAAATATCATCGGCACGGAAATAAACTACGAGACACTCGACTATTGCGAATGGAAAAACGGCTATCGTGTTGAAGCGACAATCAACATGATTACCGGATATATTACAAAAGTGAAAAATATAATTCTGCAGATTATAAATGCCAATCTGCTCGAAAAATGGGCGGGATACGAAGCCGGGTTTGACAAAGAGCATACTGTTGACACTCAGTTTAAGATGTTTGTCGCGGCGTTCGGACCGAGGCTTATATTTGACTTTCTGTGTCTTATTCCGATGTGCTTTTATAACATTGACGCAAAGACAAGAGAGAGAATGTATCTTGATCTTGAAAAATCGAGGGCGGCAACGGCACTGGCTCAGAAGCAGAGGATGGACAAAAAGGTTGGCGAAGAAGGCACTGACACCGATTGAAAAAGTTAGCAAGGAGCAAGGAGCAAGGAGCAGTTTTTTGTTTAATTGACAATTAACAATTAAGAATTAACAATTTCGGAAGGCACTTCGTGTCTTGGATTTTTATTGCTTCGCAAGAGGTGAGCTTTTTTAGAGATGCCGGGCTTTGCCGTACCGGCGGGCAACGCCGCTCTCGCCGCTCTGTAGCATACCTGTCAGT
>CAZTWO010000060.1:0-11024 GCA_964617965.1 uncultured Ruminococcus sp. | reverse complement strand
TTGTCCTTCTGCCCCTTAACGACCTCGCCGAAAACGGCAAAGTGCTGGGGATAGACATAGGCGGGCTAATTAATAAACTGAAAACAAATTAGCAATAAAAAGTGAGCAAGGAGCAAGGAGCAGTGAAGCTACGCAAGAGGCGAAGCTTTATAATCCAAGACACGCAGTGTCTTCCGAAATTGTGCATTCTACATTATGCATTCTACATTGCTCTGTCCTTCGGACTTGATTTATAAGCTTCGTACCACTGCTCCTTGCTCCTTGCTCCTTGCTAACTTTCACTGCTCCTTGCTCATTGCTAATTGCTAATTGTATTTTGGGGTGATATTATGACCAAGATAAAAGAATTTCTGAAACGCAAAGGCGTAGAGATTTCTCTTCGCCGCTACGGTATAGATGCCTTGGGTGCTATGGCGCAGGGGCTTTTCTGTACGCTGCTTGTCGGAACTATACTCAATACTCTGGGTTCACAGCTCGGCATTCCGTTTCTGCGTGACCCCATAGGCGACACAGGACTGACACTGGGCGACTTTGCCTCAAAAATGGCAGGCCCCGGCATGGCTGTCGCAATCGGAAACGCACTCGGTGCACCGGGTATGGTTCTGTTTTCGCTTATCCCCGTCGGCTACGCCACAAATCAGTTGGGCGGTGCGGGCGGTCCGCTTGCCGTGTATTTCATTGCGGTGGTTGCTGCCGAGCTCGGAAAAATCGTATCGAAAGAGACAAAAATAGATATACTCGTAACACCGATTGTAACCATCCTTTCGGGTGTCGGACTTGCAATGCTCGTCGCTCAGCCGATAGGCACGGCGGCATCAAAGGTCGGCGAAATAATAAAATGGGCAACAACTCAGCAGCCGTTTATAATGGGCGTTGTCGTTTCGGTCGTTGTCGGAATTGCTCTGACACTCCCGATTTCATCGGCGGCTATATGCGCTGCGTTGAGCCTTACGGGGCTTGCGGGCGGTGCGGCTGTCGCAGGGTGCTGTGCGAATATGATAGGCTTTGCCGTTGTGTCATTCAGAGATAACGGCTGGGGCGGTGTTGTGTCGCAGGGGCTCGGCACGTCCATGCTTCAGATGGGCAATATAGTAAAAAATCCCCGTATATGGATTCCGGCAATTGCGGCAAGTGCTGTCACAGGTCCGCTTGCCACCTGCGTTTTCAAACTCGAAATGAACGGTGCGGCGGTAAACTCCGGCATGGGCACATGCGGTCTGTGCGGTCCTATCGGTGTGTGGACAGGCTGGCTTGAGCCGACAAACGGCGCCGACCCAATAACCCCAACGGCAATGGACTGGATTGGCCTTGCCCTTATATGCATCGTGCTCCCCGCAGTGCTGTCGTGGGCATTCGGACTCGTTTGCCGAAAGCTCGGGTGGATTAAAGAGGGGGACATGAAAATTAGCAATTAGCAGTTAGCAATTAGCAATGAGTGGCCAGTATCCAGTGGCCGGTGGCTGGTATCCGGTAGTCGGTTACTAAGGAGGGCACCGACGTGCCTTGAATTATAAAGCTACGCAAATTGTTATATTTTCGAGTAAAATTTAATTCATAACAAATTATTATCACAAAAAAACCGTGCCACTAATGACACGGTTTTAATTATGCTTTTAGCTCTAAAAATTTTTCATTGCACATTGCTAATCGCTAATGTTAATTGCTAATTGCTAATTGCTAATTGCTAATTGCCAATTGCTAATCAGAAAGATCCTCCGCCTCCCGAATGCGACGAACCCGAGTGTCCGCCTCCGCCGCCGGATGAGCTGTTGCTCTTCGGTCTCGGAGTCTTTGAAACGGTTGAATGCGTAAAGTACTCGGCGGCATATGTTACATTCATACTGCCGGGCTTTTCGTAGTTCGCCGCTTCTTTCTTTATGCGGTTTGTCTTCATCTTTCTCTTGCCGATTGAGACAATTATAAATGCAATTACACATGCGAACACAAGGGCAATAGCCTCATATCTCGCATAATATCTCCATGAATAATGACTTGAGCCGGGCACAAAATCATCATCATTAAACAGCGTGCCGTGAATGTAGCCGTCGTTAATATAGTCGCTTAAGTACTGTGAAACAAACCCCGAAACGGTTATAGCCGCTTCGCCGTAGTTGCCCTCTTTAAGAATCGGCGTAACCTTCTCATAAACAGGGCCGTAATCAAAATTAAGAACATAGTCCGAATTGAAAACGGTTTCACCGAGACCTCTGCCGGAAATCCAGACCTTATTTGAGCCCGAAACACCGGTAATATAGAGCAGCATTATAAGTCCGTCACGGTTTGAGCCGTAGCCGTAGCCGTTGAAATCATAATAATCTTCTGCATACGCCTGTGCGCTGTCGCTGTCGTAATAGCCCATGTCGGTCACGGTGAGATACACAAGATCAAATGAATACGTACTGCGTATTTCACTGATTGCGTTAAACAGCTGATTTTCTTCGTCGTCCGTGAAAATATCGGCGTTGTCGACAACATAGTTTTCTTTGTTAAACTCTATGACGCTGTCGTCTGCGACTCCGACGGGGTCACTTTGGTACTCATACCCATAATTCCAATAGTCATCTGTGGAATCCGAACCGAGCAAAACCTCGGTGTCATCGGTCACGTCCGCCGCCTGCGTTTCCGCGAAGGCAGGCACAAGAAGCGACACCGACATAACAAATGACAAAATAACGGCAAAAATCTTTTTCATATGCTTACCCTCCTTTATCGCAGAATAAAGAACTGTGCGACAGCCATAATGGCGGCGACAATTCCGCCGAACATACCGAACAGCTTTTTCTTGTCTATGGGCAGAGAACCGGCAACACGACCGGTCTGACCGTTAACGGCAAACAGATAGTTTTTGCCCGCAAATTTGGTGTTCATCATCCAGACGGGCAGCATTGCGTATCTGTATCTGCTGTTTTTGGGTGTGATATTGGTGCTTACGGGGACTACACTGTTAAAGCCGTTGACCGTTTTCGCAAATTCCGACTGAGTGGAATTTTTAACACGTATCTCCGCTCTCGGGAATGACTGTTCGGCGGACACATCGTATTTATCCGCCATAAAGCCCGCAAGAAATGCCGGGTTAAAATCGGACATACCCTTGTAGTCAAAGGGCTCGATGCCGTCCATATAGTCGTCGGGCATTTTTTCGGATGCGTCAACGGGGATATCCGCAAAGCCTATATCACCGTTGCGGAATACGTTAAAGAAGCTCGTCTCGGTATAATTGTAATCGGAATCGCTCCATGTGCGGACACGTGTCGCCTCGTATACGATATTGGCGGATACGTCGGTGTCAAAGAGCCAGAACGGAACATAAACGCCCTTCATATCCTGTATCCTGTTTTCGGAAACAAACTTTGACGGCAAAAACCACTTGCCCTTGCAGAACTTTTTAAGCTCCTCGCCCGCCTGCTTCCTGTCAAGCTTAAAGGGAATTATGCACGCCGGTTTAAGAAGCCCCGTGACCTTGCCGGTCATTATAATCGGTGAATCGCAATACGGGCATTTGCTCGCAACGGTATTGACATCCGTTGTAACCTTCGCACCGCACGACTGACACGAATAAACGCTCATTTCGCCGAGAGTTTCGCCCTCGTTTGCCGGCGACCAGCCGTACTGTGCCGCTTCCTCGGCGGGAATATCGGGAGACGCCTCATTCTGCGCCTTCTGCTCCGCCGCATTCTGCTGAGAAGCCAGTTGCTCCTCGGTAAACACGGAATCGCAGAATTCGCACTTGAATTTCTGTGATGCGGTATCAAAAACTATATGCCCGCCGCAATTCGGACATTTGTATTCAAGTAAACTTGCCATGTTGTGCCTCATTTTCCTACAATTCGGATAATCCGAATAAAACAATTTTAACAGGGGCCAGTGACCGGGGGCCAGGGGCCAGTGACTAAGGAAGACACTGCGTGTCTTGGATTATAAGCTTCGCAAAAGATGAGTTAATCTTTGAAAATCTGTTTTTAAGTCCGCGAAGCAATATAAATCCAAGTCCGCAGGACTTCCGAAATTGCTAATTGCTAACTGCTAATTGCTAATTTTACAATCCCCGGCCCCCGGCCCCTGACCCCCGGCCCCTTATTCACTGTTCCTTGCTAACTTACTCCGGTCAGTTAGCGTCATTCGCATCAAACAGATCGCCGCAGTTGGGGCAGAATTTAGGCGGATTTGCGGGATCTGCGGGTACCCAGCCGCACTTGTTGCACTTAAATGTCTTTTTTGCCGCCGGCTGAGCCTTGCCGCAGTTGGGGCAGAACTTGCCGGTGTTTACAGAGCCGCATTCGCATGTCCAGCTGCCCGCCGTGGGAGCGGGAGCGGGCTGAGGCTTGCCGCAGTTAGTGCAGAATTTGCCTGTGTTCGCAGTGCCGCATTCACATGTCCAGCCGCCTGCTGTCGGTGCGGGAGTCGGCTGTGTGCCGTAGCCTGTCGGAGCGTTATAGCCCTGACCTGCGCCGTACTGAGGCTGATATGTGCCGTACTGCTGCTGACCCTGTGCATAGAGATTTGAAGCCTGATTGCCGCCGAGATTCTGTGCAAGACCAACACCCATAAAGCCCATCATAGAGCCGTTTGGGTTGTTTGCGGCATCCTTCATGGCAGTTGCCGTTGCGCCTGTCATCAGACCCGCTCCGAGTCTGGGGTCACGAAGAGCACCCGCACGCTGAAGCTCTTTGAGTGTAGCCTCGTCCTCTTCGTCTGCCGTCATTGAACCGACAGCGAAAGAAGCGACCTGAATGCCTCGAAGCTCCGCCCATTTTGCAGAGAGAACCTCATTAAGAGAGTCCTGAATTTCATTTGTATGGTTCATGAGTGCCGAATAACGGACACCCTGCTCACTTATCTTGCCGAACGCCGGCTGAAGAGCGCTGAGAAGCTCAACCTTAAGCTGAGAATCAATCTCGGAACGGGAATAGCTGTCTGAAATATTTCCGCATACATTGGTATAGAAAAGCATGGGGTTGACAATCTTGTATGAATATTCACCGTTGCAGCGGATGCCTATATCCATGTCAAGACCGATGTTTGTATCGACAACTCTGAACGGAATGGGGTTCTGAGTGCCGTACTTGTTGCCCATAATTTCTTTTGTGTTGAAATAATAGACACGCTGATCCTTTGCGGGCTCGCCGCCGAATGTGAAACGCTTGCCGAGAGTTTTGAAGCAGTTTTTGATATTCTCACCGTTAAAACCGCCGTACATGATTGTGGGCTCGGTGGAGGAATCATACACAAATTCGCCGGGCTCGTTGCAAAGCTCGACAACCTTGCCCTGCTCGACAATCATCATGCACTGACCGTCCGCAACGGCAATAATCGAACCGTTTGAAATAATGTTATCGGAGCCTTTTGTATTCGAAGAACGACTGCTTGTTCTCTTTGAACCCTTGACAGCCAGAGTGTCTTTGTCAATTGCCTCACAATAAAAATATTCACGCCATGAATCGGCAAGTACTCCGCTTAATGAGCCTACGCCTGCTTTAAGAAGTCCCATAGTTTTTTCTCCTTTGATTTTCCGCGCAATTCATATGGATATTGTACGGTTAATATTTTTTTATACTCGGGGTGAAGCGATATATTAACCGTATCACCCCAAGCTTCATTTTACATTAATATTTCTCAAAAATCAATATTCATCTGTGTACTGCAGCGGGTCAAGTCTGACTGCCATACGAAGTACAAGTCTTGCGTCCGAAACGCTGACTCCGCCGCCGTCTATATCGGCAAGAATAAGATCAACGCCCGTCAATGTGTCAAGCTTAACTGCGGCTCTTAACACAAGTCTTGCATCCGCAACGCTGACACTGTCGCCCGTACCGTGACTTTCGATATTGCCGAGCAGCAGCTTCTGCTTTACGGTAAGCCTGGCCTGTTCGGATAATGTTTCACCCGCTTCATTTGAGGCTATGCAGAATATATTCACTCCGTTATCGCCTGCCGACACCTCAAAGGAATATTCGCTGTCGTTTTCTCCGTTTACAAGCGAGCCGTTTTTGAACCACCTGTATGTCACGCCGGCGGGATTTCTGACCTTGACGGCAAATGTTACGGTTTTGCCCACGCCGACAGTTTTGCCACTGAGCGCATATACAAATTCGGGCTTTTCGACTGCCGTGAATGTGTATCTGACAGTAACCTCATCTGATTTGCCGTCGATTGATATGACCTTTGCTTTTTTGCCGTTAACGGTTGCCGTGCAGTCATCATTGAACGCCGTGTTGTCGTCGGTCTTAAGCGTTGCGCTGAACGTGTATTTTTCGCCTGCGGCAAATATGCTGTCTTTGGTAAGCTCTTTGCCCGAAGCGTCCGTCCAAACGGCAGAGCCTTTTATCGAATAGCCCTTGCCGGTGGGAACAGGGCAGTTAAAGTCCGCGTTTTCGCCGACAACAGGAACAGTAACACCGTTGATTTCTATATCCGAAACATAGTTTTCGGGTTTTACAAATCTTACACGCTTGCTTTTAAGCGGTGCCTGAGCCGCAACACCGACATAGCAGTAAAATTCAAACTGATTCATTTCATCCCATGTTATGTTCTTTATCGTAAGCTTGCCGCCGTCTTCGATAACAGTACCTGTCTGACCGCTTCTGAAGAGCGAAATACCGCCGCTCATGTGTGAGTTGTAATTTTCAAAATCCCACTCATAATGAAGGTCTTTATTATTGCCCGGAGAGACTGCCTCAACTTCGAGTGTCACATCATCACCCGGGACAACATACACCGTTGTCGGAAGATCCTTTATAATTGCAATACTCTCATATACAACACAGTCAACTCTGTTCGAGTTTGCCTTGCCCTGTGCGTTTGACACCTCGCACCAGACTCTGCAGGTGTCGTGCGCACCTGACGGAGTATATGTAAGACTGTTCGTATTCGCGCCGGAGACATATTCACTGTCCTTAAAATCTCCGGTGTAGCCCCGGTCATCCTCATATTTCCACTGATAGTTAAGCTCGCCGCCGCTTGCCTCAACCTCAAAATGCATTTGGCTGTTTTTGCCTGCGTATACACTCTCGGGCTGTTTTGTTATGGTGGGAACTGCGGTTTTTGCGTTAATGCGGATTTTTCTGCTCGAAAAGGCTGTGTCCATAAACGGAATAATCTCCGCAAAAATATAATAGAATTTTCCTGTTTTGTATTCACCCTTAAAAGAAACGGTTTTGCCTGTGCCTATTTCTTTTTTGGACTCGGTAACAACCGTATTTCCTTTTGTAGTCTTTTCCTGATAACAGGTTTCAAGATACCATTTTACCTGCGGTTCGACGGAATATGTGCCGCCGAAGACAGCCGAAGCAGTGACCGTCTGTCCGCCGACAATTTCAATCTCGGCAGTGCCGATATCCTTCTGTTTAACGCCGCCACATTCAATGCTCACGGACAGGTCTTTATTGACAACATTCTTTTTATAGAATGTTGCCGTGAAATATCCGGAATCGGCGGAATTTCTGACAGTTGCACCGGGCACGGTATAAGCATCCGCCTTGACGCCGTTAAAGGTATATCCGGGCTTCGGAACAAGACTTACATAGCAAAAAGAGCCGTCTTTTATTTCGTCATATGTTTTTATCAGAGCACCGGCATTCTGTGACCCCCGGTACCATGTTATAAACCCGGTAAAGGTCTCGCCTTCAAAACGGGTCTCAACCTCGCCGCCGTTGACAATTTTCGGGAAGGCCTTTGTTACATCATCTGCGTTAACCGTCTGTCTTTCGGTGTGACGGTCACGGTCTATTGCACAGTAGGTGTCACCCTCCGCGAAGCCGTATTCGCTGACAGAGCCGTCCGAGAAAAACGCGGGTTCTTTGTTTTTTGTGTCTCCACTCAAAGAATGCAGAGCGCCGCCGGGATTGGTCGATAAGTATATGTCGGGGATATACCGACCCGCTGTGCGGTCGATTTTTACGTTAAGCGGATAGCTCATGCAGTTTGCGGCACCCGTACTTAAGACATTAATGTTAATGTCGCCTGTGCTCTGTATAAGCGCGCCGTATTTTTTACCGTTGTCTTCTGACGCCTCGGAGGAAATACCGACGGCAGTCTCGGACTCACTGAAAATATCGAAATCAATGTCAAGCGATGTTGTGCCCAGGGTTTTTACCGTCCCCGCAGAGTATATGCCGGAGGTCATCGTAACCTTATCGATGTTATCACGGTTTGTCTTGAACACGACTTTGACATCAAGATTTTCGATTGTTATGTTGTTGGCGAGAATACCCAGAAGGCCGATAATGTCTTCTGCTGATTCGGTGTTTCCGAGATCATTCACAATAGTGAGCGTCGCACCGTCATAGCCCTCAAGCTTAATGTTGCCGAGCCGGCGACTGCCGTTAAATGTGCCGTTTGTGCAGACTATGCCGCAAAGGCTGTAATCGAAATCGAACATGCACGGCTCGGTTACATGAATAACATTATCGCCGTACAATCTGAGTGTAACAGAACGCTCGTTGTCAATATCGGTCTTGTCGTCATATTGATGCGCAAGATCTATCTCTATACATTCGCCGTCATAGCTTTCAAGAACGACATATGTTCCTGTTACATCGTCGTAATATTCTACTGCGTGGGAATCCGTATCGGACGTGCCGTAGAGAATATACGGAGCCTTTTGCTCATACGCAAAAGATGCTGCCGGAAAAAGTGAAAAAATCGTAACCACGGAAAGGACAATTGCAAGTGTTCTTTTGATGTTCATGTTTCTTCTCCTTTTTTTGTTTTCGATTCATCGGAATTTGCGCAAGACGTTGTATAACAGCATAGCAAAGTACAACATCCAACGGGCGAAGCCGTAAAATCCAAGATACACAGTATCTTCCTTCTCCGCCACCCCGGGCCCCTGACCCCGGGCCCTGATTGTGTTTACGCAAATTCCGTTAAAAACCTGTGTTTTATATTAATCCTCAAAATTATATGCAAGAGAAAACACGGGGCTGCCGTTCACTTTTTTGAATGACAGCCCCAGTTATTTTTTATTGTTTAAGATTTGTGCCGCAGTTGGGGCAGAATGCCGAGCCGGTCGAGTTCTGTGTGCCGCAGTTGGGGCAGAACGGACGAACACCGCCCATATTGGCGTTCATATTGTTCGGCTGCTGATAGCTGTTATTGTTCATTTGCTGATAGCCGTTGTTGTTCATTTGCTGATAGCCGTTGTTCTGCTGAGCATAATTATTATTCATCTGCTGATAACCGTTATTATACATCTGCTGATAACCGTTGTTCTGCTGAGCATAACCGTTATTCATCTGCTGATAGCCGTTATTGTTGTTAACAGCTGTGCCGCTCTTTATTGCAGTAAGCACCTGAACAATTTCACAGCACATATTAAACGCTCTGTTAAGATCGGAAGCATCGGAGCAGTTTGAAGCGACATCGAATGTAATATCACGCTTTATGTACGCATGATTTACTTTTATATGAAGTTCAATTGTGCTGAGCTCTTTAGGGGAATTGTCATTCATGCCGGTTGACCCGGTGCGGCGGAAATACTGCTGAAGGTTCTGCGGAATCTGAACCATACCGTTCATCATGCCGCCCATCATGCCGCCGCCCATCATGCCGGGCATCATACCGCCGTTCATCATACCGGGGTTCATCATACCGCCGTTCATCATACCGGGACCGCCGAAATTGTTCATATTGCGGTTCATGTTGTTTGCGGTATTGTTCTCGTATTTATCGGCAATGCCGTCATTGTCGGTGTCGGACAGCGTGCGGTACTCCTCGACGAACCAGAAGTCGAGAAGCTGATTGAAATCGAATACCTCGGGGTTGTTTTCTTTATAGTCTTTGCCGAAAGCAAAATAGAATCTGCCGTTTCTGTCGTCTATGCAGATTTCACCGTTAGGTCCTGCCGTGCGGGTCACGGAGAGGGCGGCGAATTTCTGTTTATTCTGTTCACGTGCGGCAAGGTGTGCCTTTACATCTTCGATTGTTCTGTCGTCCCAATCGGAAGAAAAGTTAGAGAGCTTCTTTTTGCAGTCGGAGCAGAGGAATCCGTCCGACAGCTTCAGTCTTGTAAGAAGATTTACCTTTTCACCGCAAAGATCGCAGAATTTTTTTTCGAATAATGCCATGTAATTTCATCCTTTCATATAAGAATCACATTCTTACCCATTTGACATTATATCGTACTTTTACACAAAAAAAATGGCCCATATGGACCATTTTAAAAATACAATATATATTTTTAACAGTTATATTATACAATTTATAAGGCAATAGCCTGCCGAACAGCCGGATTTATGCTTCTGAGCTTATTAAGCGTCTCGTCAAGGTCTACATTTTTCTGAAGCACGACATTAAGACGAATTGTCAGAAGGGAGTTGTCATCCGACACCTCAACACTTGAGTCGGAAATATGCACGCCGTTGTCTTCAAGATATTTTTTCATATCGTTTACACTGTCGGCAACATTGTCTATCTGAATAAAACAGGGGTTAATATTGTCGTTGGCAAGCACCTTGTCAAAGCCGATGAGGAACTTATGAAAAACTATCTGAACAAGAAGCAACAGAGCAACAGAAGAAAGCCCCACAACATACATACCTGCCCCAATGGACATACCTATTGCCGCCGTGACAAGAATGCCCGCCGCAGTTGTAAGACCCTTTATATTAACGCCCTTTACAAAAATCATGCCCGCGCCGAGGAAAGAAAATCCCGTGATGATTGTGGATGCCACACGTGACGGGTCAAGCTTTACGCCGGCTATTTTCATCATATCGAAAAAGCCGTATTTTGAAACGATTATAAGAAGCGCCGCACCGACTGCGACTATAATATGCGTACGGAAACCCGCGTCCTTCTGACGCAATGTACGCTCAACACCTATAACGCCGCCGCACACACCGGCAAGAACAAGACGCAGCACATAAACCAGCTGCGGATACTCCGCAAAAAAGGCGGATACATTCTCAACCAAAGCAAACTCCTCTTTCCGCTGAAATATAATAAACGGTATTATACAATAATTATCTGTTTATTGCAATACTTTTATGCAAATTTACAAGAAAAAAGATAAGAAAAAAACCGCC
>CAZTWO010000059.1:2269-11201 GCA_964617965.1 uncultured Ruminococcus sp. | reverse complement strand
GGCAAAGACCGATGAACTTACTGCTTGCGAAGCTATATAAATCCAAGGCACGCAGTGCCTTCCGACATTATGCATTATGCATTATGCATTCTACATTATACATTGTACGGTCATTGCTAATTAGATTTTCGCCGGCACAAAAAAATAAATTATTAAATTATTGACTTATTCCCTTTTTCGCATTATATTATAAGTTGGTTTTAAAGTGTGAATTTCCGGCGAAAGAGAGAAACAAAAGTGGACTTTGGACTTTTTCTTCAGAGCGAAGACGCGGTTCTGAGGCAATACGCCGATACGGTGTACAGAGTTGCCGTGCGAAATACAAGCTCCCCGCAGGATGCCGAGGATATCTTTTCTCAGACTTTTTTGATATACTATACCAAAAAGCCCGAGTTTGAGACCCCGGAGCACTGCAAGGCGTGGCTTTTAAGGGTTGTGATAAACCTCGCACGCAACATATACCGTTCAAGAAAAAGGCAGACGGAGCTTGACGAGACTCTTCCGGCGGAGGAGACGGGATACGCTCAGGCGGAGCTTTCGGGTGATCTTGAGGATGCACTGAAAAAACTGCGTCCCGAATACAGGGAAGTTATCTGTCTGTTTTATCTCCAGGAGCTTTCAACCGCCGAAATAGCCGAGGTGCTCAGCAAAAACGAAAGCACCGTACGCACTCAGCTCCAGAGAGCAAGAGAACAGCTTAGAAAAATTCTCGCTTAAAATCACAGCAAAAAAAAGTAAAAAACAGCAAAGAAACAAAAAAAATTTTGGAGGATCACAAAATGAAAAGATCAGACAACCTCGCAGAAAAGAAAATTTGCGGCCGTATAGGCGCAACCGCAGCCATGTTTGTCCTTATGGCTGCCCCCGCATTCGCGGCAACAGACTGGACAAGCGTGGTCAGCCCCATCGTCAGCTTCCTTAACACAATCTTAGGTCCCCTCATCGCAATCGTTGCGGCAGTCGGCGCACTCTATTGCGTACTTCTCGGCGTTAAATTCGCCAAGGCCGAAGAGCCCCAGGATCGTGAAAAGGCAAAGACACACCTTAAGAACGCCATCATCGGTTTCGTGCTCATCTTCGTTCTTATCGTAGTCCTCAGACTCGCTATGCCTCAGCTCCTCAAGTGGGTTCAGGATTCAACAGGCACAAGCGTTGGCACTGTTGTCACAGGCAACTGATATCTTTAACGCGAACTAATGGAAGGGGAGGCACGGAGCGATATAAAAACAAATCGTTCGGTCTCCCCTTTGTTGAATTTACGGGAAGATGCCGTTTGTTGCGGATATTCCCGGGAAAGGTTTTTTTTCAGCGACAATGAATACAACCGATACACAGTTTACAAAAATCAAAAACGCACTTCATGAAGCTGCACACGAGCCCGAACATGTTCCGGCGGAGCTTATGTCACGTGTCACAAAACGCTGTGAAGCCATATCGGCGGGTCATCAGGCGGAAATACTTCTGAACAGCGGCTCAAAAATGCCTGCGGAAGAAGTATACGAGCTTGTTGCGGCGTCTGTCTTAGGACAGCTTGCGTTGAAAAAAGATCTTCCCGCAAACAGAAGCGTTCCCGAGACAATACGCCTTCTGTCACAGTCAAAAGAGCTTCGAGCTCATCTTGACGGCACACCCGAAAATGCTCTTAACTGCATAAAAAGCGGCGTGCTTGTAAAAGGCGATTTCGGTGCACCTCAAAAACAAAACGGACCGGCAAAAACACCGGTACAGAGAAACGGAGGAGTGCTGTAATGACAAAAAAATCTTCCGTAAAGCGTTTTATAAAATATGCCCTGTGCCTTGTGCTTACCGTGTCGATGCTTTTTGGTGGCTACGGTCGGTTCGGCAGTGAAGCCGAGACGATAACAACCGCCGACGGGCTTACAACCATATGGCGTTGGGAGCGTGTCGATTCGCAGGACGATTTGCCCACAAGCAACGGCAAATATTCCGAAAACGGCGAAACGGTCGGCTATGCCCATCCCGTTCTGTTTCTCTATTCATGGAACGGCGGCCAATATATGGTTGACGGCAGCAACCGCACGTCGGGCGACAGCTTCAAGTTTACCCGCACAACGCTTGCTTCGGGTGTCATATACGGTGCCAAGAATTTCAGAACAGCCGAAAATATTTCTCATATGACAATGAAATACGCAGGAGTCGACACGGGCAACGACAACATAAAGCAGTATCGCTTCCGTCTTGCCGACGCACAGGATGACACCGGTGCAATGGTTAATCTTTCACTCGAAAAAGACTACTGGTTTCAGAACACAAGAAGCGTCAGCGAATATACAAATGTCGGCATAGTCACATACCAATCATGCGACATCAATGTATCCGTCGGCCGTGTAAAGATGTTCGCAAACATTTCATGGGCAAAGGATGCCAACATAAAAATAGACGACTCAAACGGCAATGTTTTCCCCGAACGCACCATAACAACGAGTATGGGCGAATTTGTCATGTATGTCGGCTATATGGAGCGTGTTTCTTCCGTTAAGAGCAGCTTCACGATAGGCGACGGACAGGTAGCGAACTACAACGGGCAGATTTACATTGAGCCCGGTGTCACGATAACCGTCAACAAGGGCGGCGTGCTCAGCGTCAGCGGCACTCTCTATAATAACGGTGCCATAATAAACAACGGCGGCGATATAGTCGTTCAGAAGGACGCGGTAATAGAACAGCTGACTGTCGGAAAAGGCGCGGGAGGCGGCATGTGCCTTGACGGCGGCGACCTGGTAATATTAAGCGGCGGTCTTGTGACGACAGGCTCCATGGAGGAGTATACAAACTATCGCACACAGCTCGGTGACGGCTTTGTCGTAAGAAACGGTGCGACGATAATAAACTTCGGCACTCTTGTTGTCGGCAGTGAGTCACAGCTGTTATCGGGTGCCGCAATAGACAACCGAGCGTCCGGCAAGATATATTTCGGATTCAGAGCCGCTTCAAGATATGCCGGAATATTAAGCTCCCTCGATGCGTTTGACAAGAGGGCGGCATCGACCTATGAAATAACAAGCACATACGATTCGACTGAAAGAACCGTTACATATACCGAGTTCGTATTTGTGGACAGTGATGTGACACTGTCAAACAGCGGTGTAATTCATCTCGGCACATGGGCCATTCAGTTTTCAAAGGCCACCGGAGTTTCAGCCAAGGGCTCCGGTAAGATATACATTCAGTCGTGGGCAAGACAGGCAGCCGTTGACGGCAGCTGGACACCGTTCCCGACGGGGTGGGAGAGCATGATTACGGAGTGAGCAATTAGCAATGAGCAAGGAGCAGTGATGAATTAAGAATTAAGAATGCATAATGCATAATGAAGGAAAACGCTACGCGTTTTGGATTATATGGCTACGCAAAAATTAAAGTTATTCACAGAAAGATGACCTTAATGTTTGCGAAGCTTATACAATTCAAGTCTGCAGGACTTCTTGTTTTAGGTTGTCGGACCGCTGCCGCCGGTCCTCATTAGTCGCTACGCCAAAAATCATTCACCGGATGATTTTTGTCTGCGACATTCTTAATTATGCATTCTACATTATGCATTCGTTCGCTAATTCCGATAAGTTGCCAAAGACTGATGAACTTACCCCTTGCGAAGCTTATAAATCAAGTCCGCAGGACTTCCGACATTGTGCATTCTTAATTCTTAATTCTTAATTGTTCCGCTATTTTCGTTCACTTATATTTTTCAATCGGCTTTCATAAAGCAGCAAAATGCAGAGGAGGGTACAAGCCTTGTCGAAAAATTCAAAGCCTCACAAGATAAAACCTAAAATGATAGCAGTTTACATTGTCGCCGCATTGGTCGGCGGCGGTGTTGTCGGTTTTATCGAACGCACGGCGGTCAGAGGGGCATTAAGCATGATAGGCGGAGAGGGCTTTGTCTTCGAGCCTTCGCTTTTCCTTAAAATCGGCACATGGATTTACGGCTGGCTTACCGTTTTCGTTGCGTGGATAGCCGTATGGGGCTGGCCAATGCTTTTCGGCGGCAAGCTCCCGGGGCTCGGACTTCTCGGCGGCAGAAAAAACGATATAGTCGATGACTCTTCTCTTGAAAACAGCCGTTTTATGACCGATGAAGAGCGTGACAAGAACTTCCCGGCGACAACATACGAAAAAATCGGCACGGTGAAAAAAGACGGCATTCCCGTTCGTGCCATTATGGATAAAAAGGGCGACCTTGAAATAAATTTCCTCTCCGGTGCGCATTCGCTTGTAATAGGCTCCACCGGTTCAGGTAAAACAACAACATTCATAAACCCCATGATTCAGCTTATCGCCGCCACAAACTGCGGCAGCTCCATGATCATGACCGACCCCAAGGGCGAGCTTTTCTCGCTGCATTCGGCATTTCTTAAAGAACGCGGCTATGATGTACAGCTGCTTGACCTTCGTGATACATACTCTTCAAGCCGCTGGAATCCGCTTGAAAGCATATGGGATATGTATCAGGAATACCTCCACTACGGCGACGGAATAAAGGCTCACCGTGACTCGATGGCATCTTACCCCGATTTGACACAGCCCGACGGCCCGGCGGACGAGGGCGATTTATGGGTTGAGTGGAACGGCAGAGCGTACGCCGATATGACACACTGTCAGGATGATATTTCCGTTGCAAGACAGAAGGTATATGACGAGATGTTCGAGGACCTGAATGACCTTGTATCCGTCATGTGCCCCATCGAAAACGAAAAGGATCCGCTGTGGGAAAAGGGCGCGCGTTCGCTCATTATGGCTATATGTCTTGCGATGCTTGAGGACAGTGCCGACCCGCGTCTCGGAATGACAAAAGATAAGTTTAATTTCTTTAATATAAATAAAGCTCTTTCAAACAGCGAAAACGAGTTCCAGGCTCTTAAGGACTATTTTGAAGGGCGTGATCCGCTCTCTCAGGCTGCCACAATGTCACGTCAGGTTCTGTCGGCGGCAGAGCAGACAATGGCGAGCTATATGTCAATCGCTTTCGACAAGATGACAATGTTTAACGACAGAGGTCTGTGCGGACTGACCTCCGCCACGGACATAAACCCGGCTTCTTTTGCCGAGCGTCCTACGGCTCTGTTCCTCAAAATCCCCGACGAAAAAGACACCCGTCACGCACTGGCATCCGTTTTCGTTCTGTGCATGTATAAGGCACTTATCAAGGTCGCGTCCGGCAGAGAGGATCTGTCGCTTCCCCGCAACGTATATTTCATTCTCGATGAGTTCGGCAACATGCCCAAAATCGAGAAGTTCGATAAAATGATAACAGTCGGACGTTCCCGTAAAATCTGGTTCAACATGGTTGTTCAGAGCTATTCTCAGCTTAACAACGTCTACGGCGAAAAGGTTGCCGATATCGTAAAATCGAACTGCGGCATGAAAATGTTCATCGGTTCAAACGATATAGGCACATGCAAGGAGTTCTCCGAGCTTTGCGGCAACATGACCGTACGCACGACATCGACCTCCGCTTCAATCGGCAGCAAGGAGGGCGACATAAACGTTTCGTCTCAGACGCAGACACGTCCGCTTATCTACCCCAGCGAGCTTCAGAAGCTTAACAATAAAGAATCAACCGGCAACGCTATTATCGTTACATTCGGCAATCATCCGCTCAAGACGAAGTACACCCCGAGCTACAAATGCCCGCTCTACAAAATCGGTCAGATGGATACCGAAGAAATGCGCAGCCGTATGTTCCGTGCCGACAAGGTCTATTATGACCTCAGTGCCAGAAACAGCATAGTATTGGGGGGAGAGGCATGAGAAAAAAATTCTTTTCCGTTCTGCTCTCTTTCTTGATTTTCGTTCTGTGTTCGGTGACTTCATTTGCCACGTTCGGTTACAGCGGAGAGCTTGACCCCGAAACGGGCGAAGCGATGGCGTCATCCTCGGACGGCGTGTCGGGCGGCTCAAGAATAACAATGTCCGACGGCTCATATTATGACCGCACAAGACGCGGCTATGTCTACACCGCCGGCAACAGTACGAATGTGCTCTGTTCCGTTGCGGACGGCATGATCGTAAACGACAGCGTAAAGGTCGAGGCGGATTCCGGAATTGAGACAACTCTCTATAAAAACGGCACAGCAGTCGAAAACCCCGATTTTTCAAGCATTTCAGAAGTCGGTGACTATGTGGTTGAGGTCAGTGTCGAAGGGCAGAAATATCAGCCCGTCTCTTTTTCGATAGTAAGCGATGTTACATGCAAAATTTCGGGCTACACAATGCCTGCGGGCTTTTCGATAACCGGTGCGACACTTGACGACACGGAAATAGCCTACGAAAGCGGCTTTGTCGATATGAGCAAAGAGGGGCATTATGTCATAGATTACGCTTGCAGTGCAAACGGACTTACTTATACTCTCGATATAACCGTTGACACAACGCCGCCCGTTCTCGCTTTAGCGGAGCTTAACGACAAAAATCAGGCGAGAGGGCCTGTGTCAATTGCCGATGTCGAAGAGGGCGCGAGCATAGGCATAACCTTAAACGGCAAAGAGATAAACTATTCTTCGGAGCTTACCGAGAGCGGACAGTATCAGATAACGCTCATCGATAAAGCCGGAAACATAACGCACTATTCATTTACTATTCTTGTTTATTTCAGTATAAGCACATGGGCGCTTTTAGGGTGCCTGCTTGCGGTCGCAGCGGCGGTATTCATATATATCTATATCTCGAAAAAGCGTCTTGCGGTAAGATAACTTAATCTTTTTACCGTTTCTTTTAATTCTCACACGGAGGGCAAAACATGGGTGCTTTGGATGATGCCTTTGAAAGTGCCGGTGCATTGATTTCAACCGGCATAAGCACAGTATTCTATCGGGTATGTTATATGATAGGCATAGGGCTGACAAAGATTATCAGCCTTTTAAGCCGTTGCTTTTCCGTTATGTGCGGCACGTCAAACGTTCGCTATGACGGCAAGGTTCAGTCGCTCCTGAGTGTATTTTTCGGCAATTCCGTTGTTGAAAAAATATACTGGGGAATGGCTCTTATAGGCATACTCTTAAGCTTTGTGTTTGCCATAATTTCCGTAGCGAAAAAAGCCGTTGACTCCGGCGACAAAATCCGTCAGTCACTCGGCGATATTCTCACAAGCCTTTTTAAGAGTGTTGTTATAATAATGTGCATGACATTTGTTTTCAATGCCGTATTATCTCTTTCGAACAAGCTTTTCACACAGATAAACTATATCTTCGACAACGCCGAAAACATAGGCGAAGAGGACACAATAGAATTTACGGATGAGCAGTACGCCACTATGGCACGTGTGCTCGATACAATCGGCAACTATTCTCTGTCGCCGTCATATAACAGCAAATATAATCTTAACAGCTGCTATAACGAAATTCGTGCAGACCTTCAGAGTCTACAGCAGGACGGTGTTTTCGATTTCTATTATTCAACCGAGAACACGGGCGAAACATGGCAGTCGGCGCTTCAGAAAATAGTAAACGCCGGGGATTTAAGCAAGGACACAACATTTGACGTATACAACACAGCCGTTGCGGACGCAATTCTGGACTGTATGGAGCTTCTCAAAACGGACTCCTCCTTCGCTCCGCTTAAATCATACACACGTGAATATACAGAGTACGTTAACGAAATTCCGCTTGACAGAATGGTATTCCTCTTAAGCACTCTTTCGGCGGCGAAAAACCCGGCATACAACACAAACGCCTCAATGACCGACGCACTCAGAGGTGCATATTACACGGGCGAAAAGAGCATATACGATTATGAATCGGTCAAAAACGACTTCGATCTGTCGTCTGTCAGCTTCGTGCTTCTCTATATAGTGGCGTTTAAGCTTATATGGGATCTGGCTGTTATTCTGTTTGACTGCATTGCCCGTATATTCAATATGATATTCCTCTATCTTGTCGCTCCTCCCTTCATCGGCGCAATGCCGCTTGACGAAGGCGGAAAGTTCAAACAGTGGAAGACGGCATTCATCGTTCAGTGCTTCGGCGTGTTCGGAACGCTTATAGCGATGCGTGTACTTCTTATGTTTATTCCGATAATAATCGACAGCAATCTTGTGCTGTTCGACAGCAATATACTTAACCTTATGGCAAAGCTCTTGCTCATTTTAGGCGGCATGGCCACGGCAAAGCGTGCGAGCGGTGTTATCACCGGTATTCTTGCCGACAATGCGGGCTTCCAGGCGATTACCGCAAGCTCCATGGGCGACAGCGTACGCCGCACAATGGGTCAGGTCCGCAACCGTATCACAGGCTACGGCGATGTTGGCAACCTCCGCAAAAACGACCTGGGTCTTCGCAGTATGTTCTCGGGCGGCAGAGACTCGGGCGGCGGCTCGGGTGGTTCCGGTGGCTCGGGCGGCTCAGGCGGTTCGGGCGGTTCAGGCGGCTCAGGCGGCTCGGGCGGCGGCTCCGGCTCGGATGTTCCGAAACAGCCGACAGGCATGGGCGGCAAAAAAGACAGCGGCCCGGCAGATACAAAGCCGTCAACCGGTTCAAACGGCGATGTGCCCGACCCGGGACTTGACGAACGTCCCCATAACGGCGGCGAATTCGATGACTGGGCGATTATGGATTATGCGAATAAAGGCAACCTCGATCCGGGACTTGACGAACGCCCCCATAACGGCGGTGAATTCGATGACTGGGCAATAATGGATTACGCAAACGCACCTGCGAATGCACCTGCACAGAATAATGCACCCGTGCCGAATGCTCCCGTAAATATCGGACCGGCACAGGGCGGCAATAACCAAGGCGGCGGTAATGCAGGCGGCAACCAAGGCGGCAATCATGGGAACGCCTATTCCGTAGCTCCTCAGGGCGGCTTTAACATGGGCGGCAACGCTCCCGTTGCAAACGCACCTCAGGCACAGGGCGGTGCTCCGGCACAGGCAAATATCGATGCGGTACAGGGCGGTGCTCCTGCACAGGCTAACATC
>CAZTWO010000059.1:0-2169 GCA_964617965.1 uncultured Ruminococcus sp. | reverse complement strand
CCCATCCCGAACATTATGGCATTTACGGATATCGAGGACGGCTTCATAAAATACGGCTCAAAATATTACGGCGCCGTTATAGAAATTCCCCCGGTTGAGTTCCGCTTTTTCAGCGCCATGCGCCGCAAAAACTCAATCGAGAGCGGTCTGGGGCGTGTTCTTCGCTCCATAAACCCCGAATTTTCGGCGAACATCGTAAAAATCGAGCGTCCCATTATATATGATGACTATCTCCGCCTTGAATATGGCCGTGTCGACAGCCTCAGAGCTTCATATGAGAGCGGCCTGCTTTCGGAGGAAGAGTATAAGGCGCGTATAGAAATTCTCTATGACCGCATTCACGAAATAAGAAGACTCTGCTTTGAAGAAAAGGTAATTGAGCCGTTCTATTATGTTGTTCTTTTTGAGAGCGACAAGCATCAGCTCAACAATCAGATTGAATCAGCCGTCGGCACTCTTCGCGCGGCTGAAATGAAACCGAGACGCCTTAATTCAAAAGAGCTTGCGGTATTTTTAAGATACACAAACGAGATAGATTTTGACGAGCGTGAGATAGAAAACGTTCCTCCCGAGGACTATGCAAAATGGGCAATGCCTCAGAGTGTCGAATTCAAGGCACGCACAGTCGAAGTCAACAATATAATCACACACAACATGCGTGTCGTCACATACCCGACCGAAGTCGGCGACGCGTGGCTTGCAAGCGTTATGTCCATACCCGGCACAAAGGTTGTCGTAAAGTGCCGCCCCATGGAACGCTCTAAGTCGATAAGAGTAATCGACCGCTCATTGCAGGAATTAAGAGGACAGTATATGGCAACGGGTGTCGACTCCCGCCGTATAGAAATACAGAGCCATATGGACACCTTAGGCGAGCTGCTTGCTACATTACAGGGCGACAACGAAACACTGCTTGAAGCGAATGTCTATGTCACGGCATATGATATAGCTCTGACCCGTGCCACAACAACGATGGTTCAGCCGCCGAAATCCGACAGAACATCCGTCACCAACATGAAAAAGACCGTTCGCCGCTATTATCAGGAGGGTGGATTCCGTCTTAACAATATGGAATTTGACCAGATGCAGGCGTTTATCGGCTCGCAGGTCAGCGGCTATGACCCGATGCTCAAACAGGGCAGAGGCATACCCAGCAATTCTTTGGCGGCTTGCTATCCGTGGATTTTTGCACACGTATCCGATAAGGGCGGCATAAAGCTCGGCTCAAGCCAGGGCGTGCCCGTCTTTATCGACTTCTTCAGACGCGACAGCGAGCGTGTCAACTCCAATATGGTTATCGTCGGCAAATCCGGTTCCGGTAAATCCTACGCCGCAAAGAGCCTTCTTACAAACCTTGCCGCCGACGACTGCAAGATATTCATTCTCGACCCCGAAAACGAGTATACGGAGCTTGCCGAAAATCTTCACGGCAAGTTTATAAACGTAGGCAACGCCCAGTACGGCAGACTTAACCCCTTCCAGATTATCACCGCACTTGATGATGACGAGGTTGACGGTGCTTCCGTTTCGGGCAGCTACGCCACGCACCTTCAGTTCCTTGAAGAGTTCTTCCGTCAGATTCTGCCGGACTGCGACAAGGACGCAATGGAGTACTTAAACAGCCTTATCGACCGTATGTACACAAATCACGGCATAACGGCCGAGACGGACTTAAGATATCTGCGACCCGAAGACTACCCGGTGTTTGACGATCTTTACGATACCGTTCTGTCGGAGTTCCAGAAAACCGACAACGAGTATATCCGCACGATTCTGCGTACGCTTATGAACTACGTCGCAAAATTTGCGGCAGGCGGCAGAAACGCCAATATATGGAACGGTCCGTCAACCATAACAACGGATGAAAACTTCACCGTTTTCAATTTCCAGAGCCTTATTTCAAACCGCAACAACACAATAGGCAACGCACAGATGCTTCTTGTGCTCAAGTACATCGATAACGAGATTATCAAAAACAGAGACTACAACACAAAATACGGCCTTAACCGCAAAATCGTTGTCGTTATAGACGAGGCGCACGTATTTATCGATACAAAATTCCCCGTTGCTCTTGACTTTATGTTCCAGCTTGCAAAGCGTATCAGAAAATATAACGGCATGCAGATAGTCATAACTCAGAACATAAAGGACTTTGTCGGCAGCGAAGAA
>CAZTWO010000058.1:0-11214 GCA_964617965.1 uncultured Ruminococcus sp. | reverse complement strand
GACTCTTCCTCCGGCGGCGTCAGAATGTTCTATTGGCTCAAGTGGCTGCTTGAGTATATGAACAAGCTCATGGCGAAAATGTTCGACATTCTCGGCTGGGCATACTAATCGGCTTAAATAAACTCTAAACTAAATCTAAAGGGGCTGTAACAATGCTGACTCACTGTTGCAGCCCCACAAATTAAAAAACACCGCAGCGTACGCCTTGTACCACTGTGGTGTTTTATTTCTTTAGTATTTTTGATATGAATTACAGATACTTTTTCGCAAACTCAAAGAATGCACTGCTTCTTGCCGCGGTTGCTTCCTCAAACTGACTGCCGAGCCAGTGATCGGCACCGGTGTATGTAATCATAACACTGTCAACTCCGGCATTTTGGAGTGCTTCGTATAAATCCGTTGAGTTTGAATACGGAACCATAGTGTCCTTGTCGCCCTGTACAACAATCGTAGGCGGAACGGAAGACGTGACCATTGAAAGGGGAGAAATGCTGTTGATAACATCCTGCTGTTTGTCTGTATTAAGAGAAGTTATCGCAACACCAGACAAAGAGGACATCGCAATGTGAGCATACTTGCCCATCGTGGTCGTGCTGTTTTTGGCATCCTTCAGAAATTCCGTCGGAGCACAGTTTGACACGACAAACGCAATGTCAATGGGGCAGTCCTCATAATGATTGTATGCATACATTAAAGCGATGTGAGCGCCTGCCGAATGACCTGTTATAATCATCTTGCCGATTGTTATTCCGCTGTTTTCAAGTGTCTCTTTGAGCTTTGCTATGGCGTTGCCGATATCGTCAACCATATCATAGGCTGTGGCACCGTCCGATATTTTGCGATAGTCGGCAGTTACCGCAATATAGCCGCATTCCTCTGCCGCTTTCTTGCAGTTGTCGTTAAACTCCGAGCCGTCACCCATAAGCCATGCACCGCCGTGAATAGCAAACAATATATTTACAGTGCCGGTGGTGTCTGCCGGGTAAAATACATCCATTTTCTGAGTTTCATCTGTGCCGTACATTATTCTTGTCGCACCGTCCGGAATATCCGAAATCTGCTGACCGCATCCCCAGGACGATAACAGACCCGAGAAAAATACGAAAATTGAAAGCCCGAAAGAAAATATCTTCGTTAAAATTGTCGTCATTCAATCACTTCCAAATTAAGTCGCTGACAATATTTTAACACAATTTCACCGAATGTAAATACAGCCTGTCAAATTATTTTACAGATATGACTTCATAACCCTTATCGGTTACGGCTTTTGTCAGAATATCATTGTCCGTGTCCGCCGTGAGAGTTACAACGGCTGTGCCTTTTTCGTGGCTGACCTCGGCATTTGATACACTGTCGAGTGCTTCAAGAGCCTTTTTAACGGTCATTTCGCAGTGCGGGCACATCATGCCTTCAATGGTGATTGTCTTTGTGTTCATGTTAGTTTTAGTCCTTTCTTCTTTATAAAATTTCGATAAATCGATATCGACCGATTTTTTCTTTTTGTCTTTGTTTGCGTTATGGATTTTCAGAAGATTCAGCCTTAATGCGTTTGTGCATACACAGAAGCTTGATAAACTCATTGCCGCCGCACCGAACATCGGCTTTAGTGTAAGCCCCAAAGGAATAAGCACACCCGATGCGAGCGGTATTCCGATACTGTTATATATAAACGCCCAGAACAGGTTTTCGTGAATATTCGTAAGCGTTCTTCTTGACAGACGAATTGCCGCACCGACGTCTGAAAGATTGCTTTTCATCAGAACAACATCCGCAGCATCAATCGCTATATCCGCACCCGCTCCTATTGCTATGCCTATATCAGCCCTTGTCAGAGCCGGAGCATCGTTTATGCCGTCGCCGACCATTGCGACTTTGCCGAATTTTTTAAGCTCCTGTATGACTGCGTCTTTTTCGTCGGGCTTTACGTCCGAAATAACGTTTTCTATATCAACCTGTCTGCCGATGGCTTTGGCTGTTTTCGTATTGTCGCCTGTCAGCATTACAACGGTAATACCCATATTTTTAAGCTCACGTACGGCGCCAATACTGTCTTCTTTTATGACATCCGCAACGGCTATTATACCGCAGAATTTTTCATCCGTCGCAAAGAACAGGGGAGTTTTGCCGCTGTCGGCAAGCTCGGACGCCTTTTTGAGCATATCATCGGGTATATTTGTCTTTTCGGAAATAAGATTTCTGTTTCCGGCGTAGGCGTTCTTACCGTTAATAACAGCGTTTACGCCCGCCCCGGGGAGTGCCGTAAAATTGTCGGTGTCAATCAGCCTGATATGTTCAGCTTCGCATTTTTCGGTGATTGCCTTTGCAAGCGGATGCTCGCTTTTCGCCTCAATGCCGCCGGCAAGCGACAAAAGCTCATTTTCACTCACACCGTCTGATGTCAGAATATCCGTAACAACCGGAGTACCCTTTGTGACGGTGCCTGTTTTGTCGAGTGCCACAATCTGCACTCTGCCCGTCTCTTCAAGGACGGCGGCAGTCTTAAACAGTATGCCGTTTTTAGCACCGACGCCGTTTCCGACCATTACCGCAACGGGAGTGGCAAGGCCTAAGGCACACGGACAGCTTATGACAAGAACTGAGATACCTCTTTCGAGTGCATAGCCTATATCGTGGCTTATGAAGTACCAGACAATTGTTGTAACAAGTGCGATTGTCATGACCACAGGCACAAACACGGCAGATACCTTGTCGGCTGTTTTTGCGATTGGCGCTTTAGTAGCGGCGGCATCGCTCACCGTTTTAATTATTTTTGAAAGAGTGGTATCTTCACCGACGCTTGTCGCACGGCATTTTATGAACCCGCTTGTGTTTACCGTTGCGGTATAAACGCTGTCTCCGATGTTTTTATCCGCCGGGATACTCTCTCCTGTAAGTGCCGATTCGTTTACAGCCGTAACACCCTCGATTATAACACCGTCAACCGGTATTTTTTCACCGGGACGAACAACAAATATGTCATTTACGTTTACATCACTTGCGTTAACGGTTATTTCAGTGTCGTTTCTTATGACATTTGCGGTGTCGGGTGAAAGACCGATAAGACTTTTAAGCGCATCGGTTGTTCTGCCCTTTGAATACGCTTCAAGTGTTTTGCCCACCGTTATAAGAGTGAGTATCATCGAAGCCGATTCGAAGTTAAACTTTTCCATAAGCTCCATGGTTTTTGCACTGTCTCCGTTCGCAACGGATTTTGTCATGGCAAACAATACGAAAACACTGTATATAAAAGCGGCGGATGACCCGAGAGACACAAGCGTGTCCATATTCGGCGCACGGTTCAAGAGCGCTTTTGTTCCGCTTATAAAGAATCGACGGTTAATCACCATTATAATTATTGTAAGAAGCAGTTCAACAAGCCCCATTGCAACATGGTTTCCGTCAAAAAATGAGGGAAGCGGAAATCCGAACATCATGTGCCCCATAGAAAAATACATCAGCACAAGAAGCACAATAACGGAGCTTATCAGACGCTTTTTAAGAAGGGGAGTTTCCCTGTCTTTAAGTTCATCATCTTTTGTCGGATTTATATTTTTGTTTTCTCCCTTTACGCTTGCACCGTACCCGGCTTTTTGGACTGCGGATATAATCTCTTCTTCGGTTGCCGTGCCTTCAACGCCCATTGAATTTGTAAGCAGACTTACACTGCACGAAGTGACGCCTTCAACCGCATTTACGGCTTTTTCAACCCTTGCACTGCATGCGGCACAGCTCATACCGGTAACATTATATTGTTTCATGATTACCTCCGAT
Organism: uncultured Ruminococcus sp.; assembly: GCA_964617965.1. Classification (GTDB taxonomy): domain Bacteria; phylum Bacillota; class Clostridia; order Oscillospirales; family Acutalibacteraceae; genus RUG806. Next base: position 7,443 of record CAZTWO010000058.1, on the reverse strand, counting down.
ATTTCGGTTAGCAATATCTAACCTGCTTCCGTTCTAAGTATAACATATTACGCGGCAAATTCAATAAGCAATAAACAAATAAATTGAACAAATATACCTAATTAGTAGGTAAAAAATCAATATTCAAATTTCATAAACATATTGATTTTCAAATTTCTTTTGTGTAAAATTATAGCATAAAAGAAAAAAGGAAGTGCCAAAATGTATATATCCGAAAATATAAAATATGTCGGCGTAAACGACCGCAATGTCGATTTGTTTGAGGGGCAGTATAAAGTCCCGAACGGCATGTCATATAATTCATATGTTATCATCGACGAAAAATTCGCTGTTACGGATACCGTTGACGCAAAATTTGTCGGTGAATGGCTCGAAAACATTGACAACGCACTCGGCGGAAAAGCACCCGATATGCTCATTGTTCATCATATGGAGCCCGACCACTCGGCGGGCATAAAGGCGTTTGCCGAAAAATATCCCGACGCTCAAATTGTCGGCAACAAAAAAACATTTGCCATGATTGACGCGTTTTTCGGTGCGGATGCCGTTAAAAACAGAGTTGAAGTCACCGACGGCGAGAGCATTTCACTCGGCAGGCATAATCTTACTTTTGTGTTCGCTCCGATGGTGCATTGGCCCGAGGTTATGATGTCTTATGAATCAACCGAAAAAATTCTGTTCTCTGCGGACGGCTTCGGTAAGTTCGGCGCATTGGATGTTGACGAGGACTGGGCATGCGAAGCGAGAAGATATTATTTCGGAATAGTCGGCAAGTACGGCGTTCAGGTTCAGAATGTTCTTAAAAAAGCTTCCGCTCTCGAGATTGAAAAAATCTGCCCTCTGCATGGACCTGTGCTCGATAAAGACCTTAGCTACTATATTAATCTCTACGACACCTGGAGCAAATATCTGCCCGAAAAGGACGGTGTGCTTATTGCGTACACATCCGTTTACGGCAATACAAAAAATGCCGCAGTTTATCTTGCGGATGCAATACAAAGCTTAGGCGATACAAAAGTTACGCTTACAGACCTTGCAAGGGACGATATGGCGGAAGCGGTTGAGGATGCTTTCAAATATTCAAAGCTCATTCTCGCTTCACCCACCTATAACGGCACTGTATTTCCGTTTATGAGAACATTTATTGAGGAGCTTACCGAACGCGGCTACAAAAACCGCACAGTCGGCTTCATCGAGAACGGCTCATGGGCACCCATGGCAAACAAGGTTATGAAAAAGATGCTCGAAGACTGCAAAAATCTCACATTCCTCGAAACCGATGTAACTGTTAAGTCCGCTCTCAATGACGAATCAAAAGCCCAGCTCGACAAAATGGCACAAATAATTAACAATTAAGAATTAACAATTAACAATTTCGGAAGACACTTTGTGTCTTGGATTATAAAGATACTGCATTGCCCCTTGGAAAATTTTATTCAAGGGGCTTTTTCTTTATTTTGAGTTAATTCGGTTGAAATAAAATTCGAATTAATGTATAATTACTTAAAATGCAATTCGGTTTTCATGGCGAAGCCTTATAATTTAAGACACGAAGTGTCTTCCTTATCCTCTGGCCCCTGACCACTGGCCCCTGACCACTGTTTACCGGATACCGGCCACTTTTAAAAATACAACTAACTCGGAGGTCTCTCCCATGTCCTGTACTCTAATGCAATACAATACCCCCGCCAAATGCTGGGCTCACGCTCTGCCAATCGGCAGCGGCCGTCTCGGTGCAATGCTGTACGGCGGTGTCAGAAAATATGTCTGTCAGCTTAACGAAGTAAGCCTCTGGTGCAGTGCTCCGTTTGAAAATGCCGATCGTCCCGATGCCTATACTCATCTGCCCGAGCTTCGTGAAGCCATAAATAAGGATAACTACAAAAAAGCTCAGCATATTCTGGACGAGCACTTCACCAATTTCGGCGGCGGGTTTGACGGTGCGTATTCATGCTCATATCAGACTCTCGGCGAGGTTATTTTCGGTTTCCCGAAGCTGCCGTATCATGCAAAGAATTATTCTCGCCGACTTGATCTGTCAAAGGCCGTTTATTCCGATTCATTCACGGCGGCAAAAAATGATTATTCCCGCACTTCATTTGCATCAAATGCCGATAACGTTATTGTTTTTCGCTTTGACGCACCCGAAACCAGCACGCTTGATATTGACGTAACATTTGCCCGCAAGGATACAAGAGAGATAAAATATACCTCCGACGGATTTTCTTTTTACGGTTATTGCGACAATGACGACACGCACATGAAGTTTGCCGGCAAATGCAGAATTTATGCCGACAATGCCGTGCTGACACCGACTGACGGTTCACTTAAAATCCGCGGAGCAAAATATGTAACTGCTGTGTTTACGGCGGCTACCGATTATGTTCTCGATCAGAGCAAAAACTTCAAGGGCGGCGACCCTGTAAATAAATGCAATGAAATTTTAGATAAAGCCGACAGATATTCTTATTCCGAACTGCTCAAAAGACACATAAAAGAATATTCCGAATACTTTGACAGATGCTCCCTGTCCATTGCGACCCCTTCGGGCAAAACGGTTGATGAACTGCTGTCCGAGGCAGGCAAAAACGGTGCTTCCAATGAGCTTTGCGAGCTGTTCTTTAACTACGGCAGATATCTTCTTATATCGTCTTCACGCCCCGAAAATGTGCTTCCCGCCAATCTTCAGGGAATATGGTGCAACGAGTACACTCCGCCGTGGCACTGTGATTATCACGCCAATATAAATGTTCAGATGAACTATTGGCCCGCATATCTGACCGGGCTTTCGGACTGCATTAAGCCTTTTGCTGACCTTATTTCCGCTCTGCCCGAAAACGGCAGAAAGACCGCAAAGGCATACTATAACGCAAACGGCTGGACCATTTATACAATTACTTCCCCCTGGCTGTGGACTTCCCCCGGCTGGGGCGGCGGCTGGTCACAGTATCCTTTGGGCGGCGCATGGATGTGCCGACATCTGGCCGAGCTTTACTATTTTACCGGGGATATCGAAATACTCAAAAAGTATTATCCGATTATAAAAGAGAACTGCCTGTTCAACATTGATTTGCTTTATGAAGATTGGAACGGCACTCTTGTAACCAACCCCGCAACCTCTCCCGAAAACCGCTTTAAAGACAGCGACGGCAATGAAGGCTGGGTCACAAAGGGCACGGCAATGGATATTGAAATGCTCTATGATAATTTCAGTGATATGATTTATTTCTCGGAGCTGCTCGGTGTTGATGAAGAGCTTCGCGATAAGCTTATTTCTCTTCGCTCGCGTCTTGCACCGCTTAATATCGGCATGGCAGGTCAGCTGTGCGAGTGGGGAAGGGACTGGGATCTGAACGCTCCCGAAATAAATCACCGACATGTCTCACACCTTTACGGACTTCATCCGGGCGGAATGATAAACACAATAAAAACTCCTCAGCTTGCCGATGCCTGCAGGGTTTCGCTTGATATTCGAGGCGACGACGGCACAGGCTGGTCACTTGCGTGGAAAATAAATTTCTGGGCAAGACTAAAAGACGGTGATCGCTCTTTGGAGCTTTATAAACGTCTTCTGCATCTTGTCGACAGCACCCACAGATTTAATTATGTCAGAGGCGGCGGAGTTTACAGAAACCTTTTCGACGCACATCCGCCATTCCAGATTGACGGCAATTTCGGCGCCGTGTCCGGTGTGTGTGAAATGCTTCTTCAAAGCAATGTTTACGACGACGGTTTTGTGCTTCAGCTGCTTCCCGCACTGCCCGATGACTGGAGAGACGGCTCCGTTAAGGGGCTTACGGCACGTGGCGGTGTTACGGTTGATATCGACTGGCAGAACGGAAGGTTTAAACAGGCGATAATTGTTTCCGCTTACGACAAAAATATTAAAATTTACGGCAAATACAGTGTTGAAGGCACGGATGTCACTTTCGACGATACATATACATCTTTTTCAGTCAAAGCGAATGTGCCGTACAAAGTTTTTATTGACACTGTAAATGACAGATGGTACGATAGACTTATAATTCTTTAAAGGAGCTGATTTTATGTCAAAAATTGAAACTACCTGCGTACAGGGCGGCTATACGCCCAAAAACGGTGAGCCCCGTCAGATTCCGATAATTCAGAGCACTACATTCAAATATGACACAAGTGAAGATATGGGCAAGCTTTTTGACCTTGAGGCATCGGGTTATTTCTATTCCCGTCTTGCAAACCCCACATGCGATACCGTTGCCGCTAAGATTTGTGAGCTTGAGGGCGGCACTGCCGCAATTCTTCTCTCGTCCGGCATGGCTGCAAACTTCTTTGCCGCTTTCAATATCTGCGAGTGCGGCGGTCACATAATTTCATCTTCCGCAATTTACGGCGGCACATATAACCTTTTCTCCGTTACCATGAAAAAGATGGGCATTGATGTCACATTTGTCGACCCCGACGCAAGCGAAGAAGAGCTTAACGCCGCATTCCGTGACAACACAAAGCTTATTTTCGGTGAGACAATCGCTAATCCCACGCTTAAGGTTCTCGATATCGAAAAATTTGCCAAGGTTGCACATGCTCACGGTGTTCCGCTTATCGTTGACAATACTTTCCCGACACCCATTCACTGCAAGCCCTTCGAGTGGGGTGCGGATATCGTAACTCACGCAACCACAAAATATATGGATGGTCACGGCTCGACTGTTGGCGGCGTTATTGTTGATTCGGGCAAATTTGACTGGATGGCACATGCCGACAAATACCCGGGACTCTGCACACCCGACGACAGCTATCACGGCATCACATACGCCGAGAAATTCGGACAGGGCGGTGCTTATATCACAAAGTGCTGTGCTCAGCTTATGCGTGACCTCGGTTCAACTCCTTCACCCAACAGCGCATACCTCCTTAATTTAGGGCTTGAGAGCCTGCACCTCAGAATTGCACGTCACAGCGAAAACGCCCTCAAAGTCGCAAAGTTCCTTGAAGCAAGTGACAAGATTTCATGGGTTCGCTTCCCGGGACTTGAGAGTGACCAATACCATGCTCTTGCCGAAAAGTATATGCCGAACGGCACCTGCGGCGTTGTAAGCTTCGGCGTAAAGGGCGGCAGAAAGGCAGCCGAAAAGTTTATGCATGAGTTAAAGATTATCGCAATTGAAACTCATGTCGCCGATGCCCGTTCCTGCTGTCTGCATCCGGCAAGCTCCACCCACAGACAGCTCTCCGACGAAGAGCTTAACGCATGCGGTGTAGCACCCGACCTTGTTCGTATGTCATGTGGCATCGAGAATGCCGACGACCTTATAGAGGATATTTCTAACGCACTTGCAAGCATATAAATCAGTTTAAGAGAGGAAAAGACGAATGCCCATTAAAATACCAAATGAGCTGCCTGCCGTAAAGGTGCTCAACGATGAAAATATTTTCGTTATGACCGAAACCAGAGCCATAACGCAGGACATTCGTCCTCTTAAAATTCTCATACTCAATCTTATGCCCAAAAAGATTGTGACGGAGACACAGCTCTCCCGCATCATGGGCAACACGCCCCTTCAGATTGAGCTTGAATTTATAAGAACCGCAACGCACAAGCCGTCCCATATCTCCGAAGAGCATCTCTTTATGTTCTATAAGACCTTTGACGATATAAAAGACAGATACTTTGACGGAATGGTCATAACCGGCGCGCCCGTTGAAAATCTCGAATACGAAGATGTTGACTACTGGGCGGAGCTTTGCGAAATTATGGAGTGGAGCAAAACTCACGTGCACTCTGTTTTCCATATCTGCTGGGCGGCTCAGGCGGGGCTTTATTATCATTACGGCATCCCCAAATACAAGCTTGACAAAAAGGTGTTCGGCGTGTTTGAACACAAAATCGACCACAAGCACGCAATACTTTTCAGAGGGTTTGACGACATTTTCTATGTGCCGCATTCACGTTATACATATTGCAAGCGTGAAGACATTGAAAAAGTCCCCGAGCTTAAAATTCTGGCGTCGTCGGATGAAGCGGGTGTCTATGCCGTCATGACCGACAGAGGCAGACAGGTATTTATTATGGGTCACTCCGAATATGACCCCACAACGCTTCGTGATGAGTATATAAGAGACCGTGAAAAGGGACTTGATACGGCTGTCCCCAAAAATTATTTCCCCGATGACGACCCCACAAAAGAGCCGATTGTCCGCTGGCGTGCTCATGCAAATCTGCTCTATTGCAACTGGCTTAACTACTTTGTATATCAGACCACACCCTACGACCTCGACGAGCTTAAGACAAATAAAGAATGAAAAAATATATCAGACTCATAATAATCTGCGTCGCCGTGTTCGCAGTGGCTTTTGCGGGAACATTTTTCGTCTGTGACAGAATAGGCGTGTTTGACACAAGCACAACCGAAACCACACAGGAAATGATAACCGATGTCAGCGGCAGAACAATTCCGTCACATTCCGATGTTGAAAAAAGCACGCTCGACCCCGACAGCTTTGTGCGTGACGAAAACGGCAGAGTTACATATAATGATACATCCGTCACGACCTACACCGGCATTGACGTTTCCGTTTTTCAGGGCGATATAGACTGGACGGCTGTTAAAAATGACGGGATAGATTTTGTCATGCTCCGTGCGGGCTTACGAGGCTACGGCTCAAAGGGCGTAATGGCACAGGATGACAATTTCGACAAAAACTATGAAGGTGCAAAAGCCGCCGGGCTTAAGGTCGGAGTTTACTTTTTCTCGCAGGCGACAACCGAAGCCGAAGCGGCGGAAGAAGCCGAATTTCTTATAGAAATTATAGAAGACAAGCAGATAGACTACCCCGTAGCGTATGACTGGGAATTTGTCGATAACGATGAAGCACGCACAAACGGCATGGAAAGCTCCGCCATTACCGCGTGTGCCGTCAGGTTCTGCGAAGTCATAAAAAACGCCGGATATAAGCCGATAATCTATTTTAACTGCGAAGTCGGGTATTTTAACTATGACCTGTCTCTTGTGTCTGACCTTGACTTCTGGCTTGCCGAATACTACGACACCCCGTCATTTTATTATGACTATAAAATTTGGCAGTATACCAAAACCGGCACTGTGGACGGCATTTCGGGTAATGTTGACATCAACATCTCGACCGTCGATTTCTCCGTCGAATAAAACAAAAATTATAATAAATACACCTCATTTGCCGATGTTTGCGGCAGTGGGGTGTTTTTTTTTGATTTGTAGCAAAAAAAATCTGACATATCTCATAAATATTGTATAATACACAAAAATAAAAATACACAAAACTATAAATATTCATTCAAAAATTGCGGTCTGCTATACTACGCATAGCAGACTTGTACTTGACAAGCAAGTACAAGTAATTGCCTGCTAATACGGTTCAGGTTTGCCGTATGCAGGCGTGCTAATAAAATTCAGAGGAGAAATGAAAATGAAACGAAAAATTATTTTA
>CAZTWO010000057.1:0-11431 GCA_964617965.1 uncultured Ruminococcus sp. | reverse complement strand
ACGCCTTTCGTGAGAGGCACAAAGCGGCGTACTGAATTTTCGTCAAACATATAGTCTTTGAAATGTATGACTTTAACTCTGTCTTTCATCTTTTCGAGCAGCTCAACGGGGTCTTGTCCGCCGTAATCCGCCCACGCGACATCGGGAATAAATCCGACATATTCGGGGTTTGTCTCTTCTAAAAGCAGGTCCATCATGCACTTGTTCATATCCGCAAGACGGTAGAATTCAAAGGCATGATTGTGATAATAGAGATGAAAACCGCGTTTTGCCATATTCTCGCCGATTGCGTTCAGGTCCTTTATAAAGGCACGTACTGAGCCGGAATTATCACGGGCATCCGAAGGGGCACAGCCGATGCCTATGTCATGACAGCCGATTATCTCATGCTCGTGAAGCAGATTATCGAGATCGTTTTTCATTCTGTCAATCGGCTTATGCGTGATGCAGACTTTCATGGAATATTTATTCAGAATATCCCGCTGAATTTCCGCCGGGATATCACCAATCGCCGAAATCTGAACATCATGAATGCCCATTTTGGCAAGTCGGGCAAGCGTACTGTCAAAATCCTCCGCCGTCTGTATATAGTCTCTTAAAGTGTAAAGCTGAATGCCGAACACGGGAGTTTTCATGCTGTATTCACCTTCTCAAAAAATTAAGCATACCTGTATATATTACAACCTGCAAAATTTTATGTCAACCGTTTGATTTTTTCTTAATAATATGTTAATATGAATATATGTAAATCCGAGGAGGAATTTTCGATGAAATCCGCAAAGAAAATCATAGCGCTTATACTTGCTATTTCAATGCTTTTCGCGTTCTGCGTTCCGGTGTTTGCGTCGGATGAAGGCGAAGCGGCAAAGCCCTTTGACAACAGCGAATATTTTCAGTATGAGAACCTGACAATTCACTACCGTGTTTTTGAGGCCGAAAACGAAAAAGGCAAAATTTTCATGATTCACGGCTTCGCTCTCTCAGGCTATTGCTGGGAGGAGCTTGCGACACGCCTTGTCAAAGAAGGCTACACCTGTGTTGCCGCAGACCTGCCCGACTTCGGTTATTCCACAAGAGAAACTTCATCCGAAAATCTGCCGGCGAGAGAGGATGTCATGTACGCTCTCATGTCGTCACTCTCAAGTGAAAAATGGTATGTCGCAGGTCACTCAATGGGCGGATATATTGCTCTCAAACTTGCCGAAAAATACCCCGACAGCGTAAAAAATCTTTTGCTCTACGGCACGGCATACAACAAGGGCCACTCCGACACATTAAACGGCATGATGACAAACAATGTGTTTGTATCGGTCATGGCACCGCTTATGGAGCTTATGGCAAAGTTTGACTGCGTTGTAAGACTTATGCTCTATGCAGGTCTGATGGATGCCGAATACACAAAAAATTATGATTTATCGAAAATCACCGCACCGTTAAGAATAAAGGGAACGGGTGCGGGTGCGCTCTATTCATTCTCAACTCTGCCGCAGACAAATCTTGAAGCGGTCGAAAAAATGCCGCCCATACTGTACGTAAACGGCGACAGGGATTTTGTTATCCCCGCAGCAGACAGAGAGGTATTAAGAGAGCATCTCCCCGAGGGCAGTGTTGATGCTGTCGTATCCGGCGGCGGTCATATGTTTATTGAAAATATGGCAGATGAAACGGCGGAAATAACGCTTAGCTTTCTGAAAAACAACCAATAAAAATGCATAATTCATAATGCATAATTCATAATGAAGGAAAACACTGCGTGTTTTGAATTATATAGCTTCGCGAATTATAACGCTTTCATATAAAGTATAGCTTTATGTTTGCGGAGCTTATATAAATCAAGTCCGCAGGACTTCTTGTTTTAGGTTGTTGGACCGCTGTCGCCGGTCCTCATTAGTCGCTACGCCAAAAATCATTCACCGGATGATTTTTGGCTGCGACATTCTGCATTCTGCATTCTGCATTCTGCATTACTGTGCAAATAAGTTGCAACACCACAGCGAAATTAACACATGGAGGTACATTTTATGGAACTTTTTGAAGCAATTACATCAAGACGAAGTGTAAGGGATTTTAAGGCAGATGCCGTTCCGACAGAGCTTGCGGACAAAATCGCATTTGCGGGCTCATGTGCCGCATCGGGCATGAACAGGCAATCCCCCATCATTCTCGAAATAAGCAATAAAGAGCTTCGTGACAGGCTCTCAAAAATGAACGCCGCCGTTATGGGTGCGGACAAAGACCCGTTTTACGGTGCTCCTACCGTACTGGTCGTTCTGGCGGACAGAAATGTGCCGACACATGTTTATGACGGTTCACTCGTTATGGGCAATATGATGCTTGCCGCAAACGCTCTGGGTCTCGGTTCATGCTGGATTCACAGAGCAAAAGAAGTATTTGACACGGACGAGGGCAAAGCCATCCTTAAAGACCTCGGCGTTGAGGGCGATTATGAAGGCATAGGCAACCTCGCAATCGGCTATGTAAACGGAGCATACCCCGCGACAAAGGCGAGGAAAGAAAATTACATATTCAAAGCGGAATAATTACGACAGAAAAATTAACAATTAACAATTAATAATTAATAATGAAGGAAAACGCCAAGGCGTTTTGGATTATAAAGCTTCGCGAACTTCAAAACTTTTACAAAGAAACAATTTTAAGATTTGCGGAGCTTACAAATCAAGTCCGCAGGACTTCCTCAGCAACTGGATACTGGTCACCGGATACTGGTCACTTCAACTTATTGCTCATTGCTAATTACTAATTGCTAATTGCTAATTGTCCAAGCAGTTCTTCTTTCGAATTTTCGATTTTTCCTGCCGCCACCATAACCGTTAGGGCATTAAGGGCTTTGCCTATTTCGGCACCCTTAAGCCCTGTTTTTATAAGGTCGGCTCCTGTAACGTCAAGGCGTGAATTTGACATTGCGCCCGGGCAGCCGTTTCCGACAAAATCAGACAGCGCGGCATTCTCACCTCGGGTTATTCTGATAAGAGCATTGAGCTTTTCGGTATTTTCGATACCTTGACAGCCGGCAAAAAGACGAAGAAAGCACATTTCGCCGTATTCGTTTATTTTGTCGTCATAGCAATTCGCCGTTTCGTGAAGCAAGAGAACGGTATCACGAAATCTGTTATCGGATTTCAGAAAGCTCAGCGCTTCCCCTATGTCGTCACGGCTGTTTTTTATAAAGAGTGCGGCAAACGCGACATCGGGCGATGAAATATTTTTTATATTGCTGCAGACAGTGTTATATTGTTCGTCCGTAAGAGTATCAAGAGACGGAAAAACCGTTTTGATAACGGACGAAAAACGGACAAGCACACTTGAAGCGTCTTTTCCGACAAGCAGTTTTTTAAGCTCGACAAATATACGCTCGGATGAAATATTGTGGAGCAGCTCGGCATTTCTTATCATGCTGTCGGCTGTATTGTCATCGACCGAAAATCCGAGAACAGACGAAAAACGAATGCCCCGCATTATTCTGAGACCGTCCTCGTTAAAGCGTCTGTCGGGGTCGCCGACACTGCGGATAATTCTGTTCTTTATATCGTTTTCGCCGCCGAACGGGTCAACAATGCCGTCACGCTCACTGTACGCAATGGCGTTGACCGTAAAGTCACGGCGTGCAAGATCATCATTAATATTGCGTGTAAAACAGACGGATTTCGGGTGGCGGTTGTCGCCGTACTCGCCGTCAATTCTGAATGTGGTAAGCTCCAGATTATTCCCGTCGGAGCGAACGGTAACGGTGCCGTGCTTTATTCCGGTGTCAATCGTGCGAAAATCCGAAAATATTTCCTTTGTTCTGTCGGGAGTGCAGGACACGGCAATATCATAGTCGTGCGGCATTTTGCCCATAAGAGCATCACGCACACAACCGCCGACAAGGTAGGCACTCTCGCCCGCCGCATACAGTCTGTCGGTAACTTTTTTTACATAATCGGGAATAAACAAGAAACACTCACCGTCCGGATACAATTAGCAATTAGGAATTAGGAATTAGCAATGAATAAGTGGCCGATATCCAGTGGCCGATATCCAGTGGCCGGTATCCAGTGGCCAGTATCCAGTGGCCAGTATCCAGTGACTAAGGAAGGCACTGCGTGCCTTGTATTATATAGCTACGCTGAATATGACATTTTATTTCAGTGATTGGCTTTAATGGTTGCAAAGCTTATAAATCTAAGTCCGCAGGACTTCCTTATATCACTGGATACTGACCACCGGTCACTGACCACTGATTCCTACTGCTACTTTCTCTGCCATTAATTTTACCCCAAATTACATAAATTTTCAAGGAGATAAACCATGCATCCGATAATTACAAAAATAAGGCACACGCTGATAAAGGGCGTTTTAGGTGCTTCCGATATTCTGTACGCAGTGACAAAGGGCAAAAGACCGCACTTTATTTTTGCGGACAGAAGAAAAATTAAAGATATAAACACAGATGTAAGAATTATCGAAAAGACACAGACAAGTGTCACAATCGCCAAATTCACCCCCGACGGCACTATTGACGACGGCGATTTTAAAATACTCACCGGAACGGATCTGCACTTAGGCGCACCGGGGTATGACAAGAACAGAAAATCAATCGATTTTATGATTAAGCATATCGAAAACGAAAAGCCCGATCTTGTGATATTCACAGGCGATGTCATTTTGTCTGACTGTCAACAGATTGATGCCGTGCAGTTTGCAAGAATCATGGAAAAGCTCGGCGTTTACTGGTGCTATGTTTTCGGCAATCACGAGGCAAGAGAGGAAAAAGAATATTTCAAGTATCTGCTTTATAAAGGACTGTCACTGTATCCGCACTGCCTTAATCTTTTCGGCGACCCGTCACTTTACGGCTACGGAAATTTCTGCGTGAACATACTTGTCGGTGAGAACAGTCTGAGAAAGACGCTGTTTCTGTTCGACTCGGGAAGAAATATACAGGAGCATGTCAAGAAAAAGCTTGGACTGCCGGAGGACTTAAAGGGCTACGATTTTATAAAGCCGACACAGATTGAATGGTACAACAGTGAAATTGAATTGCTTAAAAAGAAATACGGTGAAGTAAAATCAATTCTGTATATGCATATACCCGTCCCCGAATACAAAAATGTGTTTGAAGGTGACGAGGAAAACGGTTATACTCCGTCCGGGAAATGCGAAATACTCTATGGCGGGCAGTATGAATCGATAGGCTGTTCTCCGTATAACAGCGGACTTTTTGACGCAGGCAAGCAGAACGGCACATTGCAGGCAATTTTTGCGGGGCATGACCATGTAAACGACTTCTGCGCCGTGTATGACGGGGTATATCTTGTCTATACGCAGTGCACCGGGTATAATACGTATTCGATGGAAGACAGGTTCGGATGGAAGGAAGAGGACTGCCCGTATGGGATGACCGAAACGGTGCTGAAGAGTGATGGGACGATTGTAATCAGGCAGACAAAAAACACAGAAAAAGTTAGCAAGGAGCAAGGAGCAAGGAGCAGTAAACAAGGAAGTCCTGCGGACTTGGATTTATAAAGCTACGCAAGAGGTTAGCGTGAAGGGAGTCAGGTAATTATGACAGTTGGAAAGGGAAAATTTCATCCGAAAGATACAGAGGAATTTGCGGTTATAACAATTGAAGTTGATGATGAGGGCATGACGGTAAAGGCGGATTTTGAGACAAACAACGAGACCGTCGGAAAATGCGCCGAGGCGCTGTGCGGACTTCTGTGCGGCTTCCCCGCCGTGGATATACTGCAGATTAACAACAAGGCGGTGTATTATAACATAGATTTCGAACTGCCGCTCGACAGACTTTTCTGTGCCACAATTGCGGTTAATGCGGCAAAAACAGCGGCGGTTGACTATATGAAAAAGAAAAATATACCTGTGCCGAAGGATGCGCTTTGCAAGTGCTTTGCACAAAATGATAATAAAATCTGATTTTATGACTCTTTTGGGGATTTTTCTCAGATAGTAAAGGGCAACATAAAATTAACAATTAAGAATTAACAATTAACAATGTCGGAAGACACTGCGTGTCTTGGATTATATAGGAACACAGATGATACAATTATCTGAAATTTTTTTGTTTTGGGTCTTGACTTAAAGTGAACTTTAACTTCTATAATGGTTTACTGAAAGAGGCCGGTTGCCTCCGAACAATAGCCAATAAAGGAGAATGATTATGACAAAACCGCATATTATCTGTTACATGATGATGTCCGTTGACGGCAGAATTGACTGTTCAATGCTTGAGGCAATGCCCGGTGACGAATATTATACCGTTATGAGTGAGCTTGACACGCCCACCTCCGTCAGCGGCAGAGTTACGGCGGAGCTTGAAATTGCCGAAAAAGGAAAATTTACCGCCTTTTCCGGTACGCCCATAGGCAAAACGGCATTTTATAAAGCGGAGGACGCAGACGACTACGATGTAATCACCGACACAAAGGGCACGCTTTTGTGGAATGACAGTGCGTCTTATTCCCGCCCCGTGCTTATTCTGCTCGGGGAAGACGCCGATACAGCATATACCGATTATCTTAAATCGAAAAACATTTCGTGGATTGCCTGCGGAAAAGACAGAGTCGATCTGAAAAATGCCGTTCGGATTCTCGCCGATGAGTTCGGTGTAAAGAGAATGGCTGTTGTCGGCGGCGGTCACATAAACGCCGGATTTCTTGAGGCGGGACTTCTTGACGAAGTGCATCTTTTAATCGGCCCCGGAATTGACGGCAGAAAAAATATGACAGCCGTGTTTGACGGTCTGCCTGAAAACAGACCCGTAACTCCGCTTAAGCTTACGGATGTTAAGAGCTTTGAGAACGGAACGGTATTGGTAAAATACGATATTGTGAAGTAAACGGCAACTTACAATTAGCAATGAAAAAGTGGCCGGTGGTCAGTGGCCGGTGGCCGGTGGCTAAAGAAGGCACAAAGTGCCTTGGATTATAAGCTAACGCAAGAGGTAAATTATTTATTTGTTCCCGGCTTTAATTGCTTAATATAGGCGATTCAGGCCGAATAACGGTAAATAACGTAAGGGGGCATCGGTTGAATGGTCGGTGCTTCTTTTTTATGTAAGGGACAAATTTAAGGTTTAACAAATAATTTACACTTAAAATATTATTATGTTATATAATGAAATCAGGACATAAAAAGGGGGAAATGATTTTGAATCTGAAGTTTGCCGAATACATAAAAGAGTCACTTAAAGACAAGCCGAATGACAAAATTCTGCTGACATATCAGAAGAAGATATTGACAGAGGGAGAAGAAGCCGAAAAGCGTGTACGAAACGCGGGACTTGACGACGACAAAATAATTCTCGATCTGCTTAAAAGCGAGCATCAGAATCTGGGCGATGATTATGAAGCGTTCAGAAAAGCCGAAAAACGCCGTCTGGGGCACAAGAGCATGCACAAATTCTTTCTTATCGGAACTCCGATTTATATGCTTGTAATGGTGCTTATATATCTTGTAATCAGCTTTGCAACACACCGCTGGAGAGAGACATGGCTTATGATAATCACGTTTGTCTGTGCCTGGACCGACTTTGCCGCTGTTTATTTTGCCAAAGAAATATCCGAACACAGACGGGCGTTTCATGTTTTCGCGCGTGTCATTCTGGCACTTTCGGTTGTGTTTACATCCGTTGCCGTGTATCTCCACTTTTTAATGCTTCACAATTTCGAAAACAGCTGGATAATAGTCCCCGCAGGTGTCGCCGCAATGTTCTGCGTTGACGCACTGTTCGCGACACTCACAAAACAGAGCCTTAAGATAATAAACTTTCTGCTGTACATTCCCGCAGGCTTTGCCATGCTGTTTATAGTGCTGTGCGGACTCCATGTCATGGCATGGAATGTCGGCTGGCTGCTTGTGATACTGGCGGTAATAATTGATATATTTGTGGTTATCGGCGCGCTTGCCGCACACAGAAAATACGTTTACAGACCGGAGGCGGAAAACAAATGAAAAAGAACAGACTGCCCGCCGAGCTGTGGGACAAAATGCACTACCTTTTCAGGGATTTTAACGACAGAATGGTTCATGCCGAGCTTCACTATGATTTTCGCATTGACCCCGAGGTACTTAAAAAGGTGCTTATATGCTTTTTTGAGAAAGCACCTGTTTTTCATTCAAGCTTTAAGGACAACAAGCTGTCGCCCTACTGGATTGTCAACGACTATCACATAGACGAGGTTCTCACGGTTTCGGAGCCCGAAAACTTAGACGAAGCGATAAACGATTTTCTGACGCAGTATCTGCCGCCCGACAACAAGCTTCAGATGGTGGCGGCAATATTCTATCACGGCAATGAAAGCGTGCTGTGCATTGTCGAAAATCATATGTGCATGGACGGCGGCGACTTCAAGTATTTTCTCAAGACGCTGTGCAGTGCCTATACCGAGCTTGCCGAAAACGGCAAAAGCCCCGTTGATATAAGAACAGGCACAAGAAGCTACAGCAAGGTTTATGATGACTATTCATATACAGAACGCAGAATGGCGCAGAATCTGTATAAGAATGTCTGTGCGAAGGACAAGCACCGTTTTCCGCTCACTGAGGACAGCGTAACCGACCGTTCGTTTATTGCAAGAAGAAAAATAGACGAAGAGACTTTTCTTAAGCTTAAAGCATCGGGCAAGGCACACGGAGCAACGGTCAATGATATGCTTTTAGCGGCGTATTTCTATTCTCTCTATGAGCTGGCTGGATTTGACGAGAACGAGAGCGTCACAATTTCGTGCGCAATTGATTTAAGACGGCATATAAAGGATTTGAGCGGAGACGGACTTACAAACCATACGGCGTTTATGCAGTGTGCCATTCCGTCAAGAGGCAAGGATATTTTTGAAACACTGAAATTTGCCGTTGAGAGTGCCGAAAAATTCAAGAAAGACAAATTCATGGGACTTTACGGTCTGCCGCTTCTGAATTTCGGCTATTCGATTCTGCCCCACGCTGCAAGCGAGGAAATCATAAAAATAGGCTATTCAAATCCCCTGCTTGCCATGAGCAATATAGGTATTCTGGACAGCAAGGCGCTGAGCCTTGTCGGACATGAGCCGACCGACGGATTTATGACGGGCGCAGTGAAATATAAGCCGTATGTTCTTCTGTCCGCAACAACCCTTAACAATGTCGTGACGCTGTCGATGTGCGTTAGGGGAAATGATGAGGACATGAAGATTGTGGACAGGTTCTTTGATCTGATGGAGAAAAACATAAATCAATTAGCAATTAGCAATTAGCAATGAGCAATTGAGGAAAACGCTGAAGCGTTTTGGATTATAAAGCTCCGCAAACAATCAGATTAACAGTTAATATCGGCTTTTGCATCAGCGAAGCTATATAAAATCAAGGCACGCAGTGCCTTCCGACATTCTACATTCTACATTCTGCATTATGCATTAAATATACCTGCCCTATAGTCTAAAAATCTTAGGTTAAATTTAGCCTTTAGCTTTATACTGCAATCAAATACATACGGAGGATGATATTATGAGACTTCTTTTAGCAGATGACGAACACGAATTGGCGGATGCACTGGCGGCAATTCTGAAGCATTCAAATTATTCCGTCGATGTTGTGTATGACGGCATTGACGCACTTGACTATATTCGCACGGGGCTGTATGACGGATGCATACTTGACATAATGATGCCCGGCATGGACGGTATTTCAGTTCTTAAGAAAGCGAGAAGCGAGGGCTTTACTCTGCCCGTTCTGCTTCTTACGGCGAAGAGTGCGACAGACGACAAGGTTGAAGGGCTCGATTCCGGTGCGAACGATTATCTTACAAAACCGTTTGCGGCAAAAGAGCTGTTGGCACGCATAAGAGCCATGACAAGAAAGACGGAGGACACGACCCCCAACAACCCCGTTTTCGGAAATGTCACTCTTGACAAGCTGACATTTGAAATAAGAAACGGCGAAAAGAGTGTCAGACTTGCGAATAAAGAATATCAGATGCTCGATATGCTCTTTTCAAACCCCGGTCATGTAATTTCGACCGAGCGTTTTATGGAAAAAATCTGGGGCTACGACACCGAGACAGAATTAAACGTTGTTTGGGTTTATATCTCGTATCTTCGTAAAAAGCTGGCTTCAATTGACGCAGACATAAAAATAACGGCTGTAAGAAACTTAGGGTACACGTTGGAGAAAACAGATGCTTAAAAAGCTGAGAATAAAATTTATCGGCGTTGCGATGCTTGCGGTGTCTCTTGTGCTTGTGCTTCTTATGGGGTGCATTAATATCGTGAGCTACAACAGCGTTGTGGATGATGCAGAGCAGAAGCTTGATGTGTTGGAGACATACGGCGGCACATTCCCGTATGACAACTCGGTATTGAACTCGCTTTTCCACGGCAAATTCTCGATGGAGACGCCGTTTGACAGCCGATATTTTACGGTTACGATAAATGCGAAACAGATGGTGGCATCCGTTGACATAGGGCATATAGCCTCTGTCGACACGGATTCCGCCGCAAGCCTTGCATACTCACTCTATCAGAAGGGCAAGACAAAAGGATTTACATCAAATTTCAGATACAGAGCTGTCAGCACGGACTACGGGACGCAGTATATCTTTCTTGACTGCAACAGAGAGATGAATACTGTCAGGGACTTTTTCTCGGCAAGCATGATAATAAGCGGGATATGTCTGCTGCTTGTGTTTATTTTTGTATTCATTTTTTCGAAGGCGGCAATAAAACCGACCGTAGAAGCATATACAAAGCAGAAGCGATTTATAACGGATGCGGGGCATGAGCTTAAGACACCTTTAGCGATTATAAGCGCCGCGAATGAAGTAATCGAGCTTGACAACGGCGAAAACGAGTGGACCGAGAGCATACGCAATCAGATAAAGCGTTTAAGCTCCCTTATAGAAAAGCTTGTCATGCTCGCAAAAATGGACGAAGAGACCGTTACAAAGGTCAATACAAAATTTTCGCTGTCGGATGCTGTAAAAGAGACGGCTGAGTCATTTTCGGCAGTCGCCGCCGCAAGAAACAGAACACTTGTGACGGAAATTGAGCCTAATATTGAATTTACAGGCGATGAAAATTCAATAAGACAGCTTACAAGTCTGCTGACCGACAACGCCATGAAATATTCAAACGACGGCGGCACGGTGAGAGTTACACTCAGGCGTTCGGGCAAGAAAAATGAGCTTACGGTATTTAACAACGTGGAACATATAGAGAAGGGCGAACACCGTGAATTTTTCGAGCGGTTCTATCGTGCGGACGGATCGAGAAGCGTAAAGACAGGCGGTCACGGCATAGGGCTTTCGGTTGCCGAAGCAATTGTCACGGCACATAAAGGAAAGATTACAGCAGTGGCGCCGGACGAAAAATCGGTCTATTTCAGAGCTGTTATATAGCAAATAAGCAGTTGGCAATGAGCAACGAGTGGCAGGGGCCAG
>CAZTWO010000056.1:0-11484 GCA_964617965.1 uncultured Ruminococcus sp. | reverse complement strand
GGAGATTTTTCGGCGAGAAACCAATACTTCGTTTTCAGTGCGTGGCTTTAGTCTTCCCTGCTTTTATTTATATTTGTGCTATCAGAATTTAGCAGCAGAGCGAACGGAATTATCGTAAATTTCTATAATCTGAAGGATTTTTTCGGGTGTCATCGGACGGAAGTTTTCGGAATCAAAGGGCTGTCTGCGGCGTTCGGCGGCGACTGAAACCATGTCGCAGATATCACGGGAAAGCTCATCGGTTTTATCCTTTACTGAATTGTAAATTTCAATAAGATCATCGGGAACACCGGAAATGTCATACTTTTCTTTTTCTGCCTGTTCTGATTTTTCAGAAACAAGGCCGGCACCGGACATGTCAATAAACAGTTCAATATTTTCATATGTCATATCTTTTTCGCTTATAAAGATTGCGTTTTCCGAATTGCGGTCCGTCTTTTTGCCGTTTATATAAACAGTCGGTTTTTTATAGCCGTTCAATGCACGGACACAGATTTTATGATTGCCGAAATAAACGCTCTCATGCTGTGTATAATATTCAATTGACTTTGGCAGATTCATATGAAGCTCAAGACCATGGGCATGAGGAACATACGCAAAAAGCCCGCGAAGAAGTCCAGTTACAGGTCCGAAGCCGTCAAGCATAACAGACACGGGCTTACCGATTGTGTCGTGTGAATCGTGCTCCTCGTCTTCCTTCTGCCACGGATTGCAGGTGTTGAAGCCCCACTGGCACATGGGCTGATCCATTCTGTAATCATACGCCCAACGCATATAGTAATCCGCAGCCTTAAATGCGTCTTCGGCGTGACCCGTTTCAAGATATGCGATAATCGCACGTGCCTCAACAGTCGACCAGCAGCCGCCGTCAACCCAGTTTCCGGGACGGTGATAATAACAGCTCTTAGCTTCTTTGCCACCGAAATAACGGAACACCGAGTCATCAAGCGCCGGGTAGTTATTGCAGATTATCCCCGCGGGACGAATACCCTCAACCTCGGAAATTTTATCATATATTTTCTGTGCGGTATCATCTGAAACCATACCATGTGCGACAGCATCGACATTGCAGACCGCTTCAAGATAGCCGTAACGATTAGACCCGAACACACCGTGCTTTGTGCCGTCTGTTTCCATACTCTTGACAAGATACCCTTCATCCGTCAAGAGAAGCGACAGTGAATTACAGGTTCTGTTGTATCTCTCTTTACACAGCCTGCAAAGGTCATCATCGCCGACAAATTTAGCGGCTTCGGCAAACTTTTTAAGGGCAACACCGTATGTCACGGAAACTCCGGTAAGATATGCCTTGCCGACGGTTTTCGTATTATTATCGAAAGAGCCGCCATAGCTCGGTGCAAGCAGATTTGACGAAGCACCTGTAAGAAACAGCCCGTTTGCGGCTCTCGCTCCTTCGATAAATTCCATTGACCTCTTCATAAGCGGAATATATTTTTTTATTGCATCGGCATCACGCTCAAACAGAAGCAAATCACACTCAAGCAAAATTCCGCACGCAGTCGCTTCATAAAACCAGTCATATATTTCAAACGGGCCGTCACCCTGACGATAGACAATTCCGTCATCAAGAACACAGTCGCCCAAAGAGCCGTCCGGTGCTCTGAAATTGAGGCACTTGAGGTCATTCTCTTTGCCATCGTCGGCACCTATACGATTGCCGTCACCCATTCTGTCCCAAAACAGGTCAAGCGAGTTTTGTAGGATTTTTCTCTGAAGCTTCGACAGAAACGGAATGCCACCATACGCAAAGCCGTAGCTGTTCTGCATCCAGAAGCCGTTGCCCCAAATAAAACCCTCTTTGAATGTTTTCCAATCGGGGTTATAGAGCATCTGAAGATACGGCTGACGTGCATTCGGATGGAGCATTGAAAAGCTGTCATCAATTAGCTTAAGATAATCCGCTTTCCCTATACCGCCGGAATATACGCCTTTATAAGTCTCGGTGTTATTCATAAAATTTCTCCTCTGTAATTGCAATATCGCATAATATGCCGCATTCATTATATCACCGCAGCTTATATATTATCAAGTAGACAAAAAAAATCGGCCGCACACTCAAAAGCACACGACCGAAAAATTATTATTTTTGAGAAATTCGGAAACAACAAAGCATGGAATAAAGGCTCGCAATCAACTTTTGTATTTGCGTAGCTTTATAATCCAAGTCTGAAGGACTTCCTTGCCCCGGCCCCCGGCACCTGACCCCCGACCCCTATTTGAGTCGTATTATTTTACGCTGAACAGAATCTCACCATACGAAGGATAGGGCCAATATGATGCATCGGTCTTTGTCTCGGCTTCGTCAATGAGAATACGAAGCTCCGTCATGCACGGAATAAGCTTGTCTTTGCAGAAAACTGCGGAAGCGGTGTTGTCGGCACAGTCACTCTCGGCGGCTACAAGCTCTTCAAGCTCCGTCTTTTTGGCGTAAACAGCGCCCGAAAGCTCAGACAAATCTCTGACGAGCATTTCTTCATAGCGGCAGTCTGCGGAGGGCAAAAGAGATTTTTTTGCAAGTGCAGAGTCGGAAATGTCACCGCAGAAACGAGCGATGGCAGGCAGAATATCCTTGTTTACCATATCAAGAAGTGTCAGCGTTTCTATTCCGATAATCTTGCAGTAATTGCCTGTCAGAATTTCGTAGCGGGCTTTAAGCTCCTCTTCGGAATATACCTTATGAGAAGTGAACAGGTTAACATTTTTCTCATGGAGAAGATACGGCAGACAATCGGGTGTTGACTTAAGATTGAGAAGCTTTCTCTTTTCAGCCTCAAAAAGCCAGGATTCATCATAGCCGTTGCCGTTGAAAATAATGCGGCGATGCTCCGAAATCACACGCTTGATAAGAGCGTGAAGTGAAGTCTCGAAATTTTCGGCATTTTCAAGCTCATCGGCGAACTGACGAAGTTCTTCGGCAACGCTCGTGTTAAGAACAACATTGCACTCCGAAACGGAATCCGCAGAACCGAGCATTCTGAACTCGAACTTGTTGCCCGTAAAAGCAAAGGGCGAAGTGCGGTTGCGGTCGGTTGTATCCTTGGCGAATTTAGGCAGAGTATGAACGCCTACACGCATAAGCTCTTTTTCTTTGCCGCCGTAGGGTGTATCGGTTTCAATCGCCTTGAGAATATCCGAAAGCTCTGTGCCGAGGAAAATTGAAACAATAGCGGGAGGAGCCTCCTGTGCTCCAAGACGGTGGTCATTGCCGGCGGATGCGACACTTAAACGAAGCAGATCCTGATATTCATCAACGGCTTTTATAACAGCGCAGAGGAACAGCAAAAACTGTGCGTTTTCCGCCGGAGTGTCACCGGGATTGAGAAGATTTACACCGGTATCGGTAGAGAGTGCCCAGTTATTGTGCTTGCCGCTGCCGTTAACTCCGGCAAAGGGCTTTTCGTGAAGAAGACAGACCATGTTGTGCTTGCGTGCTATCTTCTGCATAAGCTCCATTGTAAGCTGATTGTGGTCTGCGGCGATATTTACGGAAGTAAACACGGGAGCCAGTTCATGCTGTGCGGGGGCTACTTCATTATGCTCGGTCTTTGCGAAAATGCCGAGTCTCCACAGTGCCTCGTCAAGCTCGGTCATAAACGCCTGAACACGGGGCTTTATTGCACCGAAATAGTGGTCAGACAGTTCCTGTCCTTTAGGCGAACGGGCACCGATTAAAGTGCGGCCTGTATATATAAGGTCTTTTCTCGCTTCATAAACATCTTTATCTATAAGAAAATATTCCTGCTCTGCACCGACGGTTACATTAACTCTGCCGACATCGTTGTTGCCGAAGAGCTTAAGAACACGCAGAGCCTGACGGTTAATTGTCTCCATCGAACGCAGAAGAGGCGTTTTCTTATCGAGAGCATGACCGCCGTAAGAACAGAAAGCAGTGGGAATGCACAAAACGCCATCTTTAATAAATGCGTATGATGTGGCATCCCATGCGGTATAACCTCTGGCTTCAAAAGTGGCACGAAGACCGCCCGACGGAAAAGATGACGCATCGGATTCACCTTTTATAAGCTCCTTGCCCGAAAACTCCATTATAACCTTGCCGCTGTCGGCAGGTGTAATAAAGCTGTCGTGCTTTTCGGCGGTAATACCGGTCATAGGCTGGAACCAGTGCGTAAAATGTGTCGCACCCTTTTCGATAGCCCAGTCCTTCATGGCATTAGCTACGATATTGGCAACGCCTATATCAAGATGCTTGCCCTGCTTTATGGTTCTCTGAAGCTGTTTATATGTTTCACGGGGAAGACGCTCACGCATTACACCGTCGCCGAAAACATCACAGCCGAAATATTCGCTAACCTTTTCCATAATTCGCCTCGAGTTATAAATATTTATATGAACATCGGGAAATGCCATTAAAAGACACCGCCATTATTCTTTTATATATAGTATATTTTGAGCGGCAAAAAGTCAAGGTGTATTCTTAAATAAAAATGCATCTCAAGAAAAGACATTTTCTGTATTATTATTCGCAAGAGCGGAATAAATTCACAATATATTTCACCAACGGAAATTAAAAAGGCCACAGGAGACCAAACGGAGACCTGCGGCCGAAATTATTAAAGTGTCATAAGAAAATTATTGCTTTGCGGAATAGCATCCGCACATATGCTCCACAACAAGAATTATCGAGATTAATCCCCTGCTTCCGGAGTGATAAGCCCATAGCCGCCGTCATTTCTGCGGTAAACTACGCTTACGGTGTCGTCCGCCGAATTGCGGAAAACATAAAACAGGTGTCCGAGCATGTTCATCTGAAGGATTGCTTCATCAACCGACTGCGGTTTTACGGGGATAACCTTCGTACGCACAAGCTCAAACTCTTTTTCTTCCGGCTCGGGCTCGGTGAAGTCATCAAAAGCACCGGACTTGAGTCTCTTTTCGACTTTTGTCTTGTTTTTGCGTATCTGACGAACGAGCAAATCAACGCAATCGTCAAGTGCGTCATTAAGGTTCTGCCCTCTTGCCTCGGCTCTGAAAATAAGTCCGTCGTTAAACACGGTGATTTCAACCGACTGTGAGGATTTTTCAACGGTTGCAGTTACTTTAGCGGAAGCACCTTCACCGAAGAAGCGATCGATTTTCGTAAGCTTTTTTTCGGCTCTTTCTTTGAAGTTTTCTCTTGGTGTGCATTTTCTGCCGATTACTGTGATGTTCATAACTACATCCCTTTCAACTGTATATTATAACAAAAAGCGGCGGTGAGCTTTAATTCTTACGCCTTCACACCGCCTTTCTTTGTTTTCAACTGTATTGTAGCACATTAAAATACTTTTGTAAATAGTATTTTGTAAGTTTTTACTACTTTATTAGCTTAAATTTACTTAAAATGATTTAGAATGCATAAAGCAATTAGCAATTAGCAATTAGTTATAAATCTCAGAAGTCCGCAGAACTTCCGCATTACACAGCAACTCCACACTACACTCTCCACACTCCACTCTGACAGAAGCGTAGCTATATAATCCAAGACACACCGTGTCTTCCGACATTATGCATTATGCATTCTGCATTCTACATTTATATTAGTACAAAAATAATGAAGATATGCGAGGAAAAAATATAAGCATAAGCGAAGCAACTCCACTCTCCACTCTCCACACTACACTCTCACTTCCCACACTCCACTCTGACAGAAGCGTAGCTATATAATCCAAGACACTCCGTGTCTTCCGACATTATGCATTATACATTCTGCATTCTACATTATTAGTACAAAAAAAATGAAGATATGCGAGGAAAAAAATATTCATAAGCGAAGCAACTCCACACTCCACTCTCCACACTCCACTCTCACCTTCCCACACTCCACTCTCAAAGTCGCGAAGCTTTTATAATCCAAGACACTCCGTGTCTTCCGACATTATGCATTATGCATTATGCATTCTACATTAAAAAAGCCCTGCGAAAGGACATAAGCCTTCCGCAGGACAGTTTTAGCTAAAGTATATTTTTACGCGTGTTTCTTATCCGACATTCTTCTGAATATCTTGCCTATCTCGAATACGGGAATAGTCGACAGAGCAAGACCGAAGGAAATGAGAAGCTCTTCCGTGCTGAATGTGCCGGGTTCAATTCCGAATACGGTGCAAAGACCGGGAATATAGATAGCGGCAAGTGTAAGAAGCGTAGTTACTACGAAAGCACCGAGAAGCCACCAGTTGGGTCTTGCAATAAGATCTTTTCCGAACAGAGACTGTGAACGGGAACGCATATTGATAGCACAGAACATCTCTGCGAAGTTAACTGTCAGGAATGCCATAGCCATAGCGTTTACACACTCTTCACCGCTGAAGAATCCCGCAAGGCTGTGTACCTGACCGCCTGTGGGCTCAAGCCAGTAGCCGATAACATATGCGGCAATTTCAACTATTGCAAGATAAATGCCCTGCCATACCATGTCGACACCCATGCCGCCTGCGAATACGCCTGCGGTTGAAGAACGGGGCTTACGTCTCATAACGTTGCCTTCCGCCTTTTCCATACCGAGTGCAAGACCGGGCAGAGAGTCGGTAACCATGTTAATCCAGAGAAGATGAACAGGTGAAAGAATTGTAAAGTGAAGAATCGATGCAATGAACATTATGATAACTTCACTAAGGTTAGTTGACAGCTGGAACTGCAGAACCTTAAGAACGTTGTCGTAAATCTTTCTGCCTTCTTCAACAGCGTTAACAATTGTTGCGAAGTTGTCGTCGGCAAGAACCATATCCGAGACGCCCTTTGTAACGTCCGTGCCTGTTATGCCCATGCCGATACCGATATCCGCACTCTTGATTGAGGGAGCATCGTTAACACCGTCGCCTGTCATGGCGGTAACCATGCCGCGGGCCTTCCAGGCCTTGACTATACGAGTCTTGTGTTCGGGCTGAACACGTGCATATACGGAATACTTAAGAACTTCTTCTTTAAGCTCTTCATCGCTGAACTTGTCAAGCTCCGCACCCATAATGGCCTGTGAAGCGTCTGTGATGATACCGAGCTCCTTGCCTATGGCAACAGCCGTATCCTTATGGTCACCCGTAATCATAACCGGGCGAACACCTGCAAGACGGCACTCTTCGATAGCAGCCTTAACTTCGGGACGAACGGGGTCAATCATACCGGTAAGACCGATAAATATAAGATCGTTTTCGAGTGCTTCGGGAGCAAAGTCTGCGGGAGCGGTGTCATATTTTTTGTATGAGCAGGCAAGAACACGAAGAGCCTTATCAGCCATACGCTTGTTGTCAGTGGCAATCTTCTTTATAAGCTCATCGGTCATGGGAACGAGCTGACCGTTTACAAGAGCCTTGGTGCACTTCTTGAGAATTTCATCGGGTGCGCCCTTGGTATACTGAATAAATTCACCGTTTACGTTATGAACGGTTGACATCATCTTTCTGCCGGAGTCAAACGGAGCCTCACCTATTCTGGGAGCGGTCTTGAGGAGATCGTTTTTGGACATACCGAGAGAATACGCATAAGCCACAAGAGCAGCTTCTGTGGGTTCACCGGTAACCTTGCCCTCGGCATCAATCTCGGCATCACAGCAAAGAGCCATGCCTGTTGCAAGAAGCTTTTCGTCGTCGCCGAAGTGGTCGACAACTGTCATCTTGTTCTGTGTAAGAGTACCTGTTTTATCGGAGCAGATAACCTGTGTGCATCCGAGTGTTTCAACCGCTGTAAGCTTACGGATAAGCGCCTGACGCTTGCTCATAGCTGTAACACCGATTGAAAGTATAATCGTAACAACAGCCGGAAGTCCTTCGGGAATTGCGGCAACAGCAAGAGCTATGGCGGCTATGAACGAATCAAGAGCCGTATTGCCTAATTCTTCCCAGGAGAAACCGTTGAGTATAATGTCTTCAACAACACCGACAACAAATACAAGTACACTTATACCGATAACAAGCTTTGTAAGGAAGTGTGACAGCTCTGTCATCTTCTTCTGAAGAGGTGTCTGCTCGTTTTCGGCGGCATTCAGAGCGTCGGCTATCTTGCCCATTTCGGTGTCCATACCGATTGCCGTAACAACAGCCTTGCCTCGACCGTAAACAATTGTAGAACCGCTGTAAAGCATGTTCTTTCTGTCGCCGAGAGCAACGTCCTTGCTGTTGTCTTTAAGCATAAGGACATCTATCATTTTTGTAACGGGAACGGATTCACCGGTAAGTGCGGCTTCCTCTACCTTCATTGAGTGAGACTCAAGTATACGGCAGTCCGCGGGAACGGCGTCACCTGCTTCAAAAACTACGATATCACCGACTGTAATATCTTCGCTCTTAAGCGTTACAACCTTGCCGTCACGCAGAACCTTGGAGGTTGCGGCGGTCATCTGCATAAGAGCATCCATTGCGGCTTCCGCTTTGCTCTCCTGTACAAGGCTCATTATTGTATTGATGATAACAACAACAAGAATAACAAGTACGTCTGCGAAATCGCTTACAGAGGGTTTTCCGCCTGCTTCAAGCACTGCAACAACAGCCTGAATTGCGGCGGCAACCAGCAGCATGATAATCATGGGGTCGGCAAGAGAACCGATAAACTTTTTGAAGAGGCTTTCTTTTTCCGCTTCTTTAAGCTTATTTTTTCCGTTTTGTTCAAGGCGTTTTTCAGCCTCAGCCGTTGTAAGACCTTTTTCGGAGCTTTTTACTTCCGCAAATACCTTAGCGGCTTCTTCGAGATAGAACTTCATTTGTGTTCTGTCAAATCCTTTCTTTTATAAATGGAAAAAATAGTGTATCAGGCGATACCTTATATTTGTACCATATTTTGTGTCTTGTGTCAATGAATTGTTACTTTATTGTAACCATTTTAACAAAAGATTTACATAGAACAGGTGAAATTTTCCGATAGCAAAATAAAACTTGACAATCGAAATATTATCTGCTATTCTGTTCACCGATGAACAGAATTCAACTTTTGACAGAGGTGAGCCAAAAATGACCGCATCCGATTTATCGGCACTTTTAAGCTGTCCGTTGTTTAAAGGACTCTCGGGCAGTCAACTGTCGGAAATCACCTGCCGACATATTTTCAGTGTCGCAAGATACAAAAAGCATGAAGATATATTTACTCCTTCATCTTATAAACAATCCCTTGCAGTCATAACAAAGGGCAAAGCCGATGTTTATAAGACAACAGGCGACACAACCTTGTTTCTGAGCATACTGTCCGAAGGCGGCATTTTCGGCATGGCAACGCTTTTTTATGAAGACGAAGGATTTGTAAATACCGTTACGGCACGTGAAGACTGCCGTGTGTGCTTCATAACAAAACAGCAGCTGAACGATATCTTAAGAGAAAATCCGCAGATTGCACAAAACTATATAACTCTGCTCTCAAAAAAAATTCACTATCTCAATTCAAAAATTTCGAATCTACTCTCCCCCTCTCCGGCGGTGAGACTTATGAGCTATCTGGAATCTATCTGCCCCGATGACACCGACTGCGTTAAAATTCCGATATCATTAACGGAGCTCAGCCGTGTGCTCTCCCTCGGTCGAACGTCTCTTTATAATGCAATTGACGAGCTGACCGAAAGCGGCAGAATAATCCGTGAGGGCAAAACAATCCGTTTATTAAAACCGAAAGGAAATGAATAAAATGAAAACCAAGAAACTTTTTGCTGTTATATCACTTATAATGGCACTCTGCCTTGTATTCGCTTCATGCGGTGCAGGCGACTCGGAAACCACAGCTCCCGCAACACCCGACACTACTGTCGAAGCAACAGAGACCGCAATCCCCTCGGAACCTCAGAACATTAAAGTCGGCTTCCTTAAGGGTCCCACAGGTATGGGTGCCGCTTACCTTATCGACCAAAATGACAAGGGCGAGACAAGAGCAAACTACACCGTTTCTCTTGAAAGCTCCCCCGATGTATTTAAGGCTTCCCTCATAAGCGGCGAAATCGACATTGCGGCACTGCCCGTAAACGTCTGTGCTGTGCTTAACAATAAGACAGAGGGAAAAGTACAGATTCTCGCTGTTAATACTCTCGGCACACTCTATCTCATGTCGAACGATGAGAATATAAAGTCTGTTGCCGACCTCAGGGGCAAGACAATTCTTTCTGCCGGTCAGGGCACAACAACCGAGTATGTGCTTAACTACATTCTTTCAAAAAACGGTCTTACTGTCGGCACAGATGTAACCGTTGAATACGCTTCGGAGCATGCTGAGGTTGTTACAAAGGCAAACGCAGGCGGATATGATGTAATTCTTCTTCCCGAGCCTTTTGTTACACAGGTTAAACTTTCGAATAACGGTTTTGCTGTTGCAATAGACCTTACAAAGGAATGGAAGGCTCTCGGCGGCGGCGAGCTTACAATGGGTGCAGTCGCTGTAAGAACCGAGTTTGCAGAGCAGAACCCCGGTGCGGTTGCACAGTTCCTTGCAGACTATGAAGAGTCCGTTAAGTATGTTACCGAAAATATAGACGAGGCATCTGCACTCATCGAAGCCGAAGGCATTGTCGCAAAAGCGGCAGTCGCAAAGCAGGCTATACCGAATTGCAATCTTACATTTATGACAGGCGAAGAAATGAAAACGAATGTAAGTGAATATCTTAACATTCTGTATGAAGCCGCACCCGCATCGGTCGGCGGTGCAATTCCCTCAGACTCGTTTTATTACGGCGCTGAATAATCCATGACAAAAAAGCCCGTATCCAAGCTAAAAAAATCGCTTTCGGCATTGCTTACTGCGATAATATGGGTTTTAATCTGGCAGGTTCTCTCGACAGTCGCAAAGACTGCCGGGCTGAGCCTGCTTTTGCCGTCTCCTCTTGAAACACTTAAAGCGTTCGGTGAGCTTCTGACACAGAGTGACTTTTATATCTCGTGCGGCAAGACGCTTTTAAGAGTGCTTGTCGGCTGGATATCGGGAATGCTTGTCGGCACATTGCTCGGTGTTCTGACGCACATATGCCGGCCGCTGAAAACTTTTTTATCCCCCGTTTTGCATATAATCAAAGCGACACCTGTGGCGTCCTTCATAATAGCCGCATTGGTGCTTATGACTTCAAAATATGTGCCGTCATTTACGGGATTTCTGATGAGCCTGCCTATTGTATGGGGCAATATTACCGAGGGGCTTTCCTCCCCCGACCAAAAGCTTCTTGAGGCGGCTTCTTTTTACAGAATGACAACCGCCAACAAAATAAAGTACATATATATCCCGGCTCTTAAACCGTATTTTTCCGCAGCGGCTGTAACATCGATGGGGCTTTCGTGGAAGGCGTGCGTTGCGGCGGAAGTAATCTGCACACCGTCCGACAGCATCGGCAAAGGCATCTATAACGCCAAAGTCTATCTTGAAACACCGTCTTTGTTTGCGTGGACACTGGCGGTTATAATGCTTAGTATTATACTTGAAAGCATAATTAAACGCGTAATAAAATTAACAATTGAGAATTAAAAAATTGGTTGTGAAGTAAGCAAGGAGCAAGGAGCAAGGAGCAAGGAG
>CAZTWO010000055.1:0-11531 GCA_964617965.1 uncultured Ruminococcus sp. | reverse complement strand
CCAAGACACGCAGTGTCTTCCGAAATTATGCATTCTGCATTCTACATTCTACATTCTACATTAAATACTCATTCTACATTTTTTTTGGGATTGAACTCAAAAATTATAAAAAATTTTAATCTTATCTATTGACATCCCCCTTGATATCGTGTATCATAACATACTGCATTATAATGGATACGAATATCCTTTGATTTTTTAAGCCCTCCGAAAACAGTGGCAAAAAGTCAAAAAATCGTGTTCGTTATCGGAGCATTTTCGGTTATTTTTCCGATTTGCTCTGCGTCTCAGCGGATAATAAATTGAACGGAGTGATTTTCTAAATGGTGAAAGTGAAACCCGTAAAAGTTGGCAGGAAAACACGTTACAGCTTCTCCAAAATCAATGAAGTTATGCCTATGCCCAACCTCATTGAAGTCCAGAAGAACTCGTACAAGTGGTTTCTTGACACAGGTCTCAAAGAGGTATTGAGAGATATCGGTGAGATTACCGACTACACAGGCAATCTGGTTCTCGATTTTATCGATTACCGTGTTGATCCCACACCTAAGTATACGGTAAAGCAGTGCAAGGAGCGTGACGCCACATACAATGCGCCTCTTCGTGTTACCGCAAGACTCTTAAACAAAGAAACCGGTGAAATTAAGATCAACGAGATCTATATGGGCGATTTCCCGATAATGACCGACAGCGGCACGTTTATTATAAACGGCGCGGAGCGTGTTATTATCTCTCAGCTTGTCCGTTCCCCCGGCGTATATTTCGATATGACCCGTGATAAGCTCGGCAAAAAGCTCTATGCCGCAACGGTTATCCCCAACCGCGGTGCTTGGCTTGAGTACGAAACCGACCCCACAGGCGTATTCTATGTAAAAATAGACAAGAGCAAGCGTCTTCCGATTACCACCTTCATCAGAGCTCTGGGCCTCGGTTCAAACCAGGAAATCAGCGATTTCTTCGGCTATGACGACCGCATCACGGCGACTTTCGAGAAGGACGTAACCAAGAACACAACAGAAGCTCTTCTTGAAGTCTACAAGCGTCTGCGTCCCGGTGAGCCTCCCACGGTTGACACCGCCACAAGCCACCTGTACGGACTGTTCTTTGACGATCATCGTTATGATCTGTCAAGAGTCGGCCGTTACAAATATAACAAAAAGCTCGGCATTCATGATCGTCTTCGCGGTCAGATTGCGGCAGAACCCATCTGCGATCCCGCAACGGGCGAGGTTCTGGCTGATGCCGGCACAAAGATAAGCAAGGAGCTTGCATTCCAAATCGAGCAGGCAGGCGTAAGCGTCGCATATGTTGATGTCGAAGGCGTAACCGTAAAGGTTATTTCAAACGGCATGGTTGACGCACTTCCTTATCTCCCCGGCTTCACTTCCGAAGAGCTTGAAGAAATCGGCGTCAACGAAAAGGTCTGCTATACCGTTCTTATGCAGATTCTTGACGAAGCAGGCGACGATGCCGATCACGACACCATTAAGGGTGCCATCATCGAAAAGCTCGGCGAGCTCATTCCGAAGCATATTACAAAAGAAGACATTTTCGCCACAATCAACTACCTCAACTGCACGGCTCACGGTGTCGGCAACTTCGACGACATCGACCACCTCGGCAACCGTCGTGTACGCTCCGTCGGCGAGCTTCTTCAGAATCAGTTCCGCATAGGTTTCACACGTATGGAGAGAGTTGTCCGTGAAAGAATGTCCGTTCATACACAGGACAGCGGCGACATCACTCCCCAGATGCTTATAAATATCCGTCCCGTAATTGCGGTTGTGCGTGAGTTCTTCGGTTCTTCACCCCTGTCGCAGTTCATGGATCAGACAAACCCCCTCGCAGAGCTTACAAACAAAAGACGTCTTTCCGCTTTGGGTCCCGGCGGTCTTTCGAGAGACCGTGCCGGATTCGAGGTTCGTGACGTTCACTATACACACTACGGCAGAATGTGCCCCATTGAGTCCCCCGAAGGACCGAACATCGGACTTATCTCCTATCTTGCCACATTCGCCAAAATCAATAAATACGGCTTTATTGAAGCACCCTTCCGCAAGGTCGACAAAGAAACCGGCCGTGTAACCGAGCAGGTTGAATACATGACCGCCGATGTCGAGGATGAATACAGAGTTGCTCAGGCCAACGAACCCCTTGACGAAAACGGCTACTTCAAAAACTCCCGTGTAATTGTCCGTTATCGTGACGAGTTCCAGGATGTTGACCACAGCATGGCAGACTACATGGACGTATCCCCCAGAATGGTCGTGTCCGTCGCAACGGCTATGATTCCGTTCCTTGAAAACGACGACGCGAACCGTGCTCTGATGGGTGCCAACATGCAGCGTCAGGCAGTTCCGCTTCTTAAGACCGAAAGCCCCATGGTCGGCACGGGCATGGAATATAAATCCGCCTGTGACTCCGGTGTATGCGTGCTCTGCAAGCGTGCCGGTACGGTCACAAAGGTTTCCGCCGACAAGGTTGAGGTTACAACCGAAAACGGTACGGTTGACACATATGAGCTTCTCAAGTTCATGCGTTCAAACCAGGGTACCTGTATAAACCAGCGTCCCATTGTAAACGTTGGCGAGAAGATTGAAGTTGACGATGTTATCGCCGACGGCCCCGCAACAAGCGAAGGCGAAATCTCACTCGGCAAAAACGCTCTCATCGGCTTTATGACGTGGGAAGGCTACAACTACGAGGACGCCGTACTTATAAACGAAAAGATGGTCCGCAACGATGTCTATACTTCCATCCATATCGAGAAGTATGAAATCGAAGCAAGAGAAACAAAGCTCGGACCGGAAGAAATCACACGTGATATTCCCAACGTCGGCGACGACGCACTTAAAGACCTTGACGAAAACGGCGTTATCCGCGTAGGTGCCGAGGTTCACTCCGGCGACATTCTCGTAGGTAAGGTTACACCCAAGGGCGAAACCGAGCTTACAGCGGAAGAGAGACTTCTGCGTGCTATTTTCGGCGAGAAGTCAAAGGAAGTCAGAGACACTTCTCTTAAGGTCCCCCACGGTGAATACGGCATTGTCGTCAATGTCGAAACATTCACAAGAGAAAACAGTGATGAGCTCTCCCCGGGTGTCAACAAGATTGTCCGCTGCTATATCGCTCAGAAGAGAAAGATAAGCGTCGGCGACAAGATGGCGGGTCGTCACGGCAACAAGGGCGTTGTTTCACGCATACTTCCTCAGGAGGATATGCCCTTCATGGAAGACGGCACACCCCTTGATATAGTTCTTAACCCCCTCGGCGTTCCCAGCCGAATGAATATAGGTCAGGTTCTTGAAGTACACCTCGGCCGCTGCTGCAGAGAGCTCGGATGGAAGATTATGACCCCCGTATTTGACGGTGCTCACGAGTCCGACATTAAGGATGCCTTTGCGGAAGTTAACCGTGTCGCCATAGAAAAGGCAAAGAAGAAGGCAGAGGAAGACGGCGTCGAGTTTGACGAGTCACAGGTACACCTTCTCTCCGATACCGGCAAGGTTACTCTTTATGACGGCAGAACCGGCAGAAAGTTCGACAACCCCGTAACAGTCGGTGTCATGTACTTCTTAAAGCTGCATCACCTTGTTGACGATAAGATTCACGCCCGTTCAACAGGCCCCTACTCACTTGTTACACAGCAGCCCCTCGGCGGTAAAGCCCAGTTCGGCGGCCAGCGTTTCGGTGAAATGGAAGTCTGGGCACTCGAAGCATACGGTGCCGCATATACCCTTCAGGAAATTCTTACAGTCAAGTCCGACGATGTTGTCGGCCGTGTAAAGACATACGAAGCAATCGTCAAGGGTCTCAACGTTCCCGCTCCCGGTATTCCCGAGTCATTCAAGGTTCTTGTCAAGGAGCTTCAGGCTCTCGCACTTGACGTTTCCGTCTTTGATGATGAGGGTGCTCAGATTGACCTTCAGCAGGAATACGATGAGGATGAGGGCGAAGTCGACGCAAATGTAAACACCGACTTCAATGTCGTTAACGATGCCGAAAACGCGGGCGGCTACTCCGTAACAAGCGAAGAGTCCGAAGCCGCAGGCAACGCTTCATTCGGCGGCGACTCATATGACAATTCATATGATGACTCATATAATGATTCCTATACGGAGGATGACCCCGAACCCGATGACGATGATCTTTTAACCGTTCCCTCCGATTCGTTTGTTGACGATGACGATGATTTCGACGATTTCGCCGATGCGTCCTCGTACATCTCAGACGATTTCGACAGCGACGAAGACTATTAATTCCGAATCTTTGAACACCGCACGAATTGTCCTCCCGTGATAAAGGGTGCGGTGTGAACCCTTAAATTTATAAAAAAGGAGTTGCTGACTTAATGAGCGAAGGCGCGGTAACCGTAAAAAAATATACGGAAAACAATTATAACGAACTCAATTTCGAGTCAATCAAAATAGGACTTGCATCTCCCGATACCATCAGAGGATGGTCTTACGGCGAGGTCACAAAGCCCGAAACCATAAACTACAGAACTCTTAAGCCCGAAAAGGACGGCCTTTTCTGCGAAAGAATCTTCGGACCCACAAAAGACTGGGAGTGCCACTGCGGCAAATATAAGAGAATTCGCTATAAGGGCAAAATCTGCGAACGCTGCGGTGTTAAAATTACCAAGTCAAAGGTTCGCCGTGAGCGTATGGGCCACATTGAGCTTGCCTGCCCCGTATCACACATCTGGTACTTCAAGGGCACACCCTCAAGAATAGCTCTTATGCTCCACATCTCCCCCAAGGATCTCGACAAGGTTCTTTATTTCGCAAAGTACATTGTTATCGATCCCGGTGAGACACCCCTCGAAAAATATCAGATTATTTCCGATAAAGAATATGACGAGACTGTCGAAAAGTACGATGAAGGCTCCTTCAAGGCCAAGATGGGCGCAGAAGGCATAAAAGAGCTTCTTCAGGAAATCGATGTCGAAAAGCTGGCGGCGGAGCTTCGTGAGGAGCTTCAGACAGCAGTCGGTCAGAAAAAGGCGGCTCTTCTCAAGCGTCTTGAGGTTGTTGACGCATTCCGTCTTTCCGGCAACCGTCCCGAGTGGATGATTCTTGACGTTATCCCCGTAATTCCCCCGGATATCCGTCCCATGGTTCAGCTTGACGGCGGACGTTTCGCAACAAGCGACCTTAACGACCTTTACAGACGTGTTATCAACAGGAACAACCGTCTTAAAAAGCTTCTTGAGCTCGGTTCACCCGAAATCATTATAAGAAACGAAAAGAGAATGCTTCAGGAGGCTGTCGATGCCCTTATCGACAACGGCAGACACGGCAGAGCCGTAACAGGCCCCAACAACCGTCCCCTCAAGTCACTTTCCGATATGCTTAAAGGTAAGCAGGGTCGTTTCCGTCAGAACCTTCTCGGTAAGCGTGTTGACTATTCGGGCCGTTCCGTTATCGTTGTCGGACCCGAGCTTAAAATATATCAGTGCGGTCTTCCCAAAGAGATGGCTCTTGAGCTTTTTAAGCCCTTCGTCATGAAGAGACTTGTTGAGCTTAACGAAGCCACAAACATCAAGAATGCACGTAAAATGGTTGACAGAGCCACTCCCGCCGTATGGGACGCTCTCGAAATCGTCATCAAGGACCACCCCGTAATGCTTAACCGTGCTCCCACGCTTCACCGACTCGGTATTCAGGCGTTTGAGCCCATCCTTGTCGAAGGCAGAGCCATTAAGCTTCACCCGCTGGTCTGCACAGCTTTCAACGCCGACTTCGACGGCGACCAGATGGCTGTTCACGTTCCGCTTTCATCCGAAGCACAGGCAGAAGCGAGATTCCTTATGCTCGCCGCAAACAACCTGTTGAAGCCCTCAGACGGCAAGCCCGTTACCGTTCCTACACAGGACATGGTTCTGGGTTCATATTACCTTACTACCGTTCGTGATGACGAGCCCGGCACAGGTCACGTCTATAAAGACGAGGACGAGGCCGTTATGGCTTATAACGAGGGCGACCTTGGGCTTCACGCTCCCATCAAGCTTCGCATTACAAAAGAAGTTGACGGCACAACATATACCGCAATTACCGATACAACCCTCGGCAAGATTATCTTCAACCGTCCCGTTCCGCAGAACTTAGGATTTGTTGAGCGTAACCCCGAAGATGCCGAGAGCATGGTAAAGCCCGAGGTTGACTTCCTTGTCGACAAGAAAAACCTCGGCAAGATTATCGATCGCTGCATTTCGATGCACGGCACAAACGTTGCCGCAACCGTTCTTGACAACATCAAGAATCAGGGATACAAATTCTCAACCAGAAGCGGTATCACCGTTTCGGTATTCGATGCTATAATTCCCGAAAAGAAGAAAGAGTACGTTGACGCCGCACAGGCAAAGATTGACGTCATCATGTCAAACTACCGCCGCGGCCGTTACTCCGACTCCGAGCGTTCACAGGCCGTCATCAAGGTCTGGACCGAATGCACAAAGAAGGTTTCCGACGAGCTCAAAA
The DNA here is from genome assembly GCA_964617965.1 of uncultured Ruminococcus sp. Lineage (GTDB taxonomy): Bacteria > Bacillota > Clostridia > Oscillospirales > Acutalibacteraceae > RUG806. The sequence goes on along the minus strand of CAZTWO010000055.1, from coordinate 5,049 downwards.
AGAACCTCGATATGAGAAACCCCATCCACATGATGATAGATTCCGGTGCTCGAGGCAGTGCTTCGCAGCTGAACCAGCTTGCCGGCATGCGCGGACTTATCGCCAACACCGCAGGTCAGACAATCGAAATCCCCATCAAGGCTAACTACCGTGAAGGTCTTACCGTTGTTGAGTACTTCATTTCTTCACGTGGTGCCCGTAAGGGACTTGCCGATACGGCTCTTCGTACGGCTGACTCGGGTTACCTTACACGTCGTCTTGTTGACGTTTCGCAGGAAGTTATCATCCGTGAGGATGACTGCGGCTGCACCGAAGGTCTTGTGGTTTCCGACATCCTCGGCGATGAAGACAACGTAATCGAGGGTCTCACCGAAAGACTTACCGGCAGATATCTTCTTCATGACCTTGTTGACGACAACGGTCAGACTGTCATGGACTGCAATCATATGCTTTCCGAAGACGACGCAAAGAAGATTGTCGCCGCGGGCTTCAAAAAAGTTACAATCCGTTCTCTTCTTACCTGTGACTGTGTTCAGGGCGTATGCCGCAAGTGCTACGGCAAAAACCTTGCAACCGGCCGAGAGGTTTCAATCGGTGAAGCTGTCGGCATCATAGCCGCTCAGTCAATCGGTGAACCCGGTACACAGCTTACCATGAGAACGTTCCACACCGGCGGTGTTACAACCACAGCCGATATTACACAGGGTCTTCCCAGAGTTGAAGAACTGTTCGAGGCAAGACGCCCCAAGACTCTCGCAATCCTTGCGCGCATCGGCGGTATGGTTTCATTCGTCGAAGGCAAGAAGGGTGCTCAGAATATCCTCGTATCCGGTGAAGAGGGCAGAGAGGAATACACAATTCCCTACGGCTTCAGACGCACCGTACAGGAAGGCGACATGATCGAAAAGGGCAAGGAGCTTACCGAAGGTTCTGTTGATCCGCACGATATACTCGAGGTTCTCGGCGTTGAGGCTGTTCACAATTACCTTATCCGTGAAGTTCAGCGTACATACCGTACACAGGGCGTTGACGTTAACGACAAGCACATTGAAGTTATCGTCCGTCAGATGATGCGTAAGGTCAAGATAGTTGAAGCAGGCGACACGGATCTTCTTCCCGGCTCAACCGTTGACAAATTCGACTTCAAGCACGCCAACAAAGAGGCACACAAGAAGGCGGACGCAAACGGCACCATCTGCATCGAAGCTACATGTGAGCCCGTTCTTCTCGGTATTACAAAGGCTGCCCTTGCAACAGATTCGTTCCTGTCGGCAGCGTCATTCCAGGAGACTACACGTGTTCTTACCGATGCCGCAATCAAGGGCAAGGTCGATCCGCTGGTCGGTCTTAAAGAGAATGTCATCATAGGCAAGCTCTTACCCTCCGGCACAGGCATGAAATGCTACAATGATGTAAAAGTCAGACATACACACAATGAGGATACCGACATTCCGGACTATGCTATTGTTAAAACTGACGAAAATTAATGAAAATCTTTGTAAAAGGTGTTGACAAAACATTGTCTGAAATGTTAGAATACCTAATTGTGCGAAGATAAATTGTCAAAAAGGGAAGTGTTCGCATGAATGCTTCCTTTTTGAATAAATTATTCTATTTGTAAGGAGGTGCACATAACTTGCCAACGTTTAACCAGCTTGTGCGCAACAGCAGAAAAACTCTTGAGAAGAAGTCAAAGGCTCCCGCTCTCGGAAAGGGTCTCAACTCAAAGAAGAACATCATGACAGACCACAACTCTCCCCAGAAGCGCGGTGTTTGCACAGTCGTCAAGACCGACACACCCAAAAAGCCTAACTCAGCTCTTCGAAAGCTTGCCAGAGTACGTCTTACCAACGGCATCGAAGTTTCGGCTTACATCCCCGGTGTAGGTCATAACCTTCAGGAGCACTCGGTCGTTCTCATCAGAGGCGGACGTGTTAAGGACCTTCCCGGTGTGCGTTATCACATCGTTCGCGGTACCCTTGATGCTCAGGGCGTTAACGGCAGAATGCAGGCCCGCTCCAAGTACGGAGCAAAGAAAGCCAAAGCCAAGAAAAAATAAGGCAAAGGCTGTTTAGCTCAAGACAAAATCTTTTTTGCAAGATTAACTATCACCAATGTGAGTTTATATATATAATGTATACCTCCCATTGGCGCAACGGGAATTTGTCACTCGAGTACCTATGATATCATTACTATGAAGGAGGGAAGTAAAGTGCCAAGAAGAGGCAATATAGCAAAACGTGATGTTTTGCCCGATCCGCTTTACAACTCAAAACTCGTAACACGTCTTATCAACAGTGTTATGTACGATGGCAAAAAGGGCGTAGCTCAGAGAATTGTCTACGACGCATTTGACATCATCAGAGAAAAAACAGGTAAGGAACCCCTTGAGGTTTTCGAAGCCGCAATGGAGAACGTTATGCCCCTGCTCGAGGTTAAGGCTCGCAGAGTCGGCGGTTCAACCTATCAGGTACCCATTGAGGTTCGCCCCGAAAGAAGACAGACGCTCGGTCTTCGCTGGATTACACTCTATGCAAGAAGCAGAAGCGAAAGAACCATGAAGGAAAGACTTGCAAACGAAATCATGGACGCTGTCAACGGAACAGGTTCCGCATACAAGAAGCGCGAAGATACACACAAGATGGCAGAAGCCAACAAGGCTTTCTCGCACTTCCGCTGGTGAGCACTCGCTCATTCATTTTAAGTTCATTTTTTGGAGGAAATTATGCCAAGACAGGTATCACTTGAATTAACAAGAAATATCGGTATTATGGCTCATATCGATGCCGGTAAAACTACCACTACCGAGAGAATTCTTTTCTACACAGGCATAAACCATAAGCTCGGCGAAACCCATGACGGCGATGCCACCATGGACTGGATGGCACAGGAGCAGGAGAGAGGTATTACAATTACCTCCGCTGCTACAACATGCTTCTGGAAGGGTCACCGCATCAATATTATCGACACTCCCGGTCACGTTGACTTCACAGTTGAAGTTGAACGTTCACTTCGAGTTCTCGACGGCTCCGTTACTGTGCTTTGCGCAAAGGGCGGTGTTGAGCCCCAGTCTGAAACCGTTTGGAGACAGGCTGATAAATACCACGTTCCCAGAATGATCTACATCAACAAGATGGACATTATGGGTGCTGACTTCTATCACGTTCTCGACATGATCAAGGACAGACTCAAGTGCAACGCTGTTCCGATTCAGCTTCCCATTGGTGCTGAAAACGACTTCACGGGCATAATTGACCTTGTTGAGATGAACGCTACAATTTACGACGACAAGGAAGGCCTCAAGACCGAGATCGTTCCTATTCCCGACGATATGATAGATCTTGCCAACAAATATCGTGAGCAGCTTCTCGATCACGTTGCCGAGATGGACGACGAACTCATGGAAAAGTACCTCGAGGGTGAAGAGCTCACCATCGACGAAATCAAGAGAACCATCCGCAAGTCCACAATAGCAAACTCAATGGTTCCCGTAACCTGCGGCACATCATACCGCAACAAGGGCGTACAGAAACTGCTTGACGCTGTTGTAGACTTCATGCCGTCACCCCTTGATATCGGCGCTGTTGTCGGCACAGACCCCGCAACAGGCGAAGAAATAACACGTGAAGTATCCGATGACGAGTCCTTCTCCGCTCTCGCATTCAAGATTGCTACCGACCCCTTCGTCGGAAAGCTCTGCTTTACAAGAGTTTATTCCGGTATCGCTCACGCAGGCGAAACCGTTTACAACTCCACTAAGGGCAAGAACGAGCGTCTCGGACGTATACTTCAGATGCACGCAAACCACAGAGCAGACCTCGAGCAGTGCTACTGCGGCGATATCTGCGCGGTTGTCGGTGTAAAGAACACAACAACCGGTGATACGCTTTGCGACGAAAAGCATCCCATTATCCTTGAACAGATGGAGTTCCCGGAGCCCGTTATCAGAGTTGCCATCGAGCCCAAGACCAAAGCCGGTCAGGAGAAGATGGGCATAGCTCTTATGAAGCTTTCCGAAGAAGACCCCACATTCAAGTATTATACAGACGAAGAAACAGGCCAGACAATTATCGCCGGCATGGGCGAGCTTCACCTTGAAATCATCGTTGACAGAATGCTTCGTGAATTTAAGGTTGAGGCAAACGTCGGTGCTCCTCAGGTTGCATACCGTGAGACGGCTACCAAGAACGCAGAGACAGACACCAAGTTCGCGCGTCAGTCCGGCGGTCACGGTCAGTATGGTCACGTTAAGATGAGACTTGAGCCCAACCCCGGCAAGGGCTTCGAATTCGTCAACGAAGTTGTCGGCGGTGCTATTCCGAAAGAATACATCCCCGCAGTTGAAGCAGGTATCAGAGGCGCTCTTTCATCGGGTGTTCTTGCCGGTTATCCGGTAGTTGACATTAAGTGCACCGTTTACGACGGTTCTTATCACGAGGTCGACTCATCCGAAATGGCGTTTAAGATCGCCGGCTCCATGGCTCTTAAGGATGCCCTTAACAAAGCGGGCTGCGTTCTTATGGAGCCCATCATGAAGATTGCCGTTACCGTTCCCGATGATTATCTCGGAACCGTTATAGGTGATATCAACTCCCGCCGCGGTATGATTCGCGATCAGGAGAACAGAAACGGTGCAACTCAGGTTAATGCCGACGTGCCCCTTTCTTCAATGTTCGGTTATGCCACAGACCTTCGTTCAAAGACACAGGGCCGTGGTCAGTACGTAATGGAGCCCAGCCACTATGCACAGGTTCCGAAGTCAATAGCCGAAGCTATCTGCAAGAAATAATCCGATTTTAATCGGCATTATTCAAAATTGCTATTGCAATTATAACTTTTCTTTGATATAATTCAAAGGTAAATAAATTTTGATACTCTACCATAAGGAGGAAAATTTCTCATGGCAAAAGCTAAGTTTGAAAGAACTAAACCCCATGTAAACATCGGCACCATCGGTCACGTTGACCATGGTAAGACAACCCTTACAGCTGCTATCACAAAGACTCTCGCTATGAAGGGCGAGGCTGACTTCGTTGATTACGCTAACAT
>CAZTWO010000054.1:3589-11663 GCA_964617965.1 uncultured Ruminococcus sp. | reverse complement strand
AGCCCGACAGCTGACTTGACCGGTTTGCCGTTTTTTATGACTACAAATGTCGGTATGCTTACAACGCCGAATATGCCTGCAAGGGTCGGTTCGTCATCGACGTTTACCTTGCCTACCTTTATTTTGCCCTCGTATTCGTTAGCGATTTCTTCTACAATGGGAGAAGCCATCATGCACGGACCGCACCATGTTGCCCAGAAATCAAGAAGCACGGGCTTGTCGGACTTAAGCACTTCCGCCTGAAAATTTTCGGCAGTGACTGTAATTTCAGCCATGATATTACCTTCTTTCGGTTACTTTGATTTGTAATAAAGCATGCAGTGGCAAAAGCCTTCAAAATCGGGGTCGGCTATCTGCTCCCTGAACTCTTTGCACATGCATTTTGTATCTTCGGTGCGTTCAATGCGACAGGGGCAGTATCCGCCTTTTTGTTTTAATCCCTCTTTAACTGCATTGGCAACTGTTTTGTTTGGATTCTCTGTAATTTTCATAGTAGTTGATTATTGGGGATAAGATTGTTAATTGAAATGTCCGAACCTGCTGATTTGTAATTGGTTGCGAAGCTTTATAAATCCAAGTCCGCAGGACTTCCTTATTTTCTCCGGCCCCCGGTTCCCGATCCCCGGTCCCTTTCCAATTGCTAATTGCTAATTGCTAATTGCTAATTTCTTCCATCCTCTCTCCTCTTCTCTTCATCAGCTCTTCATTTATCGGAACAAGCTTTTTCTTCGAAAGGGGATAGATGCAGGTGAGAATAAGTATAAGCGTATAAACAACCGCCGGGACTATCGTGCAGATTCTGTAAATATTATGCCCTACACTGCCTTTTTCGGTCGATACGACATTTTTTACGGAATCGGAATAGCCTGTGTGCTTAAGCAGCTGCATTCCGCCGGAGTCCGCGATTGTCTGCCCCAATTTTCTTGCGAATGTATAGACGGCATATATCGCGCTCTCGTTCTTTACGCCCGTTTTAAGCTCCTGATAGTCTATGCAGTCCATAACTATTGCCCAGTTCGTTATGCTCATGAATGAGTAACCGAAGCCCGTCAGAGCCTGCATTGTGAAGTACACGCCCTTGCCGGGTAAAAATACGGCGTTGAAAATGCTTGCAAGCGACGCTATCACAAGACCGAATGTGCAAAGCTCCTTCTTGCCGAATTTTTCGACAAGCTTCGGCATGAACAGTATAAGTGCCGCCATGGGAGCATATGTGCAGAGTGTGTTTACTATTGACAGATTTGAATTTCCGAAATAGTTTTTGAAGAGATACTGGTTAAACGAGCCGTACTGAAGCAGACCGCTTATAAGTATGCCCGAAATCATTACCGTCATAAACGGAACGCTCTTAAACAGCGAGCCGTATGTGAGCTTTATGTCTATCTTCTTCTTTTCGGTTGAAATCGGCTCCGTTACACGCTCTCTTGTTGACTTGTAGCAGAAGAAGTACGATACCATCGAGAACAGCGAGAAGGCTACAGCCAATATGAATGCCCTGTTGCCGTCGAATGCCGACACCGTTTCGCCCGCTTCATTTATCGTCTTTTTGTATATGATAAGCTGACCTAAAAGCTGAACGGGTGCGCCGCCGACACCGCCGCCGATTGAACGGAATGTCGACAGAAGCGTTCTGCCCTTGGGGTCATCCGTAATAACGGACGCCAAGGAGCCGTAGGGGATATTCATACCCGTATACAGCATTCCGAATGCCGTATATGAGATATATGCGAAGATGAGAAGCACAATATAGCTGTCAACCATCTTATGCATGTTCATAAAGCACAGCATGCACGAAAGCGTCAGGGGAATTGCCACCACTTTAATATAGGGGCGGAATTTGCCTTCGGGCTTTGCTCTGCGTGCGTCAACGATAAGTCCCCACAGCGGGTCGTTTATGGCGTCCCACAGTCTTGTTATGAGGAACAGCACAGTAATGTCGTTCATAACACGCTCACGTGCCGCCTCTGTCTGCATAAAGCCCGCAAAAAGCGAGTCGGTATAGAATACCTTAAGATATGTCGATACAAACGTAAGCACCAGAAGGTTGCCTATGTCGCCGAACATGTAGCCGATGCCTTCTTTAATGCCAATCGCATTGGGGTGTCTCGGCAGGGCGTTTGACGGCGTGGATGAGTTTTTCTTTTTTGGCATATTGTCCTCCGTTTAGAAATCAAGCTTTGAAAGCTGATTTTTGGTGCATACTATATATTTGTTGCTGTCGTAATTATCAAGTTTTATCGCGACTCTCAATATTGAACGTGCGTCGTATACATCGATTGAATGGCTGTCGTCAACATCAATCAGAACTCTCTCGAAAGCGGAAGGGGAGTCAAGACGTACAACCGCTCTAAGTGCCAGACGGGCATCCTTAACGGACACCTTGCCGTCTTGGTCAACGTCGCCTCTGAGTGCTTTAAGACGGTTGTTGTATATGGCGTAAGAATCAACGACTGTTGTTTTGCCGTCAGTCACTTCATATGTGTCTATCGTAAGTGTGCCGTCGGATGTTCTTATCAGCGTGAACATATTCTTGCCGCCGCTGACACTTTCGAAAATATCCGTCTTTGTGACGTTTTCATTGCCGGTTGTGCTGCCGCCGTTGCCGCCGTTAATGTAAACAGTGCCGTTGGGGTCAACCAGAGCCGTGTATGTCTTTGAGTTTGCCTTAACTGTGGTGGTCTCGGCGTTTGCTGCCGCTGTGCCGTTGTTTATAAGCTTTGTGCGGGCATATGTTCCGCTGCCGCTTGAAAGGACAAGATCGACACCGTATTTTGTCGCATACTCGTTTAACTGTTTGCCGAGATTTGTAACGTTTCCGTTTGCGTCATAGCAGGAAGCGTGCATCAGAATGACCGTCCACTGTGCCGTTGAATTAAGCTTCAAATCAAGGTTCAGCCAATTGCACTGAGCGGATGAAAGCGTGCCGTCACTGTTCTTGTCATTTGTATTGAGAACAATAAAGTGAATGTCGTCACGGTCAAATGAATAGTAGCCGCCTGTCTTGTTTTCGTCGGTCTCTTCCGTTTCGAATGCGGCATTAAAGTAACGCATCGCACCTGCTTCGCAGATGTCTCTGTCGCCTGCGGCATAAGCCACACTGAGTGATGTAAGGGTATCCCTTGCACTGTTAAGAGCCATGTTCCACTGGTCGTCGTTGCCGCTTACTGTTACGCTGTCGCCGCCTAAAAGGAGCATTTCGGCGTTTTTGGCTTCCGCCCGGGCCGCATTCAGAGTGTCTGCCCAGCTGCTGTAATCGGCGTTTGTCGTGCCAGCGATATCGGTCATGAATATGAATGAGCCGTTCGAGTCGCCGCCCGTCTTCAAGGTGCATTCCTCGCTCCAGAAGCCCTTTGATGCATCGCCGATTCTGTATTTGTATGTTGTGTTTTCTTTAAGTCCCGAAACGGTGATACAGTGGCGTACGCCGTCTCGTGTCCACGGCAGAATGCCGAAGTTGCCGAAATCGTAGCCGTAGCCGCCGTATGTGGTATTTTCGCTTGATGCTTCCACTCCGGTCGTTGTGGGTGTGCCGGTAAATTCGGCGTTTTCTTCGACAATTTCTATATCCGTGCCGGTTACGCTGTATTTTGTAAGCCAGCTCAGACGATACTCGGTTTCGCTCTTGCCCTGCATTACTGTAATATCGCTCGGCAGCTGTTTGTCATCAACCGTGGGTGTCACCTTAACGGCACCGGAGTATGTATATGTCACATTCCAGTCCCTGTCTTCATCGTACAGAATGTCGTTAAGCAGAGTCTGAAGCTGCTGAGCCATTGCTTCCTTGCCCGAAGTGCCTATATACTTGTCATAGAAGAATTTTGCGACTTCGTCAACGGATGAACCGTACTTTATTTTGCCTGTTTCAAGAACAAGCTTTGCTATATTCGCGATTGAAATTGTCTTGGCTGAATGAATTTTCTCGGTAAATTTCTCAATGAACGAACCGAAGTTCAGAAGCATATCGGAGTAAGAAAACTCTGTTATGTCAATATCAAGATCGTTGTATGCGTCATATGCCGAAACAGTGAGGAAGAAGAACAGCTGAATAAATCCCAGAACATATTTTACTTCCTCGTCTGCGGAATTGAATGAATCAAGGTGAATGATAATATTGCTCAGAATATCGTCAACAACAAGATTGTCCACAGCCTTTTCGAGTACGACGTCAAACAGTCTGTCGATAATTTCGCCCGAGCCGACATTTTTAAGAACGTCCTGCATAAACAGATCGTCCGAGATATTATCCTCTTCGTTGCCGACATACATGTACACAAGAACCGAGAAGAAAACATCCTCAAGCGTGCCGGGCTCTGTTTCGTCGCCGAAGCCGTATGTGTCGATAAACTTCGTGCAGGGGAGGTCTGACATCTGCATCGAAAGAATTTCACCGAACAGAGTCTTAAGCTTTGAATAAAGCTCGTCGGGCTTATTTATGTACTGCGTCATAATCTGCTCGTCAATGTCGCCGAGGAAGTTCATGATTGTCTCGACAACCTCAAACGGCATTTCCTTTGAAATCTGCGTGCGAACGGAGCTTATGAACACCTTAATGTACGGCTTGAGCTTTTCGAGAACCGCATTTACGGTTGCATTGCCGGTTGTGATATTATCCGCAGCACCGTTAATAAGATTATTAAGCGTATCGCGAATGTCGATATCAAGCTTTTCTTCGATATATGATACAATGCTGCCCTTTTTCTGAATATCCGAAATTGTGTCGCCGAGCATGTTCTTGAACATTCTCAGAAGATATTCAGCACCGTCGCCGTTGCCCATCTGCTTGTTGAATCCGGCTGTTTCACGGTATGTTTTCGCATAGGGAATATTTGTATCGCCGTTTACAATCTGCTGTGCGTCGTCGCAGTCTATCATGTCGAATGTCGCGTTTATCGTGCCGTCACCGTCACGCTCAAACTTTGTCTCACGATACGAGAACGGGAACTGTGTAAGGGTGGGCGTGATTATCGAATACATCGGCTCTCCGCTGTCGGAGTAGGTTATATCTATGTCGCTTACGTGCTGATGACCGCTGAAGGTATAGTTTATGCCGTTGTCCGCCAGTGTTTCCTGAAGCTTATATGCATCGTCGATTACAAAGCCCTGAAGAAGATATTCATGCATATAGTTTATGCCGGACATGTTCCAGTGGGTGACAAGCAGGGGAGTTTCGTTGTTGTCAACGGCGTCCTTGGCTTCCGATATAATCCAGCTCAGAAGCTCATCCGAAAAACAGCCGGCTGTCTCGTGCTCGTCCTTCCCGGACTCGGTGTTGTAGTGGGTATATTTTCCGCCGTCCGCGACTATAAGACGATAGCCGCCGTCAAGCTTCTGTGAATAAGACAGAGCGCCGTCCTCGCCGCAGGTAAAGTCCTTAAACTGATGGTAGGCGTCACTGAAACCGAAGTCCTTATAAATTTCATAGAACTCCTGCGGTGTCGTTGTTCTCGCCGCCGTCTTAAGACCGTTCTCGGTTGTGAACTGCGAAGCCTTGGAGTTGTTTATGTCATGGTTGCCGTTTGTGACGAAAACCTGCAGTCCGCTCTCTTCTTCGAGCTTATGAAGCTTTTCGGCAAGCTTTACATGACCCTCATATTCGCCGTTTGTGGTAAGGTCGCCGTTAAGCACAACATACTTAAGCCCCTTGTCTTTTGCGTCACGGGCTAAAGAATCAAATGCGGCGTCAACTATCGAATCTATGTCTTCATAGGAAATGTTAGCACCCTGAAGATAGGTATAGAAAGCGTCGCTCTTGTATTTCGCAAGTGTGGAAGGGTAGTAGTGAATATCCGACACGGTAGCAAGAAGAAGCTCCCCGGAATTACCCTTTATCTGTTTTGCAAGACTTATCGGTGCCACTGTGAGCAGCATGCACACGGCTAAAAGCACCGACATGATTTTTTTTGCGGCAGAAGCGTTTGTCATCAGAGATTACCTCCAAAAGAATTGTATACACAGCTAATTCTAATATATTTTTTACATATTGTAAAGACACAAAAAAGTGTTTTTTGTTTTTGTGAATAATTCCCCTTGTATAACGGCGGAAAAGAGTGAAAAAATTTCCATATTTGCCGTTCTTGTTTACGGCACTTTTGCACATATTAGATAATATTAATTTTTCGCTTGCAAAAATATGCGGGCGTATGTATAATATTATCGGTTAGGTTCAAAAGCCGTACTGTCGACATTACGGCGGCGGCTTTATCCGTATATTCTGAAAGGAGTTTTTCCAATGAACTATTCACGCGAAGTAGAAAACATGTGCATAGTCGCCAAGGGTCCCAAGCACGGTCCCGCTCCCATCCCCGAAGAGGGCAAATGGATAATGGCAAAGGAAATCAAGGATATTTCCGGCTATACTCACGGTGTGGGCTGGTGCGCACCTCAGCAGGGCGCCTGCAAGCTTTCACTTAACATCAAAAACGGCATAATCGAAGAGGCTCTTGTTGAGACAATCGGCTGCTCGGGTATGACTCATTCCGCTGCTATGGCAGCAGAAATCCTTCCCGGCAAAACCGTTCTCGAGATGCTCAACACCGACCTTGTATGCGATGCTATCAACACCGCCGCAAGAGAGCTTTTCCTCCAGATAGTTTACGGCAGAAGCCAGTCCGCTTTCTCCGATGACGGTCTTGTTATCGGCGCAGGCATGGAAGACCTCGGCAAGGGCGCACGCTCAATGGTCGGCACAATGTACGGCACAAAAGAAAAGGGCGTTCGTTATCTTGAAATGACAGAGGGCTACTGCACAAGAATGGCTCTTGACGAAGACGATCAGGTTATCGGCTATGAGTTCGTATCTCTCGGCAAGATGACCGACTTCATCAAGAAGGGCGACGATCCCACAACAGCTTACAACAAGTCAATCGGCCACTATGGCAGATTTAATCCCGAAGACGGTGCGGTCAAGTACATTGACCCCCGTAAAGACTGATAAGGAGGTAACGAATAATGGCTCAGTTTGAAGGTTATGAAAGACGTGAGGCAAAAATCCTCGGCGTTCTTAAAGAATACGGTATCTCCTCAATAGACGAATGCAAGGCTATCTGTGACGAGAAGGGCATTGACCCCTACACAATCGTCCAGGAAACTCAGCCCATCTGCTTCGAAAACGCAAAGTGGGCATACACAGTAGGTTGTGCTATTGCCATAAAGAAGGGCTGCAAGAAGGCCGCTGACGCCGCTGCCGCAATAGGCATCGGTCTTCAGGCATTCTGCATTCCCGGTTCCGTTGCCGAAAACCGCAAGGTAGGTCTCGGTCACGGCAACCTCGGCGCAATGCTTCTCTCCGACTCAACAGAGTGCTTCTGCTTCCTCGCAGGTCACGAATCATTCGCAGCAGCTGAGGGCGCTATCAAAATCGCTCTTAATGCCAATAAGGTTCGTACAAATCCCCTTCGCGTTATCCTTAACGGTCTCGGCAAGGATGCCGCTATGATCATATCCCGTATCAACGGCTTCACATATGTTGAGACGGAGTTTGATCCCTATTCGGAAGAAGTAAAGGTTGTTTACGAGAAGCCCTATTCAAAGGGACCCCGTGCGGACGTTAAGTGCTACGGCGCAGACAACGTTCCCGAAGGCGTTGCAATAATGAAGCTCGAGAAGGTCGGCGTTTCCATCACAGGCAACTCCACCAACCCCACACGCTTCCAGCATCCTGTTGCAGGCACATACAAGAAATGGTGCAACGAGAACGGCATTAAGTACTTCTCCGTTGCTTCCGGCGGCGGCACAGGCAGAACGCTTCATCCCGACAATATGGCAGCAGGTCCCTCCAGCTACGGCATGACCGATACAATGGGACGTATGCATTCCGACGCTCAGTTCGCAGGTTCTTCATCAGTTCCCGCACACGTTGAAATGATGGGTCTTATCGGTATGGGCAACAACCCCATGGTAGGTGCTACGGTTGCATGCGCAGTTGCTGTTGAAGAAGCAAGCAAGTAAGCTTTACTAAGATAAAATAAAAAAAGAAGGCTCTTGGGCAGATGCTCGGAGCCTTTTTTTCAATTAGCAATTAGCAATGAGCAATGAGCAATGATAGGGGCCGGGGATCGGGGGTCGGGGACCGGGG
>CAZTWO010000054.1:2136-3489 GCA_964617965.1 uncultured Ruminococcus sp. | reverse complement strand
CGGGGGTCGGGGACCGGGGAAGTCCTGCGGACTTGGATTGTATAATCTTTGCTGAGATTTAGATGGAATATATAAGAAAAACACATTTTTTGCGTAACTATATAATCTAAGGCACCTTGTGCCTTCTTTAGTCACCGGATACCGGCCACCGGCAACTTCCTCAGTTATTGTTTGAAAATATTGTTGACGAACGCAAAAGCGTACGCTATAATGGAGGTAAGAAGGAGGTTATTTTAATGAATGCGGTAAATGCCACAAGTGCAAGAAAAAATCTGTATCGGCTTATTTCAGATGTAAATTCCAACAGTACGCCGATAACAATAACAAACAGCAGAGGAAAAAACGCCGTTTTGCTGTCTGAGGACGACTGGAACGCAATACAGGAAACAATTTATCTTAACTCCGTCCCGGGTATGGTCAACAGTATACTTAAAGAAGAACCGCTCGAAGAAAGAGAAATTTATAATCCGGATGAGGAATGGTAAATGTATCTGATAACTTTTTCAAAACAGGCAAGCAAGGATAAACAGCTCTTAAAAAGTGTCGGACTTGATAAAAAAGCAAGAGAGCTGCTGAATATCATGCTTGTTAATCCTTTTCAGAATCCGCCGCCGTATGAAAAGCTTACGGGTAATCTGTCGGGATATTTCTCAAGAAGAATTAACCTGCTGCACCGTCTTGTCTATTGCACAGAAAACAACATCGACCAAATAAAAGACGCAAACGGAAATGTTTATGAAGGCATTGTCTATGTAAAGCGAATGTGGACTCGCTATGAATAAAATACTTTTGTTATAAAAAACCGCCCGGGGTAATCAAAAGCCCTGAGCGGTTTTGTGTTGTTATTTTCCTTTGTCTGTCGGCCCGGAAATCCGTTATTTCTCCTGAATTTCCTTTGCCGTTATGTGTTCAATCGTGATTTCATACATCTGTACACGGGTGCCGGCCTTTGTTATTTCTTCGTTCACGGAATTTTCATCCGGGTAATATTTTGACGCGAGTTCTTTTAGCACTTTGACTGTTTTGTCGCTCTGCTCCGGCAGACGGCATCTGCCGAAAATGACAACGCTTGTTAAAAACGGCGCCCATGCTTCTTTTTTTATCTGCTCGTTGCCGTAAACGGTAAAGCAGACCTTGTCGCATTTTTTAATTGCCTCGTTCTTGTGACCGAACCTTGAACCGTGAATATATATTTTGTTTTCTTTTTCGTCAAAAAGAAAGTTTACCGGCACGGCATAAGGGTAGCCGTCGTCGCCGTTGACCGCAAGCACGCCACGCCTTTCTGTCTTCAGAAGCGCATACGCCGCAGTCATATCTCTTTCCTTTTCTTTTCGTCTTATCGGTCGAAACATA
>CAZTWO010000054.1:0-2036 GCA_964617965.1 uncultured Ruminococcus sp. | reverse complement strand
ATTGCTCATTGCCTTGGTTTTCCGCTGTAAACCGGGAAGATATTATATTTCTCGTAATCCGTAAAGTGAACTTTTTTGAGTGTCTCCATATCTTCATCGGAAATCACAAAATCAACATCGGCATTGTTTTTAAGGTGCTCAACGCTCTTTGATTTGGGCAGTGACACGGTGCCAAGCTGCAGCGTATAGCGAACACAGAGCTGTGCGCCCGTTACGCCGTATTTTTCGGACATGGCAATGACTTCCGGATTTTTAAGTGCGATGCTGTGACCGATGGGGGAGTACGCCTCAACAAGAATGTCATGTGCGTTGCAATAGTCAACAAGCGGCATATCCGTTCTGCCTATGTGCAGAAGAATCTGATTTATCATCGGCTTTATTTCGCAAGAGGGCAAGAGGCTTTCCAGATCGTCAACAAGGAAGTTTGACACGCCTATGCTCTTAACCTTGCCGGCCTTGTATGCATCCTCAAGTGCACGCCAGACGTTTTTGTTCTCTTCAAAATAACGCTTTTCAACGCGAAATTCATTCCACGGCTGAGGGGAGTGTATTATTATTAAATCGAGATAGCTTAGGCCCATTCTTTCAAGTGACTCGTCAATCGACTTTGCCGCCGCTTCGTATGTCTTATGCTCGGCTTCTACCTTGCTTGTAATAAAAATACTGTCACGTGCGATGCCGCTTTTGCGAATGCCTTCGCCCACACCTCTCTCGTTATGATAAGACTGTGCCGTGTCAATGTGACGGTAGCCTATTTCAATTGCGTTTTTTACAACGTCCGCGACCTTGTCGTCGTCAATATGCCATGTGCCTGCACCGAGCTTCGGAATTCTGACACCGTTTGACATTGTGTATGTTTCATTGAAAATCATGCTTTTTCCTCCGTATCATTCCATATTTCTTTTGCCATGCGGAACACCGCCCACGCCTTCGGCCAACCGCAATAGAATGCGGCGTGCGTAACTATTTCGGCGATCTCCTCTTTAGTAATACCATTTTTTTTAGCTGTTGTCAAATGGTACTTAAAGCTGTCGTCAATAAGTCCCTGTGCCATAAGTGCCGTAACGGTTACAAGTGAGCGGTCGCGAAGGGATAATTTATCCTCTCTGCTCCACACCTCACCGAAAAGAACATCATCGTTAAGCTCCGCGAATTTGGGGGCAAACTCGCCCAAAGCGTCACGCCCCGCTGTCTGTTTTATTGCCATGTTTTTTCTCCTTTACAGATTATTGTATTCTTCGTCAGATACCGCTTCGCACCACTCGGTTTTGCAGTTTTCACCGGGTACTTCAATTGCGATATGCGAAAACCAGCTGTCTTTTTTTGCTCCGTGCCAGTGCTTTACATTTGCGGGAATCATTATGACACTGCCTTCTTTAAGGCTGACTGCATCTTTATTTTCTTCTTGATACCAGCCTTCACCTGCGGTGCATATGAGCATCTGTCCGCCGCCGCTTGTCGCGTGATGAATATGCCAGTTGTTGCGGCATCCCGGTTCAAATGTAACATTCGCCGCAAACAGCCCGCCCTTCGGGTCTGTCAGCGGATTAAGATAAGAATTGCCGATAAAAAATCTGGCGTAGCCGTCATTCGGCACACCTGTCTTAAACATATTTGCTTTTTCAAATGCATCTCTGTTTTCGTATTTCATAATAATACAGCTCCTTTTTTATATTGACAGCACGGCAAATTGATTGTATACTGTCGCTTGAAGTTCAATCTAAGTCTATCACTTAAAGTATACTTCAAGTCAACAGTTTTTTTAGTTTATATCTTCAGGTAAGCCTGAATGGGAGAGTGGAGTTTGGAGAGTGGAGTGTGGAGTTGGCTTCGCAAAAGGCGAAGCTTTATAATCCAAGACACGAAGTGTCTTCCTTAGTTCCCCGGGCCCCGACACCTGACACCTGACCCCTGATTGTTTTTGTTGAAAATTAAGAATTAAGAATGAGGTAAAATTATGGTCTACACAATCGGCGACACTGCCAAAAAACTCGGCATTTCAGCGTCAACTCTCCGCTATTACGACAAAGAGGGTC
>CAZTWO010000053.1:9698-11791 GCA_964617965.1 uncultured Ruminococcus sp. | reverse complement strand
AAGATCGTAGAAATACGGTCTTTTTTATTACCCTGAAGCGACAAACAGCGGTTTTGTAAAGTAAGGAAACACAAAAGTTATCAATTGTTAATTATAATAAAAGCCCACCCTCCGCAGTATATCCGCAGAAGGTGGGTTTTTTACATAATTACACTTTTATCGGAAATTACATCAGCGAGCAGACAAGCGACGCGAATTCAACCGGGTCTTCGATTGTCATGCCGCCGATAAGGCGTGCTTCGTTATAAAGAAGCTTGGTATAGTCGGCAAGGCGGTCGTTATCTGTGCCGTAGAGTGATTTAATCTTTTCGGCAACGGGGTGGTCGGCGTTGATTTCGAGCACAAGCTCCGCCTTTGCACCGGTAGAGCCGGGCATGGAACTTAACACCTTCTCCATTTCGGCAGACAGGACACCCTCGTTTGTAAGGCATGAGGGGTGCTTGCCCAATTTATGGGTAAATCTGACGGATGACACCTTGTCGCCGAGAGTCTCTTTCATAGCCTTAAAAAGCTCTTCATTTGACTCGTTTTCGGTCTTTGCTTCTTCCTTTTCTTCATCGGTCTGGAAGTCGGCTTCACCGGAACATACATTTACAAACGGCTTCTCGTTATATTCCATGAGCATACGGATTGCAAACTCGTCCATGTACTCTGTGAAATAGAGAACTTCATAGCCCTTGGCGAGTGCCGCGTCAACCTGCGGAAGCATCTTCGCTTTTTCGATTGAATCGGCGGCGGCGTAATAAATAGCCGTCTGACCGTCCGCCATGCGTGAAACATACTCTTCGAGCGTTACATACTTCTCTTCCTTTGAGGACTTGAACAGAAGCAGATCCTTAAGCTCGTCTTTGTTTGCGCCGTAGTCGTTGTAAACGCCGAACTTAAGCGACGCGCCGAACGCTTCAAAGAACTTTTCGTAGTCTTCTCTCTTGTCCTTCAGAAGCTTTGTAAGCTCGGACTTGATTTTCTTTGATACGGTCTTTGCGATAAGCTTCAGCTGATGGTCATGCTGCAGCATTTCACGTGAAATATTAAGCGACAGATCTTCACTGTCAACAAGACCTCTTACAAAATTGAAGTGATCGGGGAGCAGCTCACCGCACTTTTCGGTAATAAGCACGCCCTTTGAATAAAGGCGAAGCCCCTTCTCGTACTCCTTTGTGTAATAATCAAACGGAGCGTGTGAAGGAATATAGAGAAGTGCATCAAATGTGGCACTGCCCTCTGTCTTTGTGTGAATAACCTTGAGGGGATTTTCATAATCCATGAACACTTCTTTGTAGAAGGAGTTGTATTCATCCTCGGTAATTTCACTCTTGCTCTTTTTCCATATAGGGAGCATACTGTTGAGAACGGTATCCTCTTCGACTGTCTCATACTCCCCTTCCTTGCCTTCAACGGGACGGGAGGAGGACATCATCATCTTAATCGGGAATCTGATGTAGTTAGAATACTTCTTGACGAGAGACGAAATAGTATACTGCTCAAGATAGCGGCTGTAATTTACTTCTTCGGTGTCGTCTTTCAGATACAGTGTAATATCCGTGCCGTGCGACTCTTTTTCGCACGGAGAAACGGTAAAGCCGTCTGCGCCTTCAGACTCCCAGCAGTTTGCTTCATCAAAGCCGTAAGCCTTGCTCTTTACGATAACTTTAGAGCTTACCATAAACGCGGCATAGAAACCGACACCGAACTGACCTATAATGTCAACGTCCTTGCTGTCGGCGTTTTCGGCCTTGAACGCCTGCGAACCGCTCTTTGCGATGATGCCGAGGTTGTTTTCAAGCTCCTCGGCTGTCATGCCGATACCGTTATCGGAAATTGTGAGAGTACGGGCATCCTTGTCAACGGTGAGCCTGATTGCAAGTTCCTCGGTTGAGGCGTCTGCGCTGTTGTCGGTCAGCAGACGAAAATGAAGCTTATCGAGCGCATCGCTTGCGTTTGAAATAAGCTCACGGAGAAAAATCTCCTTATGGGTGTAGATGGAGTTTACCATCAAATCAAGAAGCTTTTTTGATTCAGCTTTGAATTGCTTCTTTTTCATATAAAACACTTTCCTTTCGAATAAAACTCTTTAGGAAAAGTAAAGAGTT
>CAZTWO010000053.1:7670-9598 GCA_964617965.1 uncultured Ruminococcus sp. | reverse complement strand
AAAGACAAAAGCTCCGGTGCAATTTCTTGCCCGAAGCTCTGCTGCGAATGCATATAGAAAAAAGAGAAAGGGGGATGTAAGAACCCTGTCCGTTCTTACAGTACACAGTATATACTATTCGTCTTAAATAAGTCTTAAAGCTTCGAAAATATCAGTCTTCAATTGCCGCCTTGCGGGTATTTACTTCATGGAAGAACTCAACATCGAACTTCTTTGTTCTGTCATAGTTATATGCGCCGTTCTGCTCCTGCTCAACATCGGTAAGCTGAGTATAGCAGAAGCCCATAATCTTGGGGCAGTCGAGGATGGCGTCGGTAAGTCCCTTATAACGGGTCTTGTACTCTTCCTCAGTCTTGGGTGCGTCGCCGTAGCCCCATGCCGAACCGCCTTCTTTAGTGCTCCACTTTATGCCGCCGTACTCGCTTATGAATACGGGCAGGTCACCGGGATATTTCTGACGGCTTGACCAGTTGTCGATAATATTCTCGTCTTCAAAACGCTTGATTGAAGCAGTGAATTTATCGGGCTTCTGCTCATAGTCATGATAGTCGTAAATATCGGTAACGACATGGAAGTTGCCGCTTGTGTCTATGCACGGACGAGTATTGTCAACCGCCTTTGTAATGCTGTAAATTGACGAGAGAAGCGGGTTAAACTGCTGACAGCCGTGCTGATCCCATGTCTCATTGAACGGACACCAGCCGATGATTGACGGATGGTTAAAGTCACGCTCAAGCTCATTGAGCCACTCGGGCAGGAACGAATAAATGCTGTCGGGGCGTGTGTGATCAAGACCCCAGTTTGCGTACTCGCCCCATACAAGATAGCCTTCCTTGTCGCAGTGATAGAGGAAACGCTCCTCAAACACCTTCTGATGAAGTCTTGCGCCGTTGAAGCCGAACGCCAGAGAAAGCTTTATGTCATTGTGAAGAGCCTCATCCGAGGGGGCTGTATAAATGCCGTCCGGGTAAAAGCCCTGATCGAGAACAAGACGCTGAAATACGGATTTGCCGTTGAGCATGAATTTGAGTCCGTCAAACCAAATGTTTCTCAAACCGAAATAAGTCTTTATTTCATCATCGCCGAATGTGATTGTGACATCATAAAGACGGCCCGCACCGACTTCCCACAAATGTGTCTCTTTGAGCTTAATCTCGCAGGCGAAGTTGCCGGCAGCAGAGTCAATATGAGCCGTGCCCATATCGGCATTTTCGTAAGAAGCGGCGATATCAAGATCAGCCGTGCCGTGAAGAGTGCCTGTTACCGTTACACTGCCGTTTTTATAATCGGGGAAGAACTTGAAGGACTCAACATAAGTCTTGGGCATAAACTCAAGCCATACAGTCTGCCATATGCCGGTTGTGCGAGTGTAGTCACAGCCGTGTGAATAATACTCCTCGCTCTGCTTTCCGCGGGGGATAAGAGGACAGCGAGTGTTGTCTTCGCAATTGACAACAACAGTGTTTTCGCCCTCGTTTACAAAATCGGAGATATCAAACGAGAACGACACATAGCCGCCCTTGTGACTGCCGACCTTCTTGCCGTTGATATAGACAATCGTTTCATAGTCCGCCGCACCGAAATGAAGAACCGTGCGGGAGCTTGCCTGCTCTGCGGTAAGATTAAATGTGCGTCTGTACCATACGCCGTAGATAAAATCCTTGCAGCCGATGCCCGAAAGCTCGGACTCGACACAGAACGGTACTGTAATTTTCTTGTCAAAAGCATCGGCGTTTTCGTAAATCTTGCGTGCCGCGCCGCTTTTGCCGTTGTCGAAGCAGAAATCCCACTGTCCGTTAAGATTCTGCCAGTTTTTTCTCTCAAATTGAGGCTTCGGATGTTCGGGTCTCGGAATTGCCATTTTTTTCTCTCCCTTATACTGTAACTTATCAAAAATTTTATACACAACGCAAAGTGAGCAAGGAGCA
>CAZTWO010000053.1:0-7570 GCA_964617965.1 uncultured Ruminococcus sp. | reverse complement strand
TATTAATAAAAAGTTGCCACCTGCTCCTCGGGAGCTTCTGCGGGGGTAAGATTTTTTACATTGAAAACAGGTCCTATTCTGCCGTAAAGACGGGAGAATTTTATATCAATATCGGCGGTGACATTGTACCACGCACCGTTTTCGACCTTGAGCTTATCGGGAAGCTTTGACACAAGTCCGCAGTATGTAATATCGGCGGCACAGCATGTCATAATATGTCTGCCCAGAACGCATGTTCTCGCCGGGAATTTGCTGTCGGTTGCGGCGATAGCCTTAAAGCTGACGGTCTTGCCCTTGTACTTTTTCATTTCCTCCGTCAGATCTCTGTAAAACAGAGCATAGTCACGGTCGGCAATTTCTATAAACGAGGCGTTTACATCAAAGGGCAGGGGGTCTTCTATTTCATCGGGCGTAACAGTGCCGTTTACATTTTCGTAAACTATCTCGGCACGTCTTGTTATAGCACGGACAACCTTATGAAGCTGCATTGTGTCGAAGCCGTCGGGAACACGGTTAAAAATACATGTGTCGCAGTCTTTGAGCTTGTCGACAACAAGACTTCTCATGTTTGAATTATAGTTCATGAATGTGCCGGCATCAAAGAAGAGCATATCCTGATAAGGCACCCAGCCTTCGGGCATTGCGTCATAAAACTGCTGAAGCATCCACATGCCGTTATATTCGACCATGACACGCTCGGCACCGCAATCCTTCTGAATTTTCTCGAGATTGTCTTCAGTCAGTTCGGACGCATCGTCTATGACTTTAATTGTGACATTCTGCCCCGAAAATTTTGAGGGGTCATATTCCTCCTCGCCCTCTTCGCAGACAAGCACAAGTGTTTTTTCGCCGGAATTAAAACGGGAATCTTCGAGTGTATCCTGCATAAACATGGTTTTGCCGCTCTCAAGAAAGCCGGTAAAAAGATATACGGGAGTTTCCATATTTTGCACGCTCCTTATGCGCCGAACGCCTTTTTAATGTTTTCTTCGTTGATTTTTGAGCCGATAACGCACAGTCTGCCTATAACGCCTGCACTGCCGTCACGGACATCCGCTTCACCGGGGATATAGTCAAAGTGAATCCACTTGCCGTCCGCGCCCTCGACAATGCCCTTGGCACGAAGAATAAATCCGAATTCCTTTTCGTCGCAGAGGGAGTCGAGAATTTCGTTAAGCTCTTCTTTAGTGAACTTCTTAGTGGTTTCGGTGCCCCAGCTTACGAATACTTCGTCTGCGTGGTGATGATGGTGGTGATCGTGATCATGACAGCCGCAGGAGCATTCGCCGTCGTGGTGATGGTGATGTTCATGCTCGTCGTCATCATCATCGTGATGGTGGTGATGTTCGTGCTCGTCGTCATCGTCATCATCGTCGTCGTGATGGTGATGCTCGTGTTCGTCATCATCGTCATCGTCGTCATCGTGATGGTGGTCATGGCAGCAGCACTCATCGTCATCATCGTCGTCGTGGTGGTGATGATGGTGATGCTCGTGTTCATCGTCGTCATCGTCGTGCTCATTTTTGAGAAGCTCAATTGCGGCTTCAAGTGTATCCTTACGCTCAATGGCTTCAAGAAGCGTCTTGCCGTCAAGCTGAGAAATAGGTGTGGTTACGATAACCGCTGTGGGGTTCTTCTCTTTTACGAGGGCAACGGCGGTCTTAAGCTTATCGGGGGACACAGCATCGGCATGGCTCATAATGATTGTGCCTGCGTGTTCAACCTGGTCGTTGAAAAATTCGCCGAAGTTTTTCATATACATTTTGCATTTGCCGGCATCGACAACCGTTGTAAATGCATTAAGGATGATTTCATCACTGCCGATATTCTGCACGGCTTTAATAACGTCGGAAAGCTTGCCTACACCCGAGGGTTCAATGATAATTCTGTCGGGAGCAAACTGTGCGAGAACCTTTTTGAGAGCCTCGCCGAAGTCACCGACAAGACTGCAGCAGATACAGCCGGAATTCATCTCGGTAATTTCAACACCGGAGTCTTTAAGGAAACCGCCGTCGATACCGATTTCACCGAATTCGTTTTCGATGAGAACAAGCTTTTCGCCCTTGTAGCTGTCGGCGATAAGCTTCTTTATAAGTGTGGTTTTTCCCGCACCGAGGAAACCGGAAAAAATGTCAATTTTTGTCATGTTAATCTACTTCCTTAGATTATTTTCTAACCTATATTTTAACACAAAACCTTAAATTTACAATATGAAAAAAGCAAAATATCAAAAAAATTAGCAGTCGGGGTGACAAAGTGCGAATTTTATGATATACTGAAGGCTGACGGAGGTTTATTATGCGAAATAAGACGAATAAAACAAGGTATATTTTTCTCATACTGACCGTGCTTGTTGCGGTTGTGATATTCTATATGTCATCAAGGGACGCTACCGAGTCGGCGGACATGAGCGGAGCTGTGGTAATGGATATTTTCGGCAGGCTTCTCGGACTTTTCGGCGTGGATCTTAACGACCCCGAGACATTTTCAACCGTTGACCATATCATAAGAAAACTTGCACACTTTTCGGAATACGCCGTTCTGGGTGTTTGTATGACAATCTGCGTAAAGACATTTGACAAGCCAAATTACTTTACAGTTATTCTGACACTGACAAGCTGTTTTCTTTACGCCTGCTCGGACGAATTTCATCAGTATTTTGTCCCGGGCCGCAGCATGCAGTTCACCGACGCCATGATTGACACTGCCGGGGTGGCGACGGGGACAGCGATATCGATTTTAATCTTGGCTATAATAAAACACAGAAACACAAAACGAAAAGCAGACAATTCCAATTCATAATGCATAATGCATAATGCACAATGAAGGAAAACGCCAAGGCGTTTTGGATTATACAGCTTCGCAACAGATAAAATTGTCAAAAAATATTTTTTCAACACAAAACGCAGGGCTAAATAATTCAGGGCAATAGTGCCTTCCGAAATTGTTAATTCTTAATTATTAATTATTAATTGAAAAAGCGAGGCAAAGCCTCGCTTTTTCAGTTATAGAGTTTTGCAAGTCCGCCCTCGCTTGTTTCACGGTAGCGGCAAGAGAGGTCCCTGCCTGTTTCGTACATTGTTTTTATGACAAGGTCAAGTGAGATTTTGCGTGAGTCGGCAAGGAAGTTTGCAAGATTTACGGCGTTTATCGCACGCATTGCGGCAACGGCATTTCGTTCGATACACGGTATCTGAACAAGCCCTCGAACGGGGTCGCAGGTAAGCCCCAGATGATGCTCAATCGCAACCTCTGCGGCATATTCAATCTGACCGTTACTCATATGATAAAGCTCGGCAAGAGCGGCAGCCGCCATTGCACACGCAGTGCCGATTTCTGCCTGACACCCGGCTTCCGCTCCGCTTATTGAAGCGTTTGTTTTTATAAGATTGCCGACAACTCCGCCGGCGGCAAGAGCTCGAACTATCTCGTCATCCGAAAAGCCGCGTTTTTTCTGAAAATACATCAGAACGGCGGGCACGACACCGCACGATCCGCATGTGGGAGCGGTGACGATTTCACCGGCACAGGCGGCGTTCTGCTCGCTGACGGCAAAAGCATAGGCACACACCATACGGTTTTCTTTTGTTTCGGCAGTCTCATCCATATGGCGGTTATTGTAAAGCTGTTTTGCTTTACGCTGAACGTGAAGTCCGCCGAAAATTTCGCCCTCGGCTTTTAAGCCCTCATGCACGGAATGCTTCATGCAGTCCCAGATTTCATGGAGATAATCCCATATTTCCTCGCCCTCGCACTCGGCGACATAATCGGGCAGATGAATTTCACGGTCATCACAGTATTTTGCGATCTCGGTAAAGGAGCGAAGATTATATACTATTTTAGGCTGTTCGGCATTCTCGCCTATTACTCTTATTTCACCGCCGCCGATGCTGGCAACGGTAATTTCTTCTGTCTTGCCGTCACAAAGAACGGAGAAGCACATGGTGTTCGGGTGCGGCAGATCGGTTTTGTTCTCGTCAAAAACAATCTCGGTTTTTATCGGGGACAGCGTCTGCTCGATAATATAATCCGTGCGGTGTCCTCTGCCGGTTTTGGCAAGAGAGCCATAGAGCGTTACGGTTATTTTTTCGGCATTGGGGTATTTTGCCTTGATTATAGCGGACGCCTTCTGCGGACCCATTGTGTGCGAGCTTGACGGCCCGACACCGATTTTATACAGTTCCCTGAGTGACTCCATACCGCCGCTGAAATAGTTATTTTCGGATTCCATAACAAACACCCCGAATAAATATTTTCAACTGCGATTTTACTCCAAAAGAACAAAAAAATCAACTGTTTTATAATGGTTATTTATAGTAAATATAAATTAATACTTATAATGCCGGGAATTTTGCAGGGCTATTACGAAATTGAATTTGTTTCGGATAACTCTTTTTGCGGTGAAGAATTTAATTCTCTGAGTGTCTGTCGAATAAAGAAAACGGCAATCAGAAATGTAAGTATATCAGCCACGGGGAATGACCACAGCAACCCGTCAAGCCCCATAAAAATCGGCATAATTATCGGCAGAAAAACACCGAAAATAATCTCACGCGTCATCGAAACAACAGTTGACGCCGCCGCCCTTCCGAGAGCCTGCAAAAAGATGAATGTTCCCTTGTTAACAGTTGCAAGAATCATCATACACAGATATATTCGGAAGCATTTTACAGCGAAATCGGCATAATATGCACTTTCGTTTGCCGCACCGAACAAATTTGCGATTTGCAGAGGAAAGCACTCAACAATAATCGTTGCGACACCACCGATAATCGCTTCGGCAACAAGCAGATATGAAAAAAGTGTTTTTGCTCTGTCCTTTCGATTTGCACCGATATTGTATCCGACAATGGGAATACAGCCGGCGGCAACACCGATTGAAACCGAAATTGCAATCTGAAAAAATTTCATTACTATACCCAGAACGGCAAGAGGAATCTGAGCATATTCCGTCTGTCCGAAAATCGGGTCAAGCGCGCCGTATTTCATGCAGGTATTCTGCACTGCCGCCATAGAAATAACAAGCGACACCTGCGCAAGAAAGCTTGTTAATCCGAGGGATAAAAATCTGAGAACAAATCTGAAATTGAGTTTAAATGAACTCTTTTCAATTCTGACCGCTTTCATATGGCACAGATACCGGACTGCAAGCACAGCAGTCAGAATCTGTCCGATAACGGTGGCAACAGCGGCACCCATCATGCCCCATTTGAATATGTATATAAAAATCGGGTCAAGAATAATATTCGCAACTGCACCGACAAGGGTTGACACCATTGCGAATTTGGGACTGCCATCGCTTCTGATAATAGGATTCATCGCCTGACCGAACATATAAAACGGAATGCCGACTGCAATCCAGAAAAAATACTCTTTTGCGAAATCGTATGTTTCCGCATTTACCTTACCGCCGAACAAAGTCAGAATCGGCTCTGAAAAAATCAGATAAATTGCGGTCAGCACAAGACTGCTTGCAATGCACAAAACAATCGAATTGCCTACACTGCGGTTGGCATCTTCCTTTTTGCCGCTGCCGAGAGCAATACTGACAAAGGCACAGCACCCATCACCTATCATAACGGCAACAGCGAGAGCCAGCACCGTCAGAGGAAATACGACAGTGTTTGCCGCATTGCCGTAAGAACCGAGATAATCGGCGTTTGCAATAAAAATCTGGTCAACGATGTTATAAAGCGCACCGACAATCAGAGATATAACGCACGGAACAGCATATTTACGCATAAGCTTTGTCAGCTTTTCCGTCTCAAGAAAAGTATTTTGTTTTTGTTCCATCGGAACATCCTCCTTTTTGCCGACACAAAGAGCCGCATACCTTCCGTATATACAAAAAAACGATACAAAAGGGGTGCAATCTGTCTCGTATCGGATTGCATAACTGCCCTCTTGTATCGTGTCTGTTTCTATTGAATTGTGCGACATATTTTAACATGGACAAATTCGAAAATCAAGAGGATTTTTTGTGTAAATGTGCTGTAAATGTGCATGCACATAACATATTTAAAATAAAAAAACCGCACCGAAAAAGATGCGGATTCGGGTTATTCTATCGATAAGAGATACTGCAGGGTTTTGAAGTTTTGCTGAGTGCAGTTTTTGAGGTAGAGGGCGGTGAGTTTGGATACGGCTTTGAGGGTTTCGTCGTCAGCGGTAAATGAAAAAATATTGCGAAATTCAGAAAATACTATGTGCCGCATGACGGTGACTGCGGAGAGTGAAAGCGTGGGGCAGGCACGGTCTTTGCCGCATGAGTCGCAGTAAAGATTGCCGTTAAGGCAGTCAAAATACATAACGGGCGACTCGAATTTGCCGCATTCGTCACATGCGATAAGATTCGGCGCATAACCCGAAATACAGGCAAAACGCAGTTCAAACACAACTTTTATTAGCATATCGGGCTTTTTGCCGCTGCAAAGAAAGCTGAGGCAGTTAAGAATCAGCCGCAGATACTCTGCGCTGTCGATATTTTCGCCGATGCATTTAAGTGACACTTCGCAGAAATACTGTGCAAGAGAAAGCTTGGTAAGGTCATTTCTGAGTGCGAAAAACACTTCGGAAATTGAAGCTTCACTGACAGTATATACGCCTTTGTTTTCAAAGAATGTCCATGTGCCGTAGCAGAACTGCGATGATGCGGAATGGAGCTTGCTTTTTGCGGAGCGTGCCCCTTTTGCGAATGCTCGGATAAGTCCGCGTTCACGAGTCAGAATATGAAGTATTGCGTCACTCTCGCCCGTGACACTTGTTTTTATGACAATGCCGTCAACGGAAAAGCGTTCCATCAGTCAAGCCCGAAATTATGGATAAGCCCTTCACGGTTACGCCAGTCCTCTTTTACCTTTACCCAGCACTTAAGGTTGACACGACAGTCAAAAAAACGTTCAAGCTCTTTTCGTGCGGAAGTCGAAATGCGTTTGAGCATCTCGCCACCCTTGCCGATGATTATGCCCTTATGGCTCTCTTTTTCACAGTAGATAGTGGCTTCTATATCTAAAAGACCGTCGTCACGCTCTTTGAAGCGTTCAATTGCGACGGCGACACCGTGCGGAATTTCTTTATCTATATAGCGCAGAATTTTTTCACGGATATACTCGGCGGCGATAACCTTTTCGGGCTGATCGGTGAGAGTATCATCGGGGAACAGATGCTCACCCGGGAATGCAAGGCTTTTAAGCTCGTCAAGAAGTTCATTTAAGCCGTTGCCGTCACGTGCGGACACGGGCACAATCGCCTTGAAGTTATAAAGCGAAGAGAACTCGGCAATTCTTGTAAGAAGCTCTTCTTTATTTTCAACGGTGTCAATCTTATTTATTGCAAGCACCGTGGGGAGCTCAAGCTTTTCTATCTTTTTAAGAATTGTCTTTTCTGCGTCTCTGATTTCACCGGACGGCTCAATCACAAGCAGGCAGGCATCGACATCGTTTATACCCTGCCCCACAGCACGAATCATATTTTCGCCGAGCTTGTTATTTGGCTTATGATAACCGGGAGTGTCAGTAAACACAAGCTGTGTCGCTCCGTCTGTCAGCACACCCATAATGCGTGTGCGTGT
>CAZTWO010000052.1:0-11991 GCA_964617965.1 uncultured Ruminococcus sp. | reverse complement strand
ATGCCGATTTTATCGTATCACGTGACGGAACGACAGAAGACGAATTTAATTTCATTTGTTCATGGGCAAATGGTATTCAACAATAATATTCGGTAAACATCATTTAAATAAAAACATATCTGTTCCACTCCCCTAAAGAGCGGTTAAATCATATTTTCGAAAAGCAGGTTTACGGCCTTGCTCCGACTGAAATTATTTACAGAATTGCGACTGCGTATATTCTCGGTTTTGATGAGGATATAGAAATTACAAAGCACAATTTCAGACAGCTTGACGCGCTCCCCTTCGCCAAAGACGGCACTTTAAGTGAGGAGCTTGACAGATTGTTTGACGAGAAATAAACCAAACCCCTTCGTAAGTTCTTTTATATGAATTTCGAAGGGATTTTTTTTGTTTTATTATTTTTTGTATTCACAATTCCGGCAAAATCCTGTATACTGATTTCAGATATAAAGATTAGTTAAAAAAGGAGGAAAATTTATGCAGTATTTATCTCCCCTGTCATCGCTGTCGCACATAAGCGAAGGTGAATCACGCTCGATAAGTGCCGAGAATTTTACGGGCGAAAAAGGCAAGGGCGGCATGGCCCAGCACGGCACAGGCGAGGGTGCGGCAAGGGATCTCGGAATGGGATGGAAGGTATCGCCTTCAATAAATCTCAAGGCACATTCAAAATTTACACTTGCCGATATTGAGGGCGAAGGTTCAATCAGGCACATTTGGTGCGCGGGTTCTTTTACAGGGCGGTATACTATTCTGCGTGTTTATTGGGATGACTGCACTGTGCCGAGCATTGAATGCCCGCTTGGTGACTTCTTCTGTTCGGCGACGGCAAATGAAGGGTACTCCCCTATTGTTTCCGCCGCAGTATGTGTAAATCCCCGCAACGGAATGAACTGCTATCTTGAAATGCCGTTCAGAAAACATGCACGATTTGAGATTGAAAATCTGTCGGACGGGGACTGCGCATTTTATTATCAGATTGATTATCGGCTTCATAAGGTCGCAGATGATGCCGGCTATCTTCATACGCAGTTTTACCGTTCAAATCCGCTCGGATATAAAGAAAATCACACCATACTTGATATTAAAAACGCACACGGTCAGTATATCGGCACATATATGTACTGGGGCGTGAACAATGACGGCTGGTGGGGCGAGGGAGAAATAAAGTTCTTCCTCGACGGCGACCGTGAATATCCGACAATCTGCGGCACGGGGACGGAAGATTATTTCTGCGGTGCGTGGAATTTTGACAATAACGGCTATGAGCGGTTCTGCACACCGTACAGCGGTATGATTCCGAATGAGACAGACAATCTCTATAAGGCAAACAAACGCTTTTCAATGTATCGCTGGCATGTCACAGACCCGATTTCGTTTGATAAAGAGTGCAGAGTGACGATACAGGACCTCGGCTGGCGCAGCTTCGGGCGATATCTGCCGAGACAGGATGATATTTCTTCCGTTGCGTTCTGGTATCAGGATAAGCCGGCCGAGACACGAGATGCACTCCCTGACAGGGACACACTTGAAATTATCTGACGAAATCAATCAAATATATTACAGAAAAGCAAAGAGGTAACGAGGATGAGAAATTGGAAGATTTTTTTAATTCATCACGCACACACGGATATCGGCTACACCGATCGTCAGGAAAAGCTGACCAGATATCATGTTGATTTTATCCGTCAGGCAATGGATATTCTGGACGGTGTTCACGCAGGTGAAATCGACGCACCCGGCTTTAAATGGCAGTGCGAAAACATTTGGCAGCTTGATAATTTCTTTGAAGAAGCATCCGAAAAGGATATTGAACGCCTTAAAAAGTATGTACAGAGCGGTGAAATAGGCCTGTCGGGCAACTATCTCAATATGACCGAGCTTGTTGACCGAGATGTGCTTTTAAGCCGCACTATGAAAGCGAAAAAGTATGCCGAAAAGCTCTGTGTCAGAATTGACAGCGGCATGGCGGCGGACATTAACGGCTACGCATGGGGTTATCCCGACATACTGACAAGCGCAGGAATTGAGAATATGTTCACTGCACTTCATTCACATCACGGCATGTTCCCGTTAGGCCGCAAAAACTGCCCGTTTTTCTGGGAAGGACCGAACGGCGGCAAGGTTCTGTCATGGGTCGGAGAGCATTATCATTTCGGCAATGTGCTCGGATTCGCTCCTTTAGGTCACAGCAATTATACTGCGGAAAACGACGACAGAGGTCAGCTTGATTCAAGAGGAACCATATATACAACCGATACCGCCACAACCGAAAAAGAAGAAATAGACACCATGTGTGTTCGAGTTGTCCGCTATCTTCAGACACTTGAAAATGAAGGGTATCCGTATGATTTTATTCCGATTATGGTATCGGGTGCAAGCACAGACAATTCGCCGCCGAACAGTGGAATCGCAAAGCGTGTACAAATCGCAAACGAAAAACTGGAAAATGTAAATGTAAAGATGTCGACGCTCAGTGAGTTCTTTGATTATGTGCGGAAGAACACAGCGGACATTCCCACCTTGCGTGGAGATTTTACGGACTGGTGGGCGGACGGTGTCGGATCAACTCCGCATACGGTGAAGGTTTACCGTGACGCTCAGAGAAGATACAATCTGTGCCGAAAGCTTGACCCTGAGAATAAACTCGGTCGAGCGAAGCTGATGGAAAGTGCCGCACAGAATCTTATGATGTACGCCGAGCACACATGGGGTTATTCCACCTCAATTTCGGAGCCGTGGGATTCGCTTGTGGCACTCCTCGAGAAAAAGAAGGACTGCTATGCAATTAACGCAGATAACGATGCGGCAAAAAATCTTGACAGAGTGCTTGCGAAAAAGGGCGAATGCAGTACACGCATAGGCCGCCCACAGCAATTCAAAATCATAAATCCGCATTCACATGAATTTTGCGGAATAGCAAAGCCCGTAATTGAAGACTGGGAAAAGCTGAACGGCGTAAAATTCAATACGAATTACCGTGTTATCGTCCGTGATGAAAAAACAGGGGAAACATACCCGGCGCAGAGCCGCAGAATCGGGCGTGGATATGAAATAGAAACAGCCATTACGCTTCAGCCGCACGAAGAACGCATTCTGACGGTAACGCAAGACAAGACAAATACATCCATGGCACATACATACGCTCATATCGGGTCTGAGGGAATTGCGGATATCGTAACCGACAAAGCCACATTGCAGATGCCGGGGCTTCTTGATACACCATATTTCAGAATTGAAATCGAACCCGGCAAGGGCATTGCATCCATAATTGACAAGACCACCGGCAAAAACCTGGTTATACCCGGTTCTTACGGAGCTTTCAGCGGTTTTTATGAGGTCACACCTGCCGAGGAGCTTTCGCAGTGTGAAGTCCGCCGCAGAATGGGCAGAAACCGCAGATATATTTCCACACGTCAATATGTGTCAAAGCTAATCAATTCAAAGATAGTGGAATCGGGCGAAGTGCAGACGACAATGCGTCTTACATATGAGCTTGAAGGCTGTCATTTCTATTATGTGTATCTGAAGGTATACAAGTTCGCGCCGATTATTGAAGCACGTGCGTGTTTTCATAAGAAAAGCGAGTGGAATCCCGAAAATATGTTTGTCGTGCTCCCCTTTGTTGCAGACGGCGACAACGAAACATATATCGACAAGACGGGGTGTATTATGCGTCCCGGTATCGACCAGTTGCCCGGAACATGTCAGAACTTCTGGCTGCTGCAGAACGGTCTTGTACGAAAGGGAGAAAAGCGAGATCTTATTATAGCGTGCAAAGACGCGCCCCTCATCTGCTTCGGTGAACAGAAATATCGCCCGGTTGTTTTGTGTGACGGAAATAACACCGAGCTTAACAGGTCAGTTGCCGCATCGTGGGTAATGAACAATTTCTGGGAGACAAATTTCAAGGCGGACCTCGGCGGATTCTATGAATTCAGCTACATTATCGAAAGTGTTCCGTCAATGGATACCGCAAAAGAAATGGAACGCTGTCAGGAGCTTAATGAAGGCGTGCTGAGTCTTTATTTCTGATTTTTAACAGAAAGAAATATAGCCGACACAACAAAATATTTCATCAAAAAAAGGATCGCTAAACACGGTCCTTTTTTGTTTGGTTTATTGAAATTGTATGATTTATTTAAGCGCAGAAAAATTGTCTTTGATTTCGTCAATTGTACCTGTGGTTATACAGTAAGAGTATTCTATCGGGGAGAAGCTGGCGAATTTAAGGGTATTTATTGCGGCAATATATGATGTCGGTTCATCGGAGGACGGGTCACATTTTTCGGTTTGTCCTCTGTTATATACGCCTGCCTTAAATTCAGTGCAATCGGGCACATAGATGCCTATGCCGAAGCTGTCGTCAAATTCGCCGACAAATGCCGCCTGATTTGCAGTTGATGTGAAACATGAGTTCACGGATGGGTCTGCCCAGAAGCCGAGATCATTTTGATAGGTGTATTCTCCGTCGGATGAAATACTTACAAATCTGTTAAAGGGTTCTATGCAATAGAATGCCGGCATCTCCTGCTCTGCGGTTACGCTTTCATAGCCCGAAAAATCGACAAATCTGCAGGAGACGTTTATTATATCCGAGTCAATCGTATATGTCGCTTCCATATATGACGGTGTAATATTCTCCGCTTTAAGTGACCAGTCGAGCGGACGGCATTTTATGTAAATTGAATTTTTGCTCACGACCAAATCAACTATTTTGCTCGTTTCGTTATATTTGTTCCCGCCCTGAACGGGATTATAACGCCATGTGTAGCCGATGAAATTGCTGTTCTCGTACACACCGGACGCTGTGCCGTAATATGACTGCTGAACAAGTCTGCCGGGGTCATAGCGGTTAATGAGATTAACATGGTTACTGATGCTGACGGTTTTATATCTCTTTGCGGCATTTGAGTCAACATAAATTCTGCCGTCTTTCTTAACCGCCTGAACACTCGAATTCAGATCTTCAAGATAGCTCATAGCACCGCCGTAATTGAGATCAACACCTAACTTATATGTTGCAGACTTTATATATATCTCCCGGTTCGGGACTTCCCTGTTAAAAAGACCTACGCCGAGAAGCTCAAAATTCGCCGACTGCGTATCTATCGGCTTAAACTCAATTTTTATAAGCTTGCACGACTTTTTGTTATCGAGAATATTGTCAATAAAGCTGTAAAAGCATGCTGCCGTATCTGAAGGCTCAAGATAAAAATTCTCGGAATGATTTTCATTCTTGATTTTATATGTTATCTCACCCTCAATATATGCGTCGGAGGTGTATTTTATTCCGTAATAATTAAAGAATTTACAGCTGTAAACACCAAGGTCAAAAATAATTGTACCGTCTTCGCTTTCGGTGCGTGTTGCCTGTACCGAATCGCCATTAACTGTTATCGCATTTTCGGAACTGCCGTCACCTGCAATCGTAAAGCTTTTGTCGATTTTTGTCGGGAAAAAGCTGAGTATATACGACGGAAGTGTCATTAGAACGGTTAAAAAAGCTATTAGTTTTTCCATTGTAAAATCTCCTCTTCTGACAGATTTCAACTGTCGGAAATATTATACAAAACAACGGCATTTCAGTCAATAGAGTGAGAAGAAAAAATTAATTTTCGAATTAAAATATATTTTTAAGTCCGATATAATGGACTTAGCATGGCAAATCACGCATTTGTGAGAATATTCTTATTGCAATACAATAATTGTAATGTTAAAATAATTTCAACAAAGGGTTCAGAGCAAAAAAAAGAAGCCGCATTAAGCGACTTTCGATTTTCTCACACTGTGAGGGTCCGAAACGGACGATTTGAAAAAATTGTATTTGAACTCGTAGTATAATTCCTTATAGTGGTCAAACCCTTAGGAATTGTCACAACTATATCACATATCGGAGGAATTGTCAAGTGGAAAGCTCAAAAGAAATTACAATCGCAAATGCAAACTCAGATGAATATTATATCGGTCTTGACGGCGGCACGGATTCCGTCGGCTGGGCAGTTGCAAGACCCGATTATACAGTAGTTAAAAAGAGCGGCAAGGACCTGTGGGGTGTTCGCCTTTTTGAAGACGGCAACCCGGCCGTTGTCAGAAGAACAAACCGAAGTGCACGCCGCCGCACGGATCGCAGAAAGTGGCGTCTTAAGCTCCTGCAGGAAATTTTTGACAGCGAGATAACATCCGTTGACGATTCATTCTTCCACCGACTCAACGAGAGCCGTTATTGGGAGGTCGACAAAACGGTTGACGGCACTGATTCGCTGTTTCATGACAGTGACTTCACAGATAAAGATTATCACAAAGCCTTCCCCACAATCTATCATCTGCGTGATTATCTTATGAACTGCACCGAGAAACCCGACATAAGGCTTGTTTATCTTGCTGTCGCTCACATCATAAAGCATCGCGGGCATTTTCTGTACGAGGGTCAGCCGCTCGAGGAAACACGCATGTTTTCGAATGTATGGATTCAGCTTTGTGACTGCATCGACAACGAGCTTGAAATCAAGGGTATTGTAAATTATGAAAATGAAGTAAAAGACGCACTGCTTAACTTTAACGGCAGAACATCCGATCTTTCTAAGGCACTTCATGCTGTTCTTTGCCATGATATGAACAAAGAGCAATCTGACTGCCTTAAACTTGTCTCAAAGCTTCTGTCGGGTGAAAAGGTATCTATGAGCAAGCTGTTTGACGACGAGGAGCTTGACGAGCTTAAGAGCATCGGCTTCAAAGACAAGGCAATTGATGAGCTTGACTCAAGCTATGAAGAAAAACTGGGCGATGAGCGTTTCTATCTTATCAAAAGTGCATATGAAGTCTATGCGTGGGCACTGTTTTCGAGAATACTCCCCGAAGGCAAAACGCTGTCCGCCATGAAGATAGAGCAGTATGATAAGCACCGCAAAGAGCTCAGTCTATTAAAAAAGGTTGTACGTGAATACGCACCCGAAAAATATTCACTTGTTTTCAGAAATGAAGACGTTGAGCATAATTATGTTGCATATATCGGCACATCAAAGAAAAGCAGAAGCACAAAAGACGATTTTTATGACTTCCTTAAAAAGAAGCTCGGAAATGTCTGGGATAAAAAGGACACCGACAGTGATGTAATGTATCTCTTTAACGAGCTTGAAGCCGGCAACCTGCTCCCGAAACAGGTGTCAAAAGAAAACAGCCTTATCCCCTATCAGGTCCATTTGCAGGAGCTTGACAGAATTCTTGCAAATATGCAGAAGTTCTATCCGTTCCTTAACATAAAGGATGAGAACGGCTATACACCCAATGAGAAAATAAAGAAGCTTCTGACTTTCCGCATACCCTATTATGTCGGACCGCTTAACGACGCCCATAAAGACAAGGGCTTTTGCTGGATTGTCAAAAAGACAGACACTCCCGTTTTGCCGTGGAATTTTGAAGAGGTTGTCGACGAGCAGAAATGCGAAGACAGATTCATTGGCAGAATGACATCAACCTGCACTTATCTTATCGGCGAAGATGTTCTGCCGCAAAATTCCGTGCTCTACCTGAAATATATGTGCCTTAATGAGCTTAACAATCTCAGAATCGGCGGCAATAAAATATCGGTCGAATTAAAACAGAGAATTTTCAATGAACTCTTCCTTTCGGGTAACGAAGGCAAAATTACGAATAAAAAGCTTGTTAATTATCTCAATGCCATAGGTGTCGGCGGTGTTGACGGCGCAAAGATTAAAAAAGAGGACATATCCGGCATTGACGGCGACTTTAAATCAAGTATGGCACCGTACCTTAAAATCAAGGGCATTTTCTTAAGAAGCAACACGGATATAGACGAAGAGACAATTGAAAAGCTTATTTTCGCACTCACGGTATCGGGCGACAGCCAAAAGATGCTCAAAAGGCGTATTGTAGGCATACTCGGCGAGGACGCAGACGAAGGCACGGTTAAAAAGCTGTGCAATCTTAAGCTTGCCGGCTGGGGCAGACTGTCCCAAAAGCTTCTGACGGGGCTGTATATTACCGACCCCGCAACAGGCGAATGCAAAAATATAATGGATATGCTGTGGGAGACTAATGACAATCTTATGATGCTGCTCGGCAGTGCATACAAATTCGGTGATGCGGTTAAAGAATTTAACGATTCAAGAGACGCAAAGCAGCTCGGTTTCAGCTATGACAGCCTTGTAAAGGATCTGTATGTCTCCCCTGCCATTAAGCGTTCAATCTGGCAGACACTTCTTATAGTGAAAGAAATCCGCAAGATTATGGGACACGACCCCAAAAAGGTATTTATAGAGATGGCGAGAGGTGCAACGGCAGACCAGAAAAACGCACGCACCGTTTCAAGAAAAGACCGTCTACTGGCTCTTTATAAGGCATGCAAGGATGATGTGCGTGAATGGATATCTGAAATTGAAGCCATTCCCGAAGACAAATTCCGCAGTGATAAGCTGTACCTCTATTACACTCAGATGGGCAGATGCATGTACAGCGGTGAAAAAATCGACCTTAATAAACTCTTACTGGAAAGTGACAGCAACAAAT
Organism: uncultured Ruminococcus sp.; assembly: GCA_964617965.1. Lineage (GTDB taxonomy): Bacteria > Bacillota > Clostridia > Oscillospirales > Acutalibacteraceae > RUG806. The sequence goes on along the minus strand of CAZTWO010000052.1, from coordinate 3,459 downwards.
ACTATGATATAGAGCACATTTATCCGCGTTCAAAAGTTAAGGATGACAGCTTAGACAACAGAGTTCTGGTCAAGAGCATGCTCAACAGAACAAAAGAGAATGATTATCCCGTTCCCTCTTCTATGCGTCAGCCTCAGCTGTGGAAGATGCTCTACGCAAAAGAACTTATAAGCAAAGAAAAATATATGCGTCTTACACGCAACACAGGCTTTACGGATGAAGAACTTGCCGGCTTTATTAACCGTCAGCTTGTTGAAACAAGACAGTCAACAAAAGCGGTTGCCAAGCTTCTTGAAAAGCTGTTGCCCGACACGGAAATTGTGTACGTAAAAGCGGGGCTTGCGTCTGAATTTCGTCAGGAGTTCGATTTCAGAAAGAGCCGTGACGCAAATGACTTCCACCATGCAAAAGACGCATACCTTAATATAGTAGTGGGCAATGTATATAATGAAAAGTTTACAAAAAGTCCGATTAACTTTATAAAGACAAGACAGCAGTACAGCATAAAAGCCGAAACTCTTTTCAAAAAGCTTGATACCGTCAAGGGCGAGCGTGTTATATGGTCAAAGGGAGAGAATGGCAGCATTAAGACCGTCAAGGAGCGTATGGCTAAAAATACACCCATGGTGACATATTATGCGCATGAGGTACACGGTGCGTTGTTTAAATTGCAGCCACTAAGAAAAGGGAAAGGGCAGCTTCCGGTAAAAAACACTCCAATTTCGGACAACCCGGAGCTTAGCATAAGCCGTTACGGCGGATATAATGAAATTACAGGTTCCTACTTTGTTCTTGTTGCATATGAGACAGGTAAGAAGGTAAAGAAACGCCAAAAATCAATTGAATTTATTCCTCTCTACAAAGTAAATGAATTTAGAGAGAATCCCGACGCGATATGCGAATACCTTAAGCAAAAATTAAAAATAGACAATATTGAAATAATCCTTCCAGAGATCAAAATAGGTACTTTGTTTAAGTGGAATGGTTTTCCTGTAACATTATCGGGACGTTCATCAGACAGTCTAATTCTCAAAAATGCCGCACAACTCAGGACAACTCCGAAACAGGAAAATTATCTAAAGAATATAAGCGAATATATGAAAAAATGCAACAAAAAGAAACAGGTTCTTACGATAGTCTCGAAGTTTGACAAACTCACAAAAGAAGAAAATCTTGAACTTTACGATTACTTCACAAAACTTCTTACTGATGGAATTTACTCAAAAGTCTTTTCCACACAAGGTAAATTTATGCAGCAAAAAAGAGAGAAATTTGCTTCTATTTCAACAGAAGAACAAGTAAAATTTTTGTCAGAAATTCTTAAAATTTTCCAATGCAATGCCGTTCGACCAAACTTAAATATATTAGACGGTCCCTCTGAAGTCGGCAGAATTATACTTTCCAAAAATCTGAAAGACAATATCCCCGTCTCAATCATCCACCAATCCGTTACAGGCTTCTTCACAAAAGAAGTCAAGATTAATACATTATGAGCTGGCGTACGGTAGTTGTCCGAGAGAATGCAAAACTTGACCTGTCACTCGGGCACATGGTAATAAGACAGGCAAAAACAACAAGAATCAACCTTAATGAAGTAGCAACCGTTATAATTGAGAGTACTGCCGTTTCAATTACGGCAAGTCTTATAAACGAGCTTGTGAAACAAAAAATAAAGGTTGTCTTCTGTGACGAAAAACGCAATCCGTGCTGTGAGCTTATACCTCATCACGGCAGTTATGATTCGAGCCTCAAAATCAAGATGCAGATAGCGTGGACGGATACGGCAAAAGAACAGGTGTGGACGGACATTGTTCGAGAAAAAATCCGCAATCAGATGCTGCATCTGAAGGATCTTGACAATCCCCGTGCCGAGCTTCTGGAAAAGTATCTCGGGGAAGTTCTCCCCGGGGACAGCTCCAACCGAGAGGGCCACGCCGCCAAGGTATATTTTAACGCTCTGTTCGGACTTGATTTTACAAGAATTACACCTTCGGATATCAATTCCGCGTTGAATTACGGATACTCTCTATTGTCTTCCGCTTTCAGTCGAGAAATATGCAACGCAGGGTATCTTACACAGCTCGGCGTGTTCCATGACAATCTGTATAATCACTTCAATCTGTCATCCGATCTTATGGAACCTTTCAGACCGATTATTGATCGTGAAGTTGTCAAAATGAAACCGCAGAAATTCGACAAGGAAGAGAAAACACAGCTGTTAAAACTGCTTAACCTTGAAGTCACAATTGACGGCAGGCGTCAGTATCTTATGAATGCAATAAAAATATATTGCAAGAGTGTTATTGCAGTTCTTAACGGCGAAGAGGGAGCAAGTATTAAATTTTATACATTATGAGTTACAGATTTATGAGAGTTATAGTATTTTTTGATTTACCTACCACAACAAAACCGGAACTGAGAGAATACAGACGATTTCGAAATTCTCTTGTCAAATCCGGATTTGTTATGATGCAGGAATCGGTTTACAGCAAAATTGCACTGAACGCTTCAAACGCAGAAGCCATAAAGAGTGCCGTTATAAAAGAAAAGCCGTCTGACGGTCTTGTTCAGATGCTTATAATAACCGAAAAACAATATAACAGTATAGAGTACGTTGTGGGTGAATCCTCCTCCGAGGTGCTCACTTCCGATGAAAGACTGGTGATTCTGTGAATTTCTGTCACAAAGAAATAGACGGTCCGCTTGTGTTTGATGAAAATCACCCGGGCGTACTTGTTGTCGAAAATCAGAAGGCCTTTACGCAGGTGCTGACGGATCTGATGATACTGACAGAGGATGACGAAGCGGATTGCGGAATTTATGAAAACTTCGAACCGATTAAAGCATCAAAACGGGTTGAAGTTATTGTAAATCCGCTTGCAGTCGACCCTAACCAGAAGAAAATTCTGAACGCACTTTATACCATACTTGAAAAGGAAATGTGGAAAGCGGATAATTTCGCAAAGTCCATGGAGCTCTGTTCACGGATATCGAGTTATCTTGCAGATCTCACTTTATGCACGGACTACCCTGTTGTTTTTACGGAACAGATGTCGGGAAATGCTCTGCTTAAGGCTGCCGATATTCACCTTGAGACGGAGGAAGGCACGCTTCTTGAAAAACTTGACGCATACATGTCCGCTGTCGGGGAATTTCTTAAAAAGGATGTTTTCTTCTTTGTGGGGCTTCACTCATATCTGACACCCGAAGAATTGCAGCTTTTATACCACTCGGCAGCGTATAAAAAGAACAAGCTTATACTTTTGGAGGGGTTTCAGCCGGAGCCCCTCCCGGAGGAAGCTATGTTGGTTCTTGATAAAGATCTGTGTCAGCTGAATTTAGGCTGGAAAAATGATGATTAGCATGTTATAATAAGAACGCACTATGTTCCACTTAAGGATTACACCCTGTTTTGTAGTGGCAGGCAAGCTCTCCCCGGTTCATTTTTTGTGAATTTGA
>CAZTWO010000051.1:0-12012 GCA_964617965.1 uncultured Ruminococcus sp. | reverse complement strand
GTGATTTCAATATGTGCTACAGTGTCTCTTAAAGTAGTATTTTCAGAAATTTTAACATTCAATAAAGTAGGTAAAAAACCACCTCTTACTTTAACTGTTGATAAATTGGTGCAACCGTAAAATGCAGAATTGTTGATGCTTTTAACACTGTCGGGGATTGTTATACTTGTAAGTCCGGTACAACCCTCAAATGCACATTCGCCGATGCTTGTGACGCTGTCAGGTATTGTTATACTTGTTAGCCCGGTGCAACCCAAAAATGCATCAACGCCGATGCTTGTGACACTGTCGGGGATTGTTATGTTTGTAAGCCCGGTGCAACGGTAAAATGCACATTCGCCGATGCTCGTGACCCTGTCGGGGATTGTTATGCTTGTAAGCCCGGTGCAACCCTCAAATGCACGTTCGCCGATGCTTGTGACACTGTCGGGGATTGTTATGCTTGTTAGTCCGGTGCAACCTTCAAAAGTATAATCGCCTATAATAGTTAAACCGTCACTAATAACTATATTTCGAAGACCTGTGCAATAACTAAAAGCACCAGAATTGTATTCATACGGGTTAGAAGTAATCTTACCTATACTTATAACACTGTCGGGGATTGTTATGCTTGTAAGCCCGGTGCAACCGCGAAATGCACCATATTCGATACTTGTGACACTGTCCGGAATTGTTATGTTTGTAAGTCCGGTACAACCGTAAAATGCAGAATTACCGATGCTTGTGACGCTGTCAGGTATTGTTATACTTGTTAGCCCGGTGCAACCGTAAAATGCTAAATTACCGATGCTTGTGACACTGTCGGGGATTGTTATACTTGTAAGCCCGGTGCAGCCGTAAAATGCAAAAGCGCCGATGCTTGTGACGCTGTTAGGTATTGTTATACTTGTTAGCCCGGTGCAACCCAAAAATGCATCAACGCCGATGCTTGTGACACTGTCGGGGATTGTTATGTTTGTAAGCCCGGTGCAACGGTAAAATGCACATTCGCCGATGCTCGTGACCCTGTCGGGGATTGTTATGCTTGTAAGCCCGGTGCAACCCTCAAATGCACGTTCGCCGATGCTTGTGACACTGTCGGGGATTGTTATGCTTGTTAGTCCGGTGCAACCTTCAAAAGTATAATCGCCTATAATAGTTAAACCGTCACTAATAACTATATTTCGAAGACCTGTGCAATAACTAAAAGCACCAGAATTGTATTCATACGGGTTAGAAGTAATCTTACCTATACTTATAACACTGTCGGGGATTGTTATGCTTGTAAGCCCGGTGCAACCGCGAAATGCACCATATTCGATACTTGTGACACTGTCCGGAATTGTTATGTTTGTAAGTCCGGTACAACCGTAAAATGCAGAATTACCGATGCTTGTGACGCTGTCAGGTATTGTTATACTTGTTAGCCCGGTGCAACCGGAAAATGCATCATCGCCGATACTTGTGACACTGTCGGGGATTGTTATACTTGTAAGTCCGGTACAACCGCGAAATGCAGAACCGCCGATGCTTGTGACACTGTCGGGAATTGTTATGCTTGTAAGCCCGGTGCAATCGTGAAATGCATATTCGCCGATGCCTTTTGTTCCTTCTGCTATGGTAATTTCAGTATTATCCGGCATTGTACCCTTATAGTCACAAAGAACTTTTCCCGCATATACTACACCATCAGAGAGATTGTTATACCACGCAGTATTACGAAACGCATTGCTCCCGATGCTTGTGACACTGTCGGGGATTGTTATGCTTTTAAGCCCAGTACAAAGGGAAAACGCACTTTCGCCGATGTTTGTAACGCTATCGGGGATTGTTATGCTTGTAAGCCCGGTGCAACCGACAAATGCATTTCTACCGATGCTTGTAACACTGTCGGGGATTGTTATACTTGTAAGTCCACTGCAGAATTCAAATGCATAATCGCCGATACTTGTGACGCCTGTTGAGATGATAACACTTTTAACGGTCCTATCCCAAGGCTCATCACTCCCGTAAAAAACATAGCCATTCATTTTCCCGGTTCCGCTTATTGTAAGCAGACCGTCGCTGTCGAGAGTGTATGTAACATTGTCGCCACAACTGCCACTCTTAACAATTGTTGCCGCAGAGGCTGTTACACTAAAAGCAAAAATTAACAGCAAGCTTGCAATCAGACAGCTCAATAAAATAATTTTTCGTTTCATTTTCTTTTCTCCTCTGAATTTTATTAGCACACCTTGCATACGGCAAAACTTAACCGTATTAGCAGGCAATTACTTGTACTTGCTTGTCAAGTACAAGTCTGCTATACGTAGTTTAGCAGACGCGGAAAATTGTGTAAAATTCAGAGCGAGTGTTTAATATTTTGCAGCACACTTTCTCACTCAAAACGCAAAAAACCGCACACGGTCATATGACTTCATGCACGGTCTGTGTTTTTTTATTCATTCAATGCTTTTTCTGTTTTATGCCTTTGTTCTGATTTTCTTCGCTTCCTCAATCATCTGTTCACCCGAGGAGAGTTGAGTAGCGGTCGGGTTTTCGCCGAAGGTGATGCGGGCAAGCTCTGCGGCACGTTCGGAGTCGGTGAGGATTTTTGCCGAGGTGTATGTCTTGCCGTCGGAGACGGACTTTGAGAGGAATATATGTTCATCCGCAAAGGACGCAATGAGCGACAGATGCGTTATGCACAGCACCTGTGTAAGGCACGACACTTCATAGAGCTTTACGGCGATTTTGCCTGCCGCCGAGCCGCTGACACCGGTGTCGATTTCGTCAAAAATCAGCGTGCCGATATTATCGGGGTCGACAAGCACGTTTTTCATCGCAAGCATAACTCTTGACAGCTCGCCGCCCGACGCTGTTTTGCCGAGAGGCTTCGGCTCTTCGCCGGGGTTTGCCGAGATTAAGAACTGAATATCGTCTCCGCCGTTTTCGTTAAGCGGGACTTCTTTAATTTCGGTCACAAAGCGGACATTTTTCATATCAAGATATTTTAACTCGTCCTCGATTGCCTTTGAGAGCCTATCCCCCGCTTTTCTGCGGGCGGCGGTCAGCTTATCGGCTTTCTGCTTGGCACGGACTATGATTTTATCGAACTCGGCGGTCAGTCTTTCTCGCTCTTCGTCGGAGTGGGTAATACTCTCAAGCTGTTGTTCGGCGTTATCGAGGAATTCGAGCATCTGTTCTTCCGTAGAACCGTATTTTCTTGACATACGGTAAATCACGTCAAGGCGTTCCTCAATTTCGTCTATATTTCCGCCGACGTCGTTTAACTGACGCAGAACGTCATCTATAACGGCGGCAATGTCGTTCACCGTTTCGGTTACTTCATTAAGGGAATTATAAACGGGTTCGAGCTCATGCTGAATACTGAGAACTCTGCCGACACTGCCGGCGGCATTCGAGAGTGAGTCAGCCGCACCGGGGGCATTGTCACCGCCAAGAAGCGAGCTTAAAGCCGCCCCGAGAGACGTGCGGAGCTTTTCGGAATTGTCAAGCACAGCTTTTTTGCGATCAAGCTCCTTTTTTTCTCCGACACGGATATCGGCATCCCGCAGTTCGTTTATCTGATAGTTCAGTAAATCCGTAAGCCTTGCCTTTTCGGCTTCGTCCGTCTCGAGTGAACGAAGCTTATGCTTTATATCAACAAGTGTGTAATAATCTTTTCTGTAATCGTCAAGCAACTCGCCGTCATCGGCGTATGTATCGACAAACCGCATATGCTGTGCGGGGTCAAGAAGCTGCTGAGAGTCCCTCTGTCCGTGAATATTTATAAGCGTTGAAGCGATATTCTTAAGCATTCCGAGCGTCACGGTCATGCCGTTTATGCGGCAGGCGTTTTTGCCGTCACGAAAAAGGCGACGCTGCAAAAGAAGAGTGCCGTCATCCTCGGTCGGTATGCCGCAGTCAATAAGCTTTGCCTTAAGCTCATCGGAAATGTCGGCAAAAAGAGCGGTAACACATGCATTTGCCGCACCCGTGCGTATAAGATCACGTGAGGTTTTTTCGCCGGTCACGGCGTTAATGGAGTCGACAATCACGGATTTACCGGCGCCCGTTTCGCCCGTAAGCACATTAAGCCCCTTCGAAAATTCAACCGAGAGGCTTTCAATTGTCGCAATATTTTCTATTTGCAGACTTTTAAGCATAATATTACAGTCCTAATATCGAATCGAGCTTCTTTTTGACGGCGAGAGCGTTGGAGGAAGTGTAGCAGGCGACAAAAATAGTGTCATCCCCGGCGATTGTTCCGGCGACACCCTCAAGCCCCATGGAGTCGAGAGCCGCACACGCCGCCTGTGCCGTGCCGACGTGGCACTTCAGTATAACTATGTTCTGGGCGACATCCGTTGAAATTGCGGAGCCGACAAGAATTGACATATATTTTGACGTATTTTCCGCAGGAAGGCGTGACGGCAGAAAATAGCGGTACTCGCCGTCCGACGCCGCACGCTTTACAATACGAAGCTCCTTTATATCTCTTGATACCGTTGCCTGAGTTACGTTTATGCCCATTTTAAGAAGTCTGTCGAGCAGCTCCTCCTGTGTGCCTATGCTGTTTTCTTCGATAAGCTCGGCAATAACGGTCTGTCTGTTCTTTTTCATTTGTTATATGTCACCTCTCACTTTTAAACTCGGTTTTGCGGTTAAGCACATCTATAAAATTATCGGAACGGATTGAAATTATATCCGCCGTGAGTGACGAACGCCTTACGGTTACAACGTCGCAATCCTGCAAAAGCATGGTCTCGCCTCCGTCACATGAAAGCCCCGGGTCTGACCCCACATGCATGGGCTTGCACACAACCTCAAATTCGGCGTTTCCGTCAAAGATAAAGGGACGTGACACAAGCGACTGCGGGCAGATGGGAGTGAGCATTATCGCTTCAAGTGTCGGCTCGATTATAGGCCCGCCTGCCGACATTGAATAAGCGGTTGAGCCTGTGGGGGTTGACAGAATAATGCCGTCGGCTATGTAATTTAATATCTGCTTGCCGTTAACCTTAACGGAAATGTTGCACAGAGAAATTTCGGTACCTCTGCCGAAAACGACATCGTTTAATACGTGCTCGTTTGCTATCATCTTGCCGTCACGCGTTATCTCGGTGCTTAGCATCATTCGACTGCAGACATTGTATTCACCTGTCAGGAGCTTATCGAGATAGAAAAGCTCGTCTGCGTCCACATCGCACAGAAAGCCTATTCGACCGGCGTTTATTCCGAGAATTTTCTTGCCGTAAGCGGATGCTATTTTTGCCGTATGAATAACGGTGCCGTCGCCGCCTATGCAAATGACAATGTCGCAGGAGGAAAACAGCGTTGAGACATCCTCAAACGACGCAAGCGGAATACGGATAAGTCTGTTCTTGAATTCGTCGTTAAAGGCATAATCAATGCCCAGTTCTCTGAGCTTTTCGCACACCTTAACGGTAACGGCAAACGCCCTCTCTCGGGTCAGGTTCGCCATGATGGCAACCTTCATAAAATCACTCCTTATGTAAGCGGCACGGCCGGTGTTTTGTCAAGAGCGGCATGTGACATTTCGACAACCTGTGCAGCATCCGCTTCAAACTCCGCCGAAGCGCCTTTTTTTATGTACATAAGATATTCTATATTTCCTTCGGGCCCCTTAATGGGCGAGAAATCAAGCCCCGCAACGGAAAAACCGACTTCCCTTGCGAAAGCGACAATATTTTCGACAACCTCAACATGGGTGCTCTTTTCACGCACAACGCCCTTTTTGCCGACCTTTTCACGGCCCGCTTCAAACTGAGGCTTTATAAGGCAAACCGCCTCGCCCTCGTCTTTGAGCAGAGTAAAAAGCACGGGCAGAACAAGACGAAGAGATATAAACGACACGTCAACGGACGCAAAATCCGCTCCGTCCGGTATCATATCGGGAGTGACATATCTTATGTTCGTGCGTTCCATATTGACAACACGCTCGTCACTGCGTATCTTCCAAGCAAGCTGACCGTAGCCGACATCGATGCAATAGACTTTTGCTGCGCCGTTCTGAAGCATGCAGTCGGTAAAACCGCCTGTTGACGCGCCTATGTCCATGCAGGTTTTGTTTTTGAGAGAAATCGGGAACACCTGCATCGCTTTTTTAAGCTTATATCCGCCGCGGCTGACAAATTCCATGCCGCCTCGGACTTCGACCCTGCAGTCGTCTTTTACGGTGTCGCCGGGTTTTGCCGCCTTAACGCCGTTGACATAAACCATGCCAGCCATGACGGCCGCCTTGGCTTTTTCTCGGCTTTCAAACAAACCGTTGTCGAACAGATATTGATCAAGTCTCTTCTTCTGAGTCATTTTGAGTATCCTTAAGAATTTTTTGTACCATGCCGTCACAGTCAAGTCCGTAATGGGCAAGAAGTCCGTTTATGGTATTGTGAACCGGGAATTCACCTTCAACGGCGATTAAAGCGTATTTTCCGGTGTAGCCGAATTTGAACAGCTTGTCGGCGAAGGTTTCCCCTATGCCGCCGAAACGCTGACCCTCTTCGAAAAAGAACACGTTTTTGCAGTGCAGAACACTTTTTACCGAGCCGTTTGACACGGGCTTAATGGTGTTAAGCTTAAGTATGGCGACATCCGTACCCATATCGGCAAGCAATTGTTTTGCCTTGCAGGCGTGTGAAAACAGTCTGCCATAGGTTACTATCGCAAAGGGGGCGGACTCATTTCCGTAATAATCCCAGTCGGAGCCCGAATATTCGAAATCGTCGGGGAGCTTCGGTTCTATTCCTCTTGGGTATCTTACGGCGACAGGGCCGTCGGTGTGATACAGCGCACGATAGAAGCAGTTGTCAAGCTCTTTGAATGTTGACGGAGCCATAACGGTTATATCGGGAATGGAATTAAGAAAAGCCGTATCAAATATACCGTGGTGAGACTCGCCGTCGGAGCCTACAAAACCCGCACGGTCAACTGCGAACACGATTTTCAGCTTCTGCATTGCGCAGTCGTGAATTATCTGATCATACGCTCTCTGCAGAAATGTCGAGTATACGGCGAAAACCGGGAGCATGCCGCCCCTCGCAAGCCCCGCAGCAAAAGTGGTTGCGTGCTGTTCGGCAATGCCCACGTCAAAGAATCTGTCGGGGTAATCGGTGCTGAACTGTTTTAGCCCCGTGCCGAGAGCCATTGCCGCCGTTATGCAGCAGATACGGTTGTCCTTTGCCGCCGCATTGACGATAAAATTGCCGAATTCATCCGAAAAGCTCGGTTCGCTGAAAATAGGCTCGCCCGAAACGAGGTCAAACGCCGACACGCCGTGAAACGCATCGGGAGCTCTCTCGGCAAACTCGTAGCCCTTGCCCTTTGTTGTGTTGATATGAAGAATTACGGGGTAATCCGCCTCAACCGCGCCTTTAAGAGCGTCGCAGAGGTGGTTTATATCATGTCCGTCAATGGGCCCCATATAGCGAAATCCGAGGTCCTCGAACATTGTGGAGTTATATATCTTGTTTTTAAGTGCTGTCTTAAGACGGAAAATAGCAGCTGCCATTTTTCTGCCGACATACGGAATTTTATTGAGTGCATTTTCGGTTCTCGCCTTAAGTCTGAAATAGCGGGGATTTGCCTTTATGACGGCAAAGTATCTTGCGAGTGCGCCGACATTTTTCGATATCGACATCTCGTTGTCGTTCAGAATGACAATAAGCTTTGTGCCCTTGCCCGCACGACCGGCGTTATTAAGAGCCTCATACACCATGCCGCCCGTAAACGCGCCGTCACCGACAACGGCAATCGTATAATCCTTTTTGCCCTTTATTCTGTTTGCGGCCGCAATGCCGTAAGCCGCAGACAGAGCGACACTTGAGTGACCGCCGGACATTATGTCATGCTCACTCTCGTAGCGTCTTGTAAAGCCCGAAAGACCGCCCGGAAGACGAATTGTCTCGAAGTCGTCAAATCTGCCGGTAAGCATCTTGTGAACATAGCACTGATGGCCGACATCCCACACGATTTTGTCTTTTGGGGAATTAAACACCCTGTGCAGAGCGATTGAAAGCTCCACCACACCAAGGTTTGATGCCAGATGACCGCCGTTTTTCGATACGGTTTTAATAAGCTCGTCACGAATTTCCTCCGCAAGAATCGGCAGGTCTTTTTCGTCAAGCTTTTTTACGTCCGCCGGCGATTTTATTCTGTTAAGAAACTGATATTCCATTTTGCCCTCGAATTATTTTGTACGACCTAAAAGCGCAAGAGAAATCGCTCTTATATCGGCTGAGCTCTCACCGAAGGAGTTAAGCTCCGATACGGCGTTTGCCGTGTACTCCTCGGCGAGCTCACGTGCCTTTTCTTTGCCGAAAACGGTAATATATGTTGATTTGTTGTTTGCTTCATCGGAGTTGCCCTCGTCCTCAGTTTCAAGAAGGTCATCGGTAATCTGAAACGCTATGCCTAAATTAAGGGCGAACTTGCGGGCTCTGTCTATCTGCTCCTCGGTGCCGCCGCCTGCGATAACACCCAGGACACAGCCGGCTTCGATAAGCTTTGCGGTTTTAAGTGCGTCCATTGTGAACAGCACCTTGCCGTCTGCCGATTTGTTTTCGTATTCGAGATCTATATACTGACCGCCAATCATGCCGTTTATGCCGGCAAGCTCCGACAGCTCTTTAACGGCACGTACGCATTTTGCGGCATCTATTCCGCCCTCGGTGTTCGCCTTCGCGATAATGCCGAAAGCGTGAGTGAGAAGTGCGTCCCCCGCAAGAAGAGCGTTTGCCTCACCAAACTTTTTGTGGCTCGACAGCTTGCCTCTGCGGTAGTCGTCATTGTCCATGCACGGCAGGTCATCGTGAATAAGCGAATATGTATGCACAAACTCAACGGCGCACGCAAAATACATTGCGTCCTCCTGTCTGCCGCCGACACACTCGGCAAATTTAAGGCACAGAAGGGGGCGTATGCGTTTGCCGCCGCCTTCAAGCGAATAGGTGAGCATTTCGGGGATGTTCGCCGTCATGTCACAGCCGACGGGGGTCAGCTCTTCTAACTTTTTGTTAATGTTTTTAAGAGATTCGGCAAAATCATTCATTTTAATCATTCTCCGTTTCTTCGGGAATTTCGCTGAGCTGTTTTATCTTAAGCTCGGCGGCCTTAAGGGAGTTGTCGCAGAATCTGGCAAGTGCGGCACCCTCTTCAAAAAGCTTTACACTGTCATCGAGCGACAGCTTGCCGCCGTCAAGCAGGCGGACGATTTCGGACAGGCGTTCCATAGCCTCTTCATATGTCATATTTTCGGGTAAGGTCTGTTTTTTCATATTATGCTCCTATTGTATATAAAAGCCTTAATCGCACTTTGTAATGCTCGCTTCGGCCGTGCCGTCGGAAAAGCGTATTGATATATTCTGACCGACGCTTAAAGAGTGTACACTGTCGGCAATTTTGCCGTTTACACTGACTGCGGCAAAGCCTCTTGTCAGAACGCTTAAGGGGTTGAGCCCGTCAAGCTTTGATATATTTGTATCCAAAAGAAGTCTGCGCGAAGAAAAATTTTTCTCGGTGAGTGAGAAAAGCGATGTCCTGAGTTTTTCGAGGCTGTTTTTTTCGCCCTCAAAAAAGCTCTCGGCACTCGCAAATGAACGGTGGCTTAAAAGAAGCTCCAGTCTGTGCCGTTCAAATTCGGTTTTATTTTTGATTGTGTCAAAAAGACTCTCGGTAAGGGCTGCGACATCCATTCGCATGGCGTCAATATCGGGGGTTACGATTTCAGCCGCCGCAGAAGGCGTTGGGGCTCTTAAATCGCTCACAAAATCGCAAATCGTAAAGTCGGTTTCATGCCCGACACCCGACACCACCGGAATCGAACAGTCGGCAATCGCACGGGCAAGACGCTCATCGTTAAAGCACCACAGGTCCTCCGCGCTGCCGCCGCCACGGGCGACAATAAGCACATCCGCACACTTTTTGCGGTCAAATTCCTCTATGGCATTTATTATCTCTTCGGGAGCTTTTGCACCCTGCACGCTGACACCCTTAAAAACAACGGTGCAAACCGGGAAACGTCGTTTTATGACACTGAAAATGTCACGCACGGCGGCACCCGTCGGGGATGTGATAACACCTATGGTCTTGGGAAATCTCGGGATCTGTTTTTTGCGGGACTCGTCAAAAAGCCCCTCAGAAGCAAGCTTCTTTTTAAGCTGCTCGAATGCAACGGCAAGCGCCCCTGCACCGTCGGGCTGCATTTTGTTAACGTAAAGCTGATAAACGCCGTCACGCTCAAATACGCCGACTCTGCCGAGTGCCAAAACCTTCATGCCGTTTTCGGGACGAAAATTAAGATAAGACGCGGCAGACGAAAACATAACGGCCTTTAATGCGGCATTCTCGTCCTTAAGCGAAAAATACATATGCCCCGTCTTGGCATGAACGGAGAGGTTTGATATTTCGCCCGACACCAATATTGACTGCATCATAAGCTCGGTGTCGAACATTGTTTTTACATATCGGTTAAGCTCAGTAACCGTAATAACGGGAATATTCATTATATCAGATATTGTGCTTCAATGCACCGAGGCACGCAATGCCCACGGCGTTGTCGGTTGATAGACCGTCTGAAGCGAAAACACAGTTGTATTTTTGTGAGAAACGTTCTCTTATAAGTGAGTTTGACATTACACCGCCCGAATATACAAGCGGCAGTCCCGGGTATTTTTCGGTAAGGCCGTCTGTCATTTTTTCGAGTGCGGTCATAATGTATGAAATGCAGAATTTCGCAATGTCCGCAAGGTTTTCGCCGTTTTCGAGCATCTTTCTGCACTTATTTTCGACACCCGACAGACTGCATGAATTGTCTTTTATGAATGGATGAATTTTATATTCTTTCTTGCTTTGGCGGCTGAGTCTGTCAAGCTCGGCTCCGGACGGGAATTTAAGTCCGAGCATTCCGCCGACACGGTCAATCGCCTGCCCCGCATGCAGGTCGAGAGACGACGCAACGGGGGTCAGCTTCATTATCTTTTCTTTATCGGGCTCCGAGAGAACCGCCTCGGTTGTGCCGCCGGACACATGAAACGCAAGGAATTTATCACGCATAATATCAAGCTTATCTGCGGAGAGAAGTGCCGCCGCAATATGCCCCGCCTGATGCGAAAAACGATAGACAGGCAGATTAAACATATCGCCCATGATTTCGGCTGTGCCCTTGCCTGTCATAAAGCACGGCATGTATGAGCCTTCGGCATCCCTCGGCGACACCGAAACGGAAATAATATCGGGGACAAAATCCGCTTTTTTGCGAAGTGCGGCCATAACCTCGGGGAGCTGTATGACATGATGAAACACTGCATCGGACTGTCTTAAGCCCATTTCGCCCTGTTTTACGGGGAGGAGCTTGCCCTCACGGATATATTCACCCGTATCGGAGTTATAGAAAGCGGCCGAAGTTGTGTAGTTGCTGGTGTCGATTCCGAGAGAAATCATGCCTGCTCCTTGTTTCTGATAACAGTGCCCAGAATGCCGTTTATAAACTGAGCGTCGGACGGTGCGGCGTATTTTTTCGCAAGCTCCACGGCTTCGGATGCCGACACTGCATCGGGGACAGACTCAACGCACATAATCTCCGCAATTGCAAGACGGAGAATGCAGAGAGTAACCTTCGCAAGGCGTGTGGTCTTCCATCCTTTTGCATATTTATTTATAATCTCGTCGGCTGTATCGGTGTATTCAACGGACTTTTCAAAAATCTCTTTTGTGTAATCGTCGGTTTCAAAAAATCTGCTTTTCTGTGCGAGCTCTGACATTTCTTCGAATGAAAGCTCGGGATTAAAAAGCCTTTCAAACATAAAGATGAATGCCTGTTCACGCGCCTGTGTTCTGTTCATATAAAATTATCCTCCGATAAAATACAAGTAAATATATTGTATCATAGTAAGAGGGAATTAACAAGATTTTTTTGTATATTCACTGTATATTCACAAATAGGTGAGCTTTATGATAACTTGTTAAACTTATGAAAACAATGCAGAATGTAGAATGCATAATGCATAATGTCGGAAGTCCTGCGGACTTGAT
>CAZTWO010000050.1:0-12801 GCA_964617965.1 uncultured Ruminococcus sp. | reverse complement strand
TCGGGGTCGCCGAGAAGGCGTGAGCTGATGGCGTATATTACGGAAAATTTTGAAGTAAAGGTGTCGGATGCGGATGAAACAACCGATTTATCGTTGCCGCCCGACAGAATTGTCATGTCGCTTGCCGGACAGAAAAACGATGCCGTTTTGCCTCTGTGTAAGTCGGACGATATAATAATTTCCGCCGATACAATAGTTTATGTTAACGGTGAAATACTCGGAAAGCCCAAAAATTACGATGACGCACAAAATATGCTCTCAAAGCTGTCGGGCAGAACACACGAGGTCTACACCGGTGTATTTATTCGCACTCCGAACGGCAATGCCGGGTTTGCCGATAAAACGGAAGTCCGTTTCTACGATCTGTCTTCCGATGAAATTGACAGGTATATAAATACGGGTGAACCCTTTGACAAAGCGGGCGGCTACGGCATTCAGGGCAGGGGAGCGATGCTTATTAAGGGCATTGTCGGCGACTATTATAATGTTGTCGGTTTTCCGGTTGCTCATGTCGGGCGTGTGCTTAAACAGCTGAAAGTCATATGAAAATATTTTCTCGGATTGTATCTGCGATATTCCCAGATAGGTGCTGTGTATGCGGCGATGTCGTTTTGCCCGGTGTGGAGCTGTGTGATGACTGCACTAAATACCGTCTGCGTTTTTGTGTCGGAGAAAAATACTGCACCCGATGCGGCAGACCGTTTAACGAATGCACGTGCGACAGCGTCCATGTTTTCAACCACGCCGTGTTTCCGTTTTTCTATGAAGACAGAGTCCGCATGGGAATAGATAATTTCAAGTTCGGCGGACGGCTGTACCGTGCCAAACTCTTTGCCCTTCAGATGTACAAATCGGCGAAGGGGAGCGGAATTCTCGAGAATGCCGACTGTGTTGTTTTTGTCCCGATGCACCCCGTGAAAAAAATTATCAGGGGATATAATCAGACCGCAGTTCTTGCGAAGGAATTTTCAAAGCTCAGCGGACTGCCCGTTATAAAAGCACTCAAAAAGAATAGATTTACAGCCGCACAGCACAATCTCGATGCCGCCGAACGACGAAAAAACATAAAAGGCACATTCTCTTTCAACGCAAAGAAACGCCCGAAAATCGAGGGCAAAAATATAATCCTCATTGACGACATAATGACCACCCGCTCCACCATGAACGAATGCTCGCTCACCCTCTTAAACAACGGCGCCGCAAATGTCGATGCACTGGCGATCGCCGCGGTCAGACTGCATAGGGAAAGGTGAGACGGGACAAGTTAGCAAGGAGCAGATAAGTTAGCAAGGAGCAGACAAGTTAGCAAGGAGCAGACAAGTTAGCAAGGAGCAAGGAGCAGTGTGAGATAATTAGCAATTAGCAATTAGAAATTAGCAATTTCGTTAGTCTGCAGACTTGGATTATATGGCTTCGTGACCGTAAAGTAAATATTTACAAATAATTATTTAAGGACTGCATACCTTTTCTGATACGCAGTCCTTTTTTTTGAATTTGTGTAATTTTACAGTCCAATAGCCGATTAAATTAACAAGTAACAATGTCAGATGCAAGAAATGATTTATTTTACAAAATTTTGCCTTTTGCGAAGCGTAACTGCTCCTTGCTCCTTGCTCCTTGCTAACTTTTTAGTCTTTTTTTTCAAATTCCTTGGCCACTTTCTTCAGCAGCTTCCTGATTTCAAGATGCTGCGGGCATGCCTTTTCGCACTTGCCGCATTCAATGCAGTCCGATGCTTTTCCGCTGCCCTTTGTGCAGACTTCGCCGTAATAATAGCTTGCGTTCCAGTCACGGTGAAGCTCCATTGAATTAAGGCAAGAGAACAGATCGGGAATTGCAATGTGCTTCGGACATCCGTCTATGCAGTATCTGCATGCGGTGCAGGGAATAAGCCTGAGCGAATTAAACACGTCAACAACGTCCTTTACAGCCTTGGTTTCCGTGTCGTCAAGCGGCTTAAAATCCTTCATGAAAGACACATTGTCTTGCATCTGTTTCAGGTCGCTCATACCCGAGAGCACCATTGCGACGCCCTTAACGCCTGCCGCAAATCTTATGGCATAGCTTGCCGCAGTGCCGCCGTTCAGATTTTCTATTATCTTAGCGGCTTTTTCGGGAAGGTCTGCAAGATTTCCGCCCTTTACGGGTTCCATTACTATTATGGGCTTATTAAATTTATTGCAGACTTCACAGCACTTTCTCGCTTCAACCGCAGGGTCGTCATAGTCGAGATAGTTAAGCTGAAGCTGTACAACCTCAATATCCGGGTACTCTGTCAGAATTTTCTCAAGCACCGCTGCCTTGTCGTGGAACGATATGCCGACATGGCGGATTTTTCCCTCTTTTTTCAGTTCAAATGCTTGCTCATACGCACGGCATTTTTTGTATGTCTCATAAAGGCTCGCAGTCTGTGCGTGCATAAGATAAAAATCAAAATAATCAACGCCGCAAGACTCAAGCTGTTTATTGAAAAGCGGACGAATTTCTTCTTCCGTCTTGAACAGTGAACCCGACAGTTTGTCTGTCAGAATAAAGCTCTCTCTGGGGTAGCGTTTTGAGATGCACTCACGGATTGCCGTCTCGCTCTGCCCCTCGATATATACACGTGCCGTGTCAAAATAGTTAAAGCCCGCCGCCATAAACAGGTCAACCATCGCCTTAAACTCGTCAAGGTCAACCTCTTTGCCGTTCATCGGCAGGCGCATACAGCCGAAGCCGAAATTTTTCTTTACATTATCAAAAGCGTTCATGCTGTCACCGTCCGATTATTTAAGCTTGCCGCCGACACTGAAGGCATCCGCAATAACGTCCCCCAAAGCGACATATTTATTGTTAAACGGGTCAAACGTAATCGGAGCGGCTTTTTTAACGTCAACATTGCCGTCCTTGTCAAGCACATTCTCGTCAACGCTTACATTCACAATCTCGCCGACCATTCTGCATGTATCCGAGTCATAGCTTTTAAGACGGCACTCGAGAGTAATCGGAAGCTCATTTACGATGGGAGCGTCAACAAATTCGGATTTTGTCGCGGTAAAACCGGCTTTTTCAAACTTGTCAGGCTCTTTGTTTGCGGAGACAATGCCGACATAATCACATTCGGCAACGTGCTTTACATCCGCCATGCTGACGGTAAACGCCTTTCTCGCAAGAATGTTCTTTGTGGTCTTGTGACCCTCGCTTATGCACATTGAAATTTCTTTGTCGTCGCTTATTCCGCCCCATGCGGCATTCATGATGTCGGGTTTGCCGTTCTCGTCAAAGGATGCCAGCATCAGCACCGGCTGAGGATAAGAATAAGGCTTTGCACCGAAATTTTTTCTCATAATAAAAACCTCCGTTTGGTTTATTTTTCTATATTATACAACTTGCAGTTAACTTTAAGTCAATAGCCGAAAAAGAATTTTTCAACAAAATCCGCTGTCAGGCATTCCGTTCGATGTTGCATTGCTGAATTGTTATGATATGTTTAACTTTTTTCGATGTGACCGCCATGAAATATTCCCCTTGACAAATCCCCCTCATCAGTGTATCATATACCTGCAGGCAATCTTTAAGCGCGGTGCGAGACACCCACAAGATTATGTAAATATTTTCACTTATTTTCGTGAGTTAATCTGTGTCCGCGTGCTTTTTTGCTCGGCGGATTATTTTTTTGTAAAATCGGAGAACGATATGACAATAAGCTTCAGAAACTCACAGTTTTACACTTCCGACACTGTCGCTTCGGGCGATCGTATTTTTGATTTTTCCGTCGGCGGCGGTGCCGATTTTTATGAATTTAATAATGTTGCTGTTTTTCCGGCTTTCTGTGATGTTCATGTGCATTTCAGAGAGCCGGGTTTTTTGTATAAAGAAACAATTCACTCGGGCTCTTTAGCGGCGGCACACGGCGGATATACCGATGTCTGCACAATGCCGAACCTCAACCCCGTCCCCGACAGTGTAAAAAATATCACCCCTCAGATTGAAGCGATAAAAAACACCGCCGTGATAAATGTTCATCCGTATGCGTCCGTGACCGTCGGCGAAAAGGGCGAAAAGCTGTCAGATATCGAAGCACTCGCTCCTTACTGTGCGGCTTTTTCGGATGACGGCAAGGGCATTCAGTCCGAGAGCATTATGAAAGAAGCCATGCTTCGTATAAAACAGACGGGCAATGTATTAGCCGCCCACTGTGAAGACAATTCCTTACTGCACGGCGGATATATCCACGACGGCGAATACGCCAAAGCTCATTCCCATAAAGGCATCTGTTCCGAAAGTGAGTGGCGGCCGATTGAAAGAGACCTGCGACTTGCAAAGGACACCGGATGCAGATATCACGTATGCCACATTTCGACTGCCGAAAGCGTTCGTCTTATCCGTGACGCAAAGGCGGACGGTGTTGACGTAACGTGCGAAACAGGGCCGCATTATCTGACGCTTGACGATACGTGTCTCAAAGAAGACGGCAGATTTAAGATGAATCCGCCCCTGCGTTCACCCCGTGACCGTGAGGCACTTATTGAAGGACTGCTTGACGGCACAATCGACATGATAGCGACCGACCACGCCCCGCACTCCGCAGAAGAAAAATCCCGCGGACTTAAAGACAGCCTTATGGGTGTCGTGGGGCTTGAAACCGCCTTTTCGGTGCTTTACACAAACCTCGTAAAGCCCGGTATAATAACTCTTTCACGCCTTATTGAGCTTATGAGCATAAATCCCCGAAAACGTTTCTCGCTCCCCGAAACGCACGACATATGCGTATTTGACCTCAACTCCGAATACACCGTGAACCCATCCGACTTCCTCTCAATGGGCAAGAGCACACCCTTTGCCGGCAACCGCCTTTTCGGTGAAAACCTGATGACGGTATGCAATGGAAATGCAGTTTGGATTAGATGTAAACACTGAAAGAGTTAGCAAGGAGCAAGGAGCAAGGAGCAGTTAGGCTTCGCAAGAGGCGAAGCTTATAAAATCAAGTCCGCAGGACTTCCGACATTATGCATTATGCATTATGCATTCTACATTGAATTGTCTGAATTTCAGTATAAAAAAGTTAGGGTGAAAAACCATGAACCAAACTGTTTTTAATGTATCCGAAAACCGCGTCATAGCAAAATCCGTCTGTCTTATGCGTCTTTCGGGCGATACAACCGCAATAACCGCTCCGGGGCAGTTTGTAAATATTGCTCTCGAGGGCAAATTTCTGCGCCGTCCCATTTCCGTCTGCGATAAAGACGGCGACACGCTGACGCTTATTTATAAGATTGTCGGCTCCGGCACAGAGCAGATGAGCAAAATGCTCCCCTGTGAAAAGCTCGATATTCTGACAGGACTCGGCAACGGCTATAATCTCTCCGACTGCGGCGAAAAACCGTGCCTTATCGGCGGCGGTGTGGGTGTTCCTCCGCTCTATTTTCTGTGTAAGGAGCTTATAAAGCTCGGCAAAAAACCGAGTGTGATAATGGGCTTCGGCACAAAGGACGAGATATTTTTCGAAGATGAATTTAAGGCTCTCGGTGCGGAAGTATATGTTACGACCGTTGACGGCTCATACGGCAAAAAGGGCTTTGTGACCGATGCACTGAGTGAAATCGACTGCACATATTTTTACGCCTGCGGGCCCGAGCCGATGCTTAAAGCCGTTTATAATCAGACCGAAGTTGACGGACAGTTAAGCTTTGAGGAGCGTATGGGCTGCGGCTTCGGCGCTTGTATGGGCTGTTCGTGCAAGACTAAATACGGCAATAAGAGAATCTGCAAGGACGGTCCTGTCCTTCATAAGGGGGAAGTTATATGGTAAATACATCGGTATCGCTTTGCGGCATCAGGCTTGACAATCCCGTTATCCCTGCGAGCGGAACATTCGGCTACGGTGCGGAATTTGCCGAGCTTTACGATATAAATATGCTCGGTACGTTCTCTTTCAAGGGCACTACCAAAGAAGCCCGTTTCGGCAACCCCACGCCGAGAATTGCAGAATGCACGGCGGGTATGATAAATTCCGTCGGACTTCAGAACCCCGGTGTGGAGCACGTAAAAGAGCATGAGCTCCCCGAACTTGCCAAGATTTTCAATAAGCCCGTCATGGCGAATGTCGGCGGCTTTTCAAGGGACGAATATGTCTATGTCGTTAAAACTCTTGACGACCAAAAGCAGATAGGCTGGTTTGAAATCAATATTTCATGCCCCAATGTCCACGGCGGCGGCATGAGCTTCGGCACAGACCCCAAAGCGGCATTTGAAATTACCGATGCCGTAAGACACGCAACGAATAAGCCTATTATAATTAAGCTCTCACCGAACGTAACCGACATAGCTTCCATCGCCAAGGCGTGCGAAGAGGGCGGTGCGGACGGCATAAGCCTTATAAATACACTTCTCGGAATGAGAATCAACCTCAAAACAAAAAAGCCGATTGTGGCAAACACCTTCGGCGGCTTTTCGGGAACGGCGATTTTTCCTGTTGCTCTTCGCATGGTGTGGCAGGTTTACGATGCAGTCAGAATCCCCGTTGTCGGCATGGGCGGTGTCTCAAGTGCCGAGGACGTAATAGAAATGATGCTCGCAGGTGCGACGGCTGTCGAAATAGGTGCGGCAAACCTTGTAAATCCCTTTGTCTGCCGTGATATTATAAACAATCTGCCGAACGCAATGCAGAAATACGGAATAAACAATTTAAGTGAAATTATAGGAGGCGCACACAATGGGTAAGGACGTAATTATCGCCTGTGATTTTCCGAGTGCACAGGCAACACTTGATTTTCTGTCGAAATTCACCGACAAAAGACCGTTCGTAAAAATCGGTATGGAGCTTTTCTATGCGGAAGGCCCTCAGATTGTCCGTGAAATAAAGGCGAGAGGACACAAGATTTTTCTTGACCTGAAGCTTCATGATATTCCCAACACGGTCAAGAGTGCCATGAAGGTTCTCTCTTCACTCGATGTCGATATGTGCAATGTACACGCCGCAGGCACTGTCGCCATGATGCAGGCGGCTATTGAAGGGCTGACACGCCCCGACGGCACACGCCCGCTTTTAATTGCCGTTACACAGCTCACTTCCACCGGTGAAGACCGCATGAGAAACGAACTGCTCATAGACAGGCCTCTTAACGAGGTTGTTGCAAAGTATGCCCAAAACGCAAAAACCGCGGGGCTTGACGGTGTTGTATGCTCTCCGCTTGAAGCGTCCTTTGTGCATGAAACATGCGGCAAAGATTTTGTAACGGTAACTCCCGGCATTCGCTTTGCCGACGGCGATGTACAGGATCAGGTTCGTGTTACAACGCCCCTTAAGGCAAAAGAAATCGGCTCGGATTATATTGTCGTAGGTCGCCCCATCACAGCCGCCGCCGACCCCGTAGCCGCATATAACAGATGCGTAAAAGAATTTATCGGATAAAGGAGCAGACAAAATGGTTGACCTCAAAAAACAGATTGCAAAGGATTTACTCTCCATCAAAGCGGTATTTTTCCGTCCCGACGAGCCTTTTACATGGGCGAGCGGAATTAAAAGCCCGGTTTACTGCGATAACCGTCTCACACTCTCCGCACCGTCTGTCAGAGACGATGTCGAAAACGGTCTTGCCGCAGTCATAAAAGAAAATTACCCCGATGCCGAAATTCTTATGGGTACTTCCACCGCCGGTATCGCTCACGCCGCACTGACAGCCGAAAGACTCGGCCTCCCCATGGGCTATGTCAGAAGCTCCGGCAAGGATCACGGCAGACAGAACAGAATAGAAGGCAATCTTATCCCCGGTCAGAAGGCGGTAGTCGTTGAAGACCTTATTTCAACCGGCGGCAGTGTCATAGACGTTGTTGACGCTTTAAGAGAAGCGGGCGCCGAGGTTCTCGGTATCGCATCCATTTTTACATACGGCATGCAGAAGGGTATTGACAGACTTAAAGAAGCGAACGTCAGAAACGTAAGCCTTACAAACTTTGACGCGGTTGCCGAAACGGCTGCCGAGGAAGGCTATATTGCTCCCGATGACATAAAACGCCTCATAGCATTCAGAAACAATCCGTCGGATGAGTCATGGATAGGAGGCACAAAATGAGAAGTCTTATAAGCATTCTCGATTTAAGCATCGAAGAAATTGACGAGCTCATCGCCACCGCCTGCGACATAATCGAAAATCCCGCAAAATATTCCCAGAAGTGCAGGGGCAAAAAGCTTGCGACTCTGTTCTATGAACCGTCCACAAGAACACGCCTGAGCTTCGAAGCGGCAATGTACGAGCTCGGCGGCAACGTTCTGGGCTTTGCCGATGCAAACAGCTCTTCCGTTTCAAAAGGGGAGTCCGTTGCCGACACCGTTAAGGTTATATCCTGCTTTGCGGATATTATCGCAATGCGTCACCCCAAAGAAGGCGCGCCGCTTGTCGCCTCCATGAACGCCACAGTTCCCGTTATCAATGCCGGCGACGGCGGACACAATCACCCCACACAGACCTTAACCGACCTTCTCACAATTTACCGTGAGAAGGGAAGTCTTTCAAATATGACAGTCGGCTTCTGCGGCGACCTTAAATTCGGCAGAACGGTTCATTCTCTTATCGAGGCTCTCTCTCGCTGTACGGGAATCGAAATTGTGCTTATTTCCCCCGAGGAGCTCCACCTTCCGAGCTACATAAAAGAGGATGTCATTATTAAAAACGGAATGAAATACCGTGAGACGACCGACTTGAACGCCGTTATGCCCGATCTTGACGTGCTTTATATGACACGTGTCCAGAAGGAACGCTTCTTTAACGAAGAGGATTATCTCCGCCTTAAAGACAGCTATATATTAAACCCCGAACGCCTTGTAAACGCCAAAAAAGATCTGTGCATCATGCATCCGCTGCCCCGTGTAAATGAGATAAGCGTTGCTGTCGACAGCGACCCGAGAGCGTGCTATTTTAAGCAGGTATTAAACGGAAAATATATACGCATGGCTCTTATCTTAAAGCTTCTGGAGGTGCTGTAAATGAATGTTGATTCCATAAAAAACGGTATTGTAATTGACCATATCACCGCAGGACGAGCGATGAAGATATATAAGCTCTTAAAGCTTGACGAGCTAGACTGCTCGGTTGCCCTCATAAGAAATGTTCAGAGCAAGAAGTCACACACGAAAGACATTATAAAAATCGACTCCGATTTTGACGTTGACCTGGATGTATTGGGCTATGTTGACCCCGATGTCACCATTAACATAATCAAAAACGGCTCTGTTGTCGAGAAAAAGCATGTCGAGCTGCCCGAGAGACTCACAAACGTAATAGCGTGCAAAAACCCCCGCTGTATCACCTCAATCGAGCAGGAACTGCCGCAGGTATTCTGCCTCACCGACCGCCAGAAACGCATCTACCGCTGCCTCTATTGCGAAGTTAAGGCGAAAAAGAGTTAGCAAGGAGCAGTGAGCAAGGAGCAGTGAGTTTGCTTGCGATAAGTGCAGAGAGTGGAGTTATGCTTATGTATACCCTCTAATCTGCAATACGCAGCACAGGCGTGTATTCGTCTGAAAAAAAAACGACACCGCAACGGACATTTCTCCGAAACGGTGTCGTTTTATTGTTCTGTTTTGTGTACTGTTTTGTAGTAACTTATAATAAAAAGGTCGGTTCGAATAGCAGGTGAACAGAAGTCCATCCTCTTGTGTCACTGCTCCTTGCTCCTTGCTCCTTGCTCACTTAAATACGAACTGCACAAACCCCATATACGTCACTGTTCCGCCTACGACGCTTAAGAGTGTGTTCTTTTTCCACAGGTGCAGCACGGCTGTCACCGCCACGGCGACAAGTTGAGGCACAAAGCTTTCGGGTGACGAAAACGATGTGTCTTTAAGACAGTACACCACCAGTGTCGTCATTATCGCAAGCGGCAGAACCTGCCCTAATTTTCTTATGACGGGTGCTACTTCTCCCTTGCCGAACACGACAAACGGCAGCAGTCTTTCGGCGAATGTGCAGACGGTGCATATGGCGATTACCGCAATCGCGTATAAATATCTGTCGTTCATTGATTTTTTGCCTCCTTTTTCGGAAGCTTTTTCTCGAGTCCGTTGTAAATGACAAGCACGGCAACCGTTGTCAGAAGTGACGGCAGAAGGAAGTTGTCCGCTCCGACACATATAAGCCACGTGACCGCCGAAATAGCCGCAAAAAGTGAGGGGAGCTTATTCTCGGCACTTTTAAGCTGCTCAATAAGAATTACAACAAACAGTGCGGACATAGCAAAATCTATGCCCTCCGTGTTAAATTTTATAAGCTGTCCGGCGATGCCGCCGAGTGTCGAAAAACCGACCCAGTATGACCATATAAGAGCAGTCGTAAAGAAATTTACCCACTTTTCGTTTATGCCCTCTTCGTCTTTGTATGAGCACAAAAGCGAATAGTTTTCATCGGTCAGACCGTATATAAGATAAAATCTCGATTTGCCGTAGCTCTTGAATTTGTCTATAAAAGAAATTCCGTAGAATATGTGACGGCTGTTAAGAAGCAGCGCTGTTATCGCCACCGAATAAAGCGGCATATGCTCCGTTAAAAATGACGGCATAATCATCTGCAGCGAGCCTGCGAAAATAAACACGCTCGAGAAAAACGACCACAGAAAATTATATCCAGCCTGTGCCATTAAAAGTCCGAACGCAAATCCGGCAGGGAAGTAGCCGAACAGAATCGGTATGCTTCTTTTGAGTGAATACAGAAAACTTTTCTTTAACACCTGTTTTGTTCCTCGTTAAAATAATCAGTCGGTAAGTATGCAGGTAGTCTCGGGCGGTATCATAACCGTGCCGCCGATGTTTTCGCCGCCGCAGAAAGCGTGCATGTTCTGCATATCGGGATTGAGTGAATAATATATCGTGTCGGGGTTCTTGTTTGAAATACAGGCGACTCTGCCGAGCCCCTCTTTGTATCGCAAAAACGCAATACAGCCGAGAGACGCCGACAGCGGATAAAAGCCGCCGTCTTTTAACACGCTCTCATTTTTTCTGAAAGCGCCGAGCATTTTGTGAAAGCTTTGCAAATCCGAGTCTTCGCTACCCCACGGAAAACAGCCTCTGTTAAACGGATCCCGTCCGCCCAAAAGCCCCGCTTCATCCCCGTAATAAATGCATGGAATACCGGGCAACGTGTAAAGAATGCACACAGCCGCCTTATACAGCTTTTTTGCATGCTCGAGCATTTCCGGGGTGTACAAAAGCTCGCTCTGTTTTTGTCTTGTCATGCTTTCGCAGTCGTAGCCCGACAGCAGTGTCAGTATTCTTTGCGTGTCGTGCGTGCCGAGAAAATTCATGCACAGGTTCATAATTTTCGGAGGATAATCAAGAACAACCGAATAAATTCTGTCCATAAAAAGCTCGGCGTCCGATGTCAGCATAAAGTCGGTTATTGCATCCTTAAACGGATAGTTCATAACGCTGTCAAGCTCGCTGCCGCAGAAATAACGCCTTCTGCCGCCTCCGCTTATCTTGTTGCTGGCGTCCTCCCACACTTCGCCTAACAGCATTTTGTCGCTGCCGTGACGCTTAACCGAAATGCGAAGCTGTTCTATAAATTCATCGGGCAGTTCATCAGCGACATCAAGCCGAATGCCGTCCGCCCCTAATTTCATCCACTTGTCAATAACGCCGTTTTCGCCTGTGATAAAATTAAGATAATCGGCGTTGAGCTCGTTTACCTCGGGCAGTGTGTCAAAATTCCACCAGCCCTTGTAGTCGTCTCTGTCCTTGCCGAAATGATACCACGTGCGGTACTCTGAATTTTCGTCGTTGTATGCGCCGCCGTCGCCGTATCTGCCGTATTTGTTAAAATATACGCTGTCTGCCCCCGTGTGGCTGTAAACGCCGTCGATAAGCACCTTTATGCCGTTTTGGTGTGCGGTGTCACACAGTGTCTTAAAGTCGTCGTCCGTCCCCAAAAGCGGATCGGGCTTCATATAGTCCGCCGTGTCATAACGGTGATTTGAGTGCGATTCGCAAATAGGGTTAAGATAAATACACGTCACCCCAAGCTCTTTAAGATAGCCGATTTTTTCGCTGATTCCCTTAAAGTCGCCGCAGAAAAAGTCGTTGTTTCTTATAATGCCTTTGATGTCGGGTTTCCATTCGGGAGTGCCGCCCCAGTCGGAGCGAATAACTCTGTCTGTCGGCACATTTTCTTTCTTTTCTCCGGAACAACAAAACCTGTCCGGGAAAATCTGATAGAAAACGCCGCCCGAAAAATTATCGGGAGTCTGCATATCTTTTGAATACACAAACTGCTCCCAACAGCCGTCGCCGTCAATCGAGCCGTGCTGACTCAATCCCACTCGCTTAATGGGAGTTTTGCCCCATCCCGTTTCGTATTCGAAGCAATAAAAATACACACCCGGCGTGTCAAACCGAATGTCTATGTGCCACCACTCGTTAACGTTGTCTGTGCTTTCCCACGAAAACGGTATATATTCGTCATCTCTGCCGTCTTGCTTTAGTATAAGACCGACATGAGTAACGCCGAAATTTCTCGGGAGCAGCACACGAAGCCGCAGAGTTTCCCCCGCGGCTGTGGTGCCGATTATTGACTTGTGATAGCTTTTTGAAGCGTCAAACGGTTCAAGCATCTTTTTATCTCATCCGAATTTGTGCATTTTTCAATTATGCAATGATCTGCCCAAAGGCTGCTGAAAGTGTGGAGTTTGGAGTGTGGAGAGCAGAGTCTGCTGCGTCCAATGCGAAGCCGTACAAATCCAAGGTACTTTGTGCCTTCCGAAATTGTCAGTTATGTAACCCCGGCCCCCGGCCCCTGACACCCGGCCCCTTATGCCATTGCTAATTGCTAA
>CAZTWO010000049.1:0-12829 GCA_964617965.1 uncultured Ruminococcus sp. | reverse complement strand
CGGTATGCCGACCGAATGTCAAGGGTGCTGTTTTGTCTCTCGTTTGATGCATCTTCAATAAATCCCGGTTTTTTATGAAAATATAAAGTCGACTTTAGATTTTTATAAATTTTCGGTGTGAATATTGTTAGTTTTTTATTGCAAATGCAAATTCAAAAAAATAGTTTACATATCGCTTTAAGCATCATCTCAATAATTGCGAAGAAGTAAGCGAGAAAAGAAAAAACCGCCCCAAGTCCCAAACTTAGCGGTTTATTTCTTTAATTTCGCTTTTTTTGAGGGGCGTAACCGCTTACTGTTTCGGTTCGTCTCTTCGGCTTTATTATACACTAAAGAAAATGCACTGTCAAGATTTTCTGTTGACACCATTCAAATTATCATATAAAATAAACCTTGCCGAAAGGCGATCCGACACATAAACGGTAGGCGGTTACAATTTTGCACCCTCAGAAGGGGGTGTTGCTATGTGCGAACTGACAATAGACGAAATCATTACGATAATCTCGATTGCTGTTACCTGCATAGATATCGCTTTAAGCATCATCTCAATGATTGCGAAAAGATAAGCGAGAAAAGAAAAAACCGCCACAGCCTCGAAACTTAGCGGTTTTTTTCTTTAAGACCGATTGTTTTTTGAGGGGCGTAACCGCTTACTGTTTCGGTTCGTCTCTTCGGCTTTATTATACACTAAATAAAATACACTGTCAATATTTTTCATTGACATAATTTGATTGTGGTTTGGTTCGTTGATGTCGTCGGTATGCTGTTTATACCTTATCGGGTGTATTTAATCTGCATTTCTGTTAATTTACACCCTGTCGGGTATAAAAGTTTGCATGACGCTTGACATTATACCCTATCGGGTGTACAATTAATCCATGAACCGGATTTCTTCATTTATCAAACAAAAAAGAAAAGAAGCAGGGTTAACGCAGGAGGAATTTGCCATTCGTTCCGGCCTGGGGCTTCGCTTTGTTCGTGAACTTGAACAGGGAAAAGAAACCGTCAGAATGGACAAGGTAAATCAGGCACTCGCAATGTTCGGTATGCAGGCAGTCCCGGGAAGGATGGATAAAAATGAGTGACGCATATCGCAGTGTGTTCGATGTCTTTTGTTATATTTCCCAATGACATAAAAAGCTTACTCGAAAATTTAATCGCTTCTCGAATTGCAGTTCTTGAAGCATAGACGCAAAACAAAAGCCGCTTGGGGGTGTTCCTCCCGTGCGGCTTTGTTTGTTGACTGAATTTTGGTTTATTTCTTCTCCGCCAGCTTCTGTTTTATCGCATTAAACGACACGTCGCTTATTATATGCTCCATCTTGCAGGCATCCTCTGCCGCTGTCGCTTTGTCAACGCCGAGGCTCTCCAAAAATGTTGACAGCACCGTGTGGCGTTCGTAAATTTTTGTCGCCCTCTCACGACCCTCGTCCGTCAGGGTAATATAACCCGACCTGTCAACTAAGATATAGTTGCTCTCTTTCAGAATGCCGACGGCTCTTGATACGCTCGGCTTTGAAAAGCCCATGTATTCGGCTATGTCAAGACTTCTGACCGAACCTTTTTTTGATAATAACAGTATGGTTTCGAGATACATCTCTCCCGATTCGCCGACCTGCATTGTTTTCGCCTCCTTAATTTTTCTCCGTAACGGGAGAACCAATCCACATATTTTCCCACTTTACGCCCGAAATCTGTTCAAGGCGTTCTTTTTCTTCTTCGGTAATTTCACATTCGCCGCGTTCGTGCTTTTCTTTTATGACACGCTGAATTTCCTCGTGATCTTTTTTCTCCATCTTGAATTTTGTTACGAGAATCCATGTCAGCACGCCGAACAGAAGCGGCAGATATGTAAAAATAAGTCTTATTCCGAAAATTGTCTTCGCCGACTGCTGTGCCGGTGCGGGCTTTTTTACGTCGTAGCCGAAGAACTTGAGCATAAAGCCCAAAATGCCCGTCATGAAACTGTTGAGCGTCTTTGTGACGAATGAACGGAATGTTGAAATTGTGCCCTCACGTCTGCGTCCGGTGATAAGCTCGTCAACGTCTGTGATATCCGGCTGAATTGTCTCAACTGCGAATGTCGGACCGGAAAATCCGAAATTGTACAGAATTGCCGCTAAATACAGAAATCCGACCGGCGTTTTTTCTTTTATAAATGCATATATCGCAAGTCCCGCTACCATTATGGGTGTGAACAGTGTGCCCGAAATACGCTTGCCGAAATATCTGTTCAGGAAGTAGTTTGCGGGTGAACCCATAAATTCGGCGACACCCGCAACGGCATTGAGCACATTAAAGTGCGAGTATTTGTTCGCTATGCTTATCATGAAATACTGGTCTGCGTACTGATAAAAGCTCGAACGGAACGAGTTGAACATCGCAATCAGAAAATACTGTCTGAAGGCTCTGTTTTTGAACACAAGTGAATATTCGTGTAAAAGATATTTTGAATCGAACGGCTCAAAATGCTCGTTCAGTGACGACGGCTCTTTGCACTTAAAGAAGTTAACAATCGGACTCCACAAGAACCACAGCCCTAAAATTATTCCGCAGAACATATATTTCTGTCTGTCGGCAGGGGAGGGGTTGTCCATATTTACGCCGCCGAGAACAAGACCCATAAATATAAATGAAGAGAGCTGCCCGACGGAGTTGAAGGCGTATTCCACAATTTTGTACTGCGTCCGCCTGAAATAGTGCGGCTCGATTGTCGGCAGCATGGCGACGTGCGGCACACTCATTATTGTATATGAAGTCGAATACAGAATTGCCGTAAAGAGATAGTATGCGAAAATTGCCGATGAATTGCCGGTTGACGACACGCCGAACGAGCACCATTTCATTATATATGATATAAAGAACGGGACAGCACCGAGCAGAACATAAATTCTGTGCTTGCCGTATTTTGAACGTGTGCGGTCGGTTATAATGCCCATCGCGACATCCGAAATTGCGTCTATAACGCCGTTTATCATTGACAGCGTGCCCGACAGCGCGGTGCTCAGGCCCTCGACAAAGTTAAGGTACTGCTGATGATAAAGGTTTATGGGATATCCGGCACCGCCCAGTGTAATATTTACACAGGTGTAATTTATCATCGGGGTAATAAATTCTTTAACGTTGCCTTCAATTCCCACAGCGTCTTTGATTTTATCTGCGGCAGACATTGTATTCACCTCTTTCGGACGATTATAAATAGGGGGGGGAAAAAAAGGAGCAAGGAGCAAGGAGCAGTGACATTACTTAATTAGCAATTAGAAATTAGCAATTAGCAATTTTGGAAGACACTGCGTGTCTTGGATTTATATGGCTTTGCAAAATTTAAAACCGATTTTCACGATAAGACTTATCTCCCGCGAAGCTTTATAATCCAAGTCCGCAGGACTTCCGACATTATGCATTCTGCATTATGAATTATACATTGTGCATTGTGCGTGCACGGCTTTTGTGAACAGCTTGCGGATGCTGCACAAGCTTCTTTAAAGAAACAATATATATTACTATTTTAGCACAATGCAAGTAATGCTGTCAAACAAAAAGTCAGTCCAAACAGTGAAAATTTTTGTATAAAAAGTCAAAATGGGTATTGCAATGTATTTGGTAATATGTTATACTTTTTCTTGTACTGTTAAAAAAAATCTGTGAAGAGTTACAGATTGACTGATTTTTATATCGATTTTAGAGCAGTTTTCATTATACAAAAAACAGGAGGTTATTTAATTGAAAGCTTACAGTGCAGAAAACATTAGAAATATATGTCTTGCCGGTCACGGCGGCAGAGGCAAAACAACTCTTGCGGAAGCAATGATAAATCTTGCCGGTGCGAGCGATCGTCTCGGCAGAGTAGCTGACGGCAACACCGTTATGGACTTTGACGCGGAAGAAAAACGCCGTCACAATTCCGTCGCATCCGCTGTCTGCCCCGTTGAGTGGCGTGACAGAAAAATCAATATAATCGACACTCCCGGTCTGTTCGACTTCGCCGCAGGTATGGCAGAAGGCATCAGAGCCGCCGATTCCGTTCTCATCGTCCTTCAGGCAGGCTCCGGCGTTGATGTCGGTGCGGAGAAAGCACACGACGCAGCTGAGGCTCGCGGAATGGCAAAATATATAATCGTTACCCGTTGTGACGCAGAGCACGCGGATTTCTATAAGACAGTTGACGCTCTCAAAGAAGAGTACGGCACGGCTGTCTGCCCCATCGTTATCCCCTATATGAACGGCGACAAGGTCGAGTGCTATGTCAACTTCCTTCAGAATAAGGCGTTCAAGTATGCCGGCGGCAAGGCAACAGAAGTTCCCGTACCGTCCGACGCAAAAATCGACGCTATCCACGAGGCATTCACAGAGTCCGTCGCGACAGCCGATGACGAGCTTATGGAAAAATTCTTTGAGGGTGAAGAGTTCACTCACGACGAGATAGTCGCCGCTCTTTCAAAGGGCGTTGCAGACGGCACGGTTATGCCCGTATACGCCTGCTCCGGCTATAATGTAGAGGCTGTTGACCTTGTTCTCAACGGTATTACAAAGCTTGCTCCCTCGCCCGTTATGCGTCCCGAAACGGCGACAAATGCCGACGGAGAAGAGGTTGAACTTAAGTGCGACTCCAACGGACCGCTTGCAGCTGTCTGCTTCAAGACCGTTGCCGACCCCTATGTCGGTAAGATGAGCTATATCAAAGTCGCTTCCGGCAAAATCACAGGCGACACACCCTGCTTCTGCACACGTACAGGCGCCACTCAGAGAATAGGCAAAATGGTTATTCCCAAGGGCGGCAAAACCGAGGATACAACCGAAATCGTCGCAGGCGACATCGCCGTTATCACAAAGCTCGAAAACTTCAAGACGGGCGACACAATAAGCGCAGAGAAGAATCCGCTTCAGCTTGCCGGTCCCGTATTCCCCGAACCCTGCCTTTCAAGAGCCATCAACGTCAAGAAAAAGGGCGAGGAAGAAAAGGTTGCAATGGGTCTTAAGAAGCTTTCTCACGAAGATCCTTCAATCAGATATTATACAAACGATGAAACAAGAGAGCAGATTCTGTCCGGTCTCGGCGAACAGCACCTTGACCTCATCGTAAACAAGCTCAAAGCCAAGTTCGGCGTTGAAATCGACCTTTCAATTCCCAGAGTGGCATACAGAGAGACAATCAAAAAGACCGTTCAGATTCACGGCAGACACAAGAAGCAGTCCGGCGGTCACGGTCAGTTCGGTGATGTATGGATTCGTTTCGAGCCCAACGGCGAAGGCGATCTCGAATTTGCCGAAGAAGTTGTCGGCGGCTCCGTTCCCAAGAACTTCTTCCCGGCAGTTGAAAAGGGCCTCAGAGACTGTGTTCAGAGAGGTATCGTAGCGGGCTATCCCGTTGTCGGCATCAAGGCTGTTCTTTATGATGGATCATATCATCCGGTTGACTCCTCCGAAATGGCGTTCAAGACTGCGGCTTCCCTTGCGTTCAAGCAGCTTAAAGACACCGCTAACCCCGCTATCCTTGAGCCTATCGGCACACTTAAGGCGTATATGCCCGATGACAACCTCGGCGACATAATGGGCGACATTACAAAACGCCGCGGCAGAGTTCTCGGTATGGGCCCCGCAGATAAGCCCAAAATGCAGCTTCTCGAAGCGGAAGTTCCCATGGCAGAAATGGGCGACTTCGCAATTACTCTTCGTTCCGTAACAGCCGGCAGAGGCTACTTCTCACTTGAGTTTGCAAGATACGAGGAAGCACCCGCACCCGTTGCTCAGAAGGTTATCGAAGAGTCCAAGATGGAAGACTACGACGTTGACTGATAAAACAGAATAAAAATAATCCGAAGAGAGCTTCAGCCGAGGTTCTCTTCGTTTTTTTTATTGTTGAACAAACAACAGAAGGCGAGGGATGTGTTGATGAACTTGTGGAAATAATGATATTTTAAATTTTGTCTGATAGAATGATTTTTATAAAAAGTTAATATAAATCAAAAAAAATATCCCAAAAAATAGTAAAAAGTGTTGACACTATATTATTTTTTTGTTAAAATGAAATTGTGAACAAAATGTAAATAATTCGATTCTGCAACAATAGAAGTGCTGCAATGAAAGGTGTTAGGCTTGATTGAATTTTTATTGACGGGAATCGGTTCGCTGTATTTAACCAAAATCTGTCAGGAGTGATACCAATGATATTCTAAAAATTTGATTTGTGAATTTTTATTACAAAGGTAGCTTAATCTAATTCAGCAAGAAAGGATAATTGATATGAAAAAAGCAATATCTTGTTTTCTGAGTTTTTGTCTTCTCTTTGCTTTTTCTGTACCTGTGTTTGCACAGGAAAACACAGCAAGTAACTCAATTGCAAGTTCTGACGCCGGAACATACGAGGAATATTACACAGGATTTAGTGCCTCTGCACGTCAGAAGATAGCTGAAATGATCGGAAGCGGAAATGTAGCAAAGGTTAAGTCTTCTACGTATTATTTGCCGGGGAACTCATTGCAAAGAGGCAATATATCTGCCAGTTCTCTAAGTCTAACGATAACAAAATCATATATTTGTCCCAATAAAGGAAATAAGATAACAAGTGTGCTTGTTGCGATTTCATGGGAGTGGGCAGCAAACAAACCTGTATATCGTGGTAAAGATGCCATTAGTTTGAATTGGGATTCCACATATTTCATAAAATCATCGGATGATTCCGGCGTTGCCTTTTACGCACAGGATGTTTATAGATCTAATTCTTCGGATGAATGGACTGTGTATAAAGAATATAATACTTTGGCAATGGCTTCACAAGGTGGTTTGGGACATTACACAGACTTAAAGGCATTAAAAAAGTATGTTGGTGGAGCAATGATAATTTTGCTTGAACCACGACGCTCTATTGTTAAGGGCAATGGTTTTTCAAGTGAACTGAATGTTGAGTATGTCCATTCTTATTTGCCGATAACCGGGTTGGGTTTTTCAACCAATGATTTTGGAATTAGTGTTTCTTGGGATCGAGGATGTGATTACCTATCCGCATCAAACAGCTTGTATTTTTCTTTTGAATGAATTGAGGTGAATTAAATGAAAACCAGAAAACCGGTATCGATATTTCTGACCGCTACAATTTTTGTTCTTTTATTTACCTTTAATTCTTTTGCGTTTGAGCTTGACACATCCGCTTTCGGTTATGAACCCGATGCCGAGGTTTGTGATGCGGCTCAGAAGCTTGCCGAAAATGATTTTCCGCAGGATATGTTCTCTTTAATCAGCGAAGACTCAATAAAAAAGCTGGCTTCCGTTGTCGGTAACAATAAAATAGAAAATATGTCGATACAGGAGGCTTCTTACTCTCCGTCAAAGACTTCCGATCTGACGGTAATTACATTTGATATTACGGATACCGATAATGATAAATATATCGGCAAAATGGTCTGTGTTTATATGTCATACGGCAAGACTTTATCTTTATACCCGGGAGAAGTCATGGTAAATGTCGGGTACAGTAATAAGAGCTTTGTAAAAGGTGAAGACGGATTTTATTCCGAAAATGTTTATTCCGGAGACACTGCTGTAAAGACGATTTCATCATACACCGATCTGGCCCGTGTCGAGCAGGGAATGTTTTCATACTATTGCGAGAGCCCGATGTTCAAGAAATCGAGCGGCAACTTTTCAATGTGCCTTCTCGCACCGGCGAACAGCGAAAGAAAAGCGGGCGACCCCGGTGCCGATATTGTGGTATCGTCGATGCAGACGGAATATGTTTTCAATGTTCTGCTGACAGTCTTGTTTATAGCTTCGCTTGTCGCTTTGACAGTTGTTATTATCAGGAACAGAAAAAAGAAAAAATCGGAATCATAAAAACAAATCGGCGGGGAGGCAATAAGCTTCTCCGCCGAATGTCATTTAAGTGATAATTTAATTTGTCGTAACAGTATTATCGTGAGGTATTTATTTGTTTTTTGTATGGGATAACCCCAAGCTTATTATGCTGCTCGACTTTTTAAAATATATTGTATTTTCTTAAAAATACTGATATAATAAATCTGCGTACAAATTTTATTAACTGTACGCAGAAAGTTGGTGAACAGTTGTTTAAAGAAAAAATTGCAAAAAATGTTTTTGAAAATTGCGGCACAATTGCAAAAACTTCGGATTTCAAAAATGCCGGTCTTACAAATTATGATATTGCCAAACTGTGCAAAGACGGAGTTATTGAAAGAATACGAAAAGGTTTTTATCAACTTCCGGATAATTATAATGTCAGTGAAGAACAGCTGATAT
Source organism: uncultured Ruminococcus sp. (assembly GCA_964617965.1). GTDB lineage: Bacteria > Bacillota > Clostridia > Oscillospirales > Acutalibacteraceae > RUG806. The sequence goes on along the minus strand of CAZTWO010000049.1, from coordinate 4,576 downwards.
TAAAGCTGTTGCCTTTTGGAGTAATTTGTGTTGAATCGGCTTTGTTTTATTATGGGTACAGTGATTTTTCTCCAAGAAAATGGTCGGTAGCGGTTCCTCGGACCTACAGAAATCAAATCTCAAATATCAAAGAAGTGCCTGTCAGGGCATATTATGTTCAGAAAAATATGGTTGAGCTTGGTAAAACTGCAGGTGATTTTAACGGTGTAACAATCTCTGTTTATGACCGTGAAAGGACTGTTTGTGACTGTTTCAAGTATCGAACAAAACTTGACAGCGAAACATTTAATAAGGCGCTTAATGCATATGCTTCGGATGATAAAAAGAATCTTCTGAATCTTTCAAAATATGCGAAAGAAATGCATGTATATACAAAAATGATGAGTGTCATGGATGTGTTGCTGAATGACTGATATTGCCGCATCCGTACTTACAAGGCTAAAAAATAAAGCAAAAGAAACAGGGCGAAGCTATCAGTTGTGTATGCAACTGTTTTGTCAAGAAGAATTTTTACGCCGATTGCAAAATTCAAACTATGCCGATAATTTTGTGCTTAAAGGTGGATTGTTTATCTATTCAATAACGAATTTTGACAGCAGAGTTACAGTTGATGTTGATTTTCTCCTGAGAAAATTACCCAATACGCCTGAAAAACTTCGTGCAATTCTTAATGAAATTATAGAAATGGATACAGGAAATGACTTTATTGCATTTGAAATTAAAAGTGTTTCACCCATTTCTGTCACAAAGAAATACGCCGGAATCAGTGCATCTCTTGTTGCATACATCAAAAATACCCGAACTCCTTTCGATATTGATTTTGGAGTGGGTGATGTTATTGTGCCAAAGTATGAAAAGCGAAAAATTCCGACACAGCTTTCCGATTTTGATGTTCCGACAGTAAATACATACTCACTTGAGACAACCATTGCAGAGAAACTCGATGCGATATTAGACCTTATGGATTTTTCAAGTAGGATGAAAGATTACTACGATATTTATTATCTTGCGAACAAATTTGATTTTGACGGCAAAACATTAACAGAGGCATTAAGAAGAACATTTGAAAATCGCGGACACTGCTTTACTGTTGAACAATTTAAACAGATGATTGCCTTTGCCGAAGATGCGGAAATGCAAAAGAAATGGAAAGCATTTGTTTGTAAAATCAATACAAAGACCGACAATTTCAGTGTTGTGCTGAACATAATAAATATATTTTTGGCGAAACCGTTTGAGTCTGCGACGGAGAACAAAAACTATTTCAATCAATGGTCTGCTGCTGATAGAAATTGGATGTAATAACCTCTTTCGGAAAATAATTATAAATAGCCCTTTACCCGATAATGAGCCTTATCACTTCCGCCAGTGCCTTTGCCCTGTATGCCGCAAAGAGGTCGGCGTGCTCGGGGCAGCTTTCTTTTGCGTAGCCGATGCTCAGCCGCTGCATGAGAGAAATATCATCCGGGGTGAAAATGCAGTCAAGCGTGTCCGATTTGCCGTGCGTCAGTGACAGAATGCGGGCGGCGTGCGATACGGAGTACGGCAGACCGAAGCACAGAACATCATAATCCGGCAAAAACGGTGCGAACTTAAAAATGCTTTTTGTCGCGACAATGTGAATGGGTTCACCCTCCGACAGATAAATCAGCGACTGTTTTTTCTTTCTGTCGTCAATTCCGCCGTGAAAAAGTATGTTCTGAATATTTTTCCGCCTGAGAAAATCGGATACAATCTTCGCTTCACGCCTTGTGGAGCAGATAACCGCACCTCTTGAAATCATTTTCAGTCTGTTTTCGACAAACATAAGCTTTGCGTTAAAATCTCTTGACTTAAGTCCGTTTAGTTTCGGCATGAAAGACCCGACTGCAATTGCCTCATTGCCGCCGAAAAGCGACACAGTTTTTTCTTCGTTTAAAAAAGCCGCACAGGAGAAAATAGCAGTCAGATTTATGTGATTTCTGACACTCGCCCTCAGGTCGTAAAAGCGTTTTAAGTCCCTCGAAAAGCCGTATTCTGTCCGTTTTATAAGCTCGGCACTTGTTATCATAAAATGATTTATATTGTTTTTGTCGAACTCTTGCCACATTTCAGGGCTCGATAAAAAATGCGACGGGCAGAATGACACTTTTTTGTTAAATTCTTCCTTTGTGCCGTAATCGTCATCGACAGACGAAAAAATCCCCGAGAGACTGAGTTTCCCGGGAATTATTATTGCAGTTTTTCCGTCAATCGCCTCAGCCGCCGTCAGAAGCTCATTGGCAGTGGGGGAGCTGTCGGGCGTAATAAAGCAATCGACATTATTAAGTGCCGACGAACTTATCAGATTTATGATATTTTCGTCGGCAATTTTCATTTGTTATGCCTCCGTTTTTTCGTTCAGAACACGCTGTCTGTGGTGCTTCGCCGTGAGAATAAACGGAATTGCGGACAACGCTATTATAATCGCGCCGACAAGGAATATGTTGCCCGTGGGGATATACTCCGTCTGACCGCTTGTCTCGTTTATGAACGTCGCACCCTTGTTGCTGACAACCGCCTGACCGATAAGCGAGCCGCCAATCATCGGTATGAGCACAAAGAAAAGTATCCATATGCCTTCAAACTGACCCTTGGCGTTTTTGGGGTAGAGCTGCTTTGTCCAGACCTTTGTTGTCTGCAGAATGCCGACATATCCGACACCGACAATAAATATTCCGAGCCATATTCTCAGATTGAAAAGCGATGTTGTATCTACGTCCTCCGCCTTAATCGGGAACAGAATAATAAGCCCTATTATGTTTGTTATGACGGAAGCAAGTGCAAGATACGGATGTTTATTCTTGTTTATGAGTATGCCAATCGGAATTGCCATGAGCATGGCAAGCACAAGCGGCACTGCCTCTATTATGCCCATCTGGTCGGCTGTGTAGCCGAGATAGTATATAATATAGTTGCCCATGTAGGCGAAATATACGTTAAATCCTATAAAGAACAGAGCGACACCGACATTTACAAGCACAAGCTCCTTCTGTGCGAAGAACTTTTTGAAGTTGAATACGCTTGCAAACTGCCGCCAGAATGTGCCTCTGACCGACGGCTCGACATCGTCGTTTTTGTTTAGCGCGAACATTGAAATAAAGCCGAATATAATTACAAATATGCCCATTACAACGAACAGACGCATATAGTTGTCATCCGAGCCGACAAGCTGACCGCCTATGACAGTGCCGAGAATTGTTCCGAGCACAGGCTGTGTCGCAAGTGCCGCACCTATGCCGCCGCGGTTTTTTTCGGTCATGACATCGTTTGTCCATGTGTTGAAGCCCGCGTCATTGCCCATCGAGCCGAAGAAGCTCATAACCGTATCGGCAAGCACAACGGACACCGCTATAAGTGTATATTGGTCTTTGCTTATAAACTGAGTAAGCCCGAATGCTATCGTAAAAATGCCCCACAGAATATAGCCTATTGAAATAAGCGTGCGGCGTTTGCCTGTTCTGTCCGCAACGGCTCCGAAAAAGAATGTCGCAAAGGTCGTTGCCGCCGCCGAGCAGATAAGCATGCCCGTTATGATTTTGGGGTCTTTGGCGATTTTTGCGTAGACAAATGTGTTGAACCACTGATTTTCGATGTTCCAGCAGAGCTGCCCCGCAAGACCGAGGCCCCATATAAGAAGCCACATGGAAAAGCCGCTTCGACTTTTGTTTTGTAGATTTTTACCCATAATTACGCCTCCGAAGAGTAATTTTATGGTTCTATTCTACAATAATATTATCAGTCTGTCAATGCGATTTTAAGAGAACTGAGATATTCTTTTTTTGCTGTCAGCATCTGAAGACTGTCATTTGCCTTCTGTATCGTCTTGTTGTGAACCCACGGTGTCAGCTGCCTGTCTTCAAGATACTTAACGGCGGAAGAGTAGTTCTTTGTCAGTGCAGTCGAGAAAAACCACGCAATCATCATGTTGACATAATATCTGTCACAGCATTTATTTGATACGGCTTCCATTGCTTCGTCGGCATACTCGGTGTCAAGATAGAAGGAGTTTAGAAGCCCTATGGCATAGCGTACGGTGTAGGTATGGTCGGAGTCCATCCACTCGTAAATTTTCGGCAGAAACTTTTCGGGATATTTTTTTATAATCTGCGGACGGATTGAGTCACACGTAGCCCAGTTGTCGATATGCGGCAGAAATCTGTCAAGTTCCTCAATAAGAACATCGGGATTTTTTATGTCCTCAAGCAGGAATCCGTGAAGATTGTTCTCGTCATAGTATTCGTGCGGCAGAGTGGACAGAAAGCTGTCGGCAAAATGCGTGTGCTTTATTCTCTGCGTGTATTTTCTGAGTGCCGGTGTGCGTACGCCGATTATTTTGTCGGCGGGAACATCGGGAATAAGTCTCGCCTGAAATGCGGCATACGAAAAGTCCGCAAGGGCTATAAGCTCACGTCGAATCTGTCTGATGTCGTTGTCGATGTTGTATTCCATAAAAAACCTCCATATTTCATCTTACGGAAAGTCGTGCGGCAAAACGAAAACAATGCAGAATGTAGAATGCATAATGCATAATGTCGGAAGACACTGCGTGTCTTGG
>CAZTWO010000048.1:1210-13113 GCA_964617965.1 uncultured Ruminococcus sp. | reverse complement strand
CACACCGCCCGCCTCGGGCTTACGCCTCGCTTCGCTCGGCGTTACGCTCGTCGCTAACGCTCCTCGCGTCTGTGCCCTCGCCTTGCTCGGGCCTTGTGGCTCGTCGCTAATGCTCCTCGCCCCATTGCTAATTGCTCATTTCTAATTGCTAATTTCTCTACTTCCTCGCCTGCTTTGCCGCGGCAAACACCGTCGGCAGTTTTTCTTTTACAATATAAATCACCTTGCCGAACATAAGGCAAAGTCCCGTTTTTTTATTCTTAAGGCAGTTATAGAGCACACCCGCATAGCCGCCGACGGAAATAAAAGGCGACAGCTCCTTAAACATTTCATCATCGAAAACCGACTTTAAGAATTCTTTACGCTGTGCGTTTGTCATTCCGGAACGGCTGTCACAGTTTCTCTGAAGAGCGGAATAGATATATCTTGCATAGATGTTTCCGAGCGTTCTCTTTATGTCGTCCGTACACATATCCCATTTTTTGTAGAGCGTCAGAATTTCGGACACTCTGCGATAATGAAGGGCATAATAGTCTTTGACGAACTTATTTGTCAGACTGCCGTCAATCCGCTTCATATAGTGGTACGGTGTTGTGTTAAGAATATTGAGGGACGCGGCATTCTCAAAAAATCTCAGATTGAAAATTATATCCTCAATAAGAGTAACCTTTTCAAACGAAAGATTATTCTTTTTTATTATGTCAACCTTATAGAACTTGTTCCACGCATAGCCCAGAAAGGTCTTTTCTTCAAGTTTTATAAGCTCCTGTCTTAAATCGTCAACGGACGAAATACGCATTTCCTCACCGTATTTCAATTCATATGTTTTGGACAGGACATTGTCTTTATTGAAATACTCCTCTTTTACGCCGAAAATAACGCTGTCCGCCGCATTTTCGTTAAGAGAGGCAGCAACGCTTTCGAGCATATCGGAATCTATATAATCATCGGAATCCGTAAATGTAACATAATCCCCCGTGACAGCCGCAAGTCCGGTGTTTCTCGCCGTGCTTAAACCTTGGTTTTTTTCATGATGTATGCATTTTATATTTTCATACTTTGCGGCGTATTCGTCGCATATTGCAGGGCAGTTGTCGGGCGAACAGTCATCCACCAGAATAAGCTCAAAGTTTTTATAGGTCTGCGACAGCACGCTTTCAATCGCCGTTTTAAGGTGCTTTTCGACATTGTAAACGGGCATTACAAAAGAGAATTTTACGTTTTCCAATTCACTGTCTCTCCTTTAATATAAGGCCTTACCGCAATCACGGCAAAGCCTTTGTTTTCCAATATATATTTTTTTTACAGCCAACCGTTTGCGAATCCATATAATCCAAGACACACAGTGTCTTCCTCAGCAACTGACCACTGGATACCGGCCACTTTTTTCATTGCTAATTGCTAATTGCTAATTGCTAATTACCAATTGCAATCTTCCTCAAAGAGCTGTCCTTTCACGCCGACTGCGTCTTATCCGTAACCTCGCCCTCGTGAATATCCTTAGCCGCCAAAACGCCCTTAATGGTGTCAAAGAACACACGGATATCCGTGCCGAGTGAAAAATGATGCAGATAATAGCTGTCAAGTGCAACCTTCTGCTGAGCACTTACAAAATCGCGTCCGTGCACCTGTGCATAGCCGGAAATACCGGGACGAAGCATATAAATGCCCGCCTTTTCTCTCGCTTTGTGAATATCACCCTCCTCCGGAATAAGAGGACGGGGACCTATAAAGCTCATTTCGCCCTTGAGAACATTAATAATCTGCGGCAGCTCGTCAAGACTCGTCTTACGAAGAATATGCCCGATGGGGGTTATAAGACTGTCTGCCTCGTGCAGACTTGCTGTGGCACACGATGAAGGCGCATGCTTATACATGGTGCGGAATTTAAGGCATTTGAACTCCTTGGAGTATCTGCCGACACGGGGCTGACTGAAAATAACACTCCCGTCGGATGTCGCCTTTACAATAATTGCAATAATGAGCATTGGAATCGCCCCGACCGCAAGAGCCAGAATCGAACAGATAATGTCGATTATTCTCTTGACAACGGAATAACGTCTGAATCCCTTATTGGGAACAAAGCCGCCGTTATCGGAAACGCTTCCGGTTAAATTATCACTGTTATTCATATATCAAAAACCTGCTGATGAACTTCTTTGTCCTTACAGAGTCGGAATGAGACATAAACACATTTTCCCATCCGCCCCTGTATTATAGCCGATATAATTCCTTTTGTCAATCCCATACAATATTGACAATAAAACATACCTTGATTATAATCAAAGTGCAAGGTTTGCACAATAACAACTTAAAAAGGCGGGTTTTATTATGATTCTGAAAAAGACTGGCACAAAAGACGGCTATACGGTTTTAAGTGACGAAAACGGCGACAGCGGTCTGTTTGATTTTATTGAAATGACCGTGCTTGACTCCACCGAATACGACGCTTTTTATGATGTCGATACGGGTGACCTGCTCATACTGGAGCTTAATGAAGAAAACATCGCCGACGAATGCTACAACACAATCGACGACGATGATATTTTTGAAAAAGTATGCGAAAAATTTGCCGAGGAATTCCCGGAGGAATTTGATTTTTAAGCAGACAGGCTTTACCGCCGAAAAATTCTCCGGTTAGTTAAAATCGGAAAGATTATCCCAATCAATATCGGATTCATCAACAAATCCGCTGGTTTAGCCACGTGCTGATAAGGAAGTATTGTTTCAAAACAAAGACAATTAATTAAATGTATAATGGATTTGTTTTTTTTCAACAAATTCTGCCTTGCACTTTTTCTGATTTTTTGTTTTGAAATGCATAGCAGTTTCGTAGCCAAGAAAAATTTTTCATATCGAAGTACGGAAACGAAGCAAGGCTGTCGCCTTGCGAGGCTTTCGGACAAAGATATGGGGAATTTTTCGGCGAGAAACCAATACTTCGTTGTCAGTGCGTGGCTTTAGGCATCGGAGATTTTCTTTGCTTCTTCTGAAGTAACCTTTGTAAAATCAGGATCCCAAGCAAGAACCGCTACTGTTTTGTCATTTTGTGACGGTCTTGCGGCATTCAATGTGGCTTCGGACATAATCTTATTACCTTCTGTTCCGGGAGCATTCGGTTTAATACTTACTGCTCAGATCAAGATGCACTGCGGCCAGCACAAAAATCACATCCTGATTATAATCGTAGGTATATGTTCCTTTTGCGGCATTGTAATGATATGTACGTTCACGAACTCTGGGCACAACTTCATCCACAGATACGCCGTCGAATCCGGCATCCATAATGCAACCTTCCGTGCAAAGAAATGAGCCGTCGGAATACACTTCTATTATCTGAGCGGTATGGTCAATGGTGGGAATACCGTCGTGATAAGTTGAAGTTTTATTTGTCATGAATATCATATCACCGACCATTGGGACATATTCATCGGCATTTTCGGAACGCTCGATAAGAACATCGTCGATAACATCATCATAATACTGATGAAGCGTATACACTTCACACACATCGGGGGTGCGGTTATAGTAATCCATAAGAAGTGACGGGACAAACAGACTCCATGTCGTATCTATAAGACCGATTTTCTTGCCGTATTTTTCAAGCATATTCTTGATCGTTCTGCTGTTGGAGTCGGTCGCATCGTAATTTTCGGCAAGCTTATGCACACGGTCGGCATCAAAGTACACGGGAGCCACCCTATCAATGACCGCCTGCGAATATCCCGCAGCCTTAAGTGCCGGACGCAGAACGGCATTTACACTGTAGTAACAACACCATTTTTTTGCATTTTTGTAAATATAGTTTGCATATGAGATATTAAACTCGGGAATATCTTCAAATTCATAGTATAAATGCTTATGTGACTGTTCATACAGTATACTTGCAAACGACTCATCAAGCTGAACGGCAATTCGCAGGATTGAACGTGCATCCTCTACCGTTACATTTCCGTTTGAATCCATATCGGCAAGTGTCTGTTTTTCGTCATCGAGCTCATCAAGCTTTACCGCCGCACGAAGAGCCAGACGTGCGTCCGTAACGGTAATATTGCCGTCATTGTCGATATCGCCGAGAATTTTGGCATCGGCAAAAACAGCTGTTGAAAACAGGCTGACGGCGACAAGCACAATGCAAATCGCCTTTTTTGTAAATTTTTTCAGGTTTCTCACTAAAATCACCCGCAGTAACAAATAAATTATTCTAAAACGCAATTATAAATCAATCGCATAAAATCAAACTGAAAAACCTTCACTTTAATTCTATCATAACAATTTTCAAATGACAATATCTTTTTTGTTGTCGATTTGTTAATTTACAGATTTGTTATATCTCGGCATTTCGGGATTTGAGATAAATATCAATATCATTGTTTATATACTGATAACCGGTTGTGTGTAGAATATCATAAAATTCATTGAGATAATCAAACACACCGTATCTGCGAAACAGGTCCGCTGTCTGCTTTCCTGTCATGGATTTATGCTCTTTGTAGCATTCAAGGCAGAACACCGTAAACGCAAGTTCATTGCTCATAATTTTCACCTCATACATCCGGAAAGTCTATTCGTCCCGTTTTTTCTTCCTGTTCAAAAAGAGAGAAAAGCATTTCTGTGCTGTATTGCCAGACCTTGGTGTTTTCCTGTTCCAAAAAAGCGTAAAGCATTGAATCATACAACTTCATTATTGCATCGTTTTCGGGTATATTTTCTTTTTCCGCAATCATGCCGGCAAGGTCTGCACAGATATACGGCAAAATCGCGGTAAACTGTTCACGGCTCATATTATTCCTCCTGTCTTACTTCTTTGCAGCCGATAAAGCGAATAAACGAAAGCATTTTCTCGGTATGAAATGTCCATTGATCCTGCAAAACCTCCGTTTTAAGACGTTTCACCGTTTCCTCTGCATCCAGTACACCCGTCTCAAAAAGACGGATTGAGGAGTATACATTGTCGTCCGCCACCGGTCCTATGTGCATGTCATATATCTTTTCGGGCACATCCCCTCGGCGGTTTTTCACGACAAACAGCAGCCAATTTAAATCGGCTTTTTCAAAGCGAAATATTTCCGTGTGATTCCGTGCCGACTCAAAATCAAATTCATACACCGAAACAAAGCCGACACTTTTATTTTCACGACGCATTTTTATTCTCGCCCAACGCTCTGCCTGAGCTTCGGATGTTGTCGTATAAAATCCCGCTCCGAAATCAAGTAATGAATTGCCGACACGTATTATCGGCTTTTCAACGGGAACGGTACTTCCGTGATAAATAATCATTCAAGCTCCTCCATTATTTTACGGATAACCTTCTGTTCTTTTTTAAGCTCCGACAGCATTTGCGTGTAATGCTTTCGCAAAGCCAGTTTTTCGCGAATCGCATCGACAGTTTTTGTATCCTTGCCGATATATTTATCGCAGAGCTTGCCGTTTTCACGGTATCTGAGATAACAATATCCGTTTTTGCGGCATGCGACGGAGCCTTTCGGCAGTTCCTTAAGCAAAGATTCATATTGATTAATCATCTGTTCGTTGCGAATCGATTCCCTTTGAATTACGGAATTAATAAGCATTTATTCTCACCCTTAGCTCTATATTACCACACAAAATACAGAATTTCAATATAACCGTGTGGTAACCTTCCACTTTTCCTATCTAATTTTTTTAAAATATGTAGTATTTTTCTGAAAATGCGTGTATAATGCGGTTTAGAATATTATAAATATTATTCAGGAGATTTTATATGGACATTATTATAGCCGGATGTGGAAAAACCGGCACGGTTCTTGTAGAAAGTCTTATCGCCGAGGGTCATGACATTACGGTCATCGACACGAGAAGCAGCATACTCGAAAAAGTGCAGACGACCTTTGACATTAAGAGTGTTGAGGGCAGTTGTGCGTCATGCGAGACGCTGACCGAGGCTCAGGTTGAGAATGCGGATATTTTTATAGCCGTTACCGATTCCGACGAGCTTAACATGCTCAGCTGCTTTTTCGCGCGTCAGCTCGGCGCAAAGCACACCGTCGCAAGAATAAGAAAAGCGGAATACAACGAAAAAGAGAAATCGTTTATCGCCGACAAGCTGAATCTGTCAATGGCGATAAACCCCGATTTGCTGACTGCGAGAGAGCTTTTCAATATGCTCGATTTGCCGTCATCCGTAAAAATCGAAGCATTTTCGAGCAACAACTTCGAAATGACGGAGATGAAAATCAAGCCGAATTCACTGCTTGACGGCGAAAAACTGTGCGACCTCAGAAACAAGTTCAAATGCACGTTCCTTGTCTGTGCCGTACAGAGAGGCGGAGATGTATTTATCCCCGACGGCAATTTCATGCTTAAAAGCGGCGATAAGATAGGCTTCACAGCAACCCCGCAGGAGACGCAGAAATTTCTTAAGGCATTGCGTCTCACGCAGAAGCACACAAAGAGCATAATGCTTCTTGGCGGTTCACGCACGGCATATTATCTTGCAAAGCGTCTTGTCGGCGCGGGACTGTCCGTAAAGATAATCGAGCAGAATTACGATAAATGCGAGGAGCTGGCGACTCTGCTTCCGAATATTCCGATTATATGCGGTGACGGTGCGGAGCTTGATCTGCTTAAGGCAGAGGGCATAGCAAGCACCGACGCTTTTGTGGCGTTAACGGGAATGGACGAAGAGAACATACTTTTCTCGTTTTCCGCCATGACGCAGAAGGTGCCGAAAATCGTCGCAAAGGTCAACAGCACCGCACTTGTGGAGATTGCGGACAAATTAGGACTTGAAAGCGTTGTGTCGCCGAAACATCTTATAACTGAAGAAATCGTACGCTATGTCAGAATGCTCGACAACACCGCGACAAGCAAGATGGAGACACTGTATAAGCTTATGGACGGCAGTGCCGAAGCGGTCGAATTTACCGTTACAAGTGATTTTCAGGGTGTGAACACGCCGCTTAAGGATCTTAAAATGCGTAAGAATACTCTTATCGGCGGCATAGTCAGAGGCAAAAGAGTTATCATTCCGACGGGCGACGACGAAATCAAAGAAAACGACAGAGTCATAGTCATCGCGGACGAGATGCATCTTACGGAACTCTCGGATATATTGAGATAACTTTTTTTCGGAGGATAATTTTATGAACCGTAAAATGGTGTTTTGGTCTGTCGGCAGAATTCTGATAGCGGTATCCGTACTACTGCTTTTGCCGACGGCGTGTGCGCTGTATTACAATGAAGCGGCAGTAAAATCGTTTGGAATAACGATTGCCGTGTCTATAACGCTCGGACTGCTTCTGAGTGTGATATTCAAGACCGAAAACAAGGACATATACGCAAAAGAGGGCTTTGCGATAGTGGCGCTGGCGTGGCTTGTTACGTCGCTTATAGGCGCACTCCCCTTTTATCTGTCGGGTGAAATTCCGCTTTATACAGATGCGTTTTTTGAAACGGTGAGCGGATTTACGACAACGGGTGCATCGATTGTGCCGGACATTGAATCAATGAGCAAAAGTCTGCTGTTCTGGAGAAGCTTTACGCACTGGATAGGCGGCATGGGCGTGCTTGTTTTCGTTATGATGTTCACGAACATATCCGACCGTTCTCTGCACATTATGCGTGCGGAAATGCCCGGTCCGATTGTGGGCAAGCTGGTTCCGAGAGCCAAGGACACATCAAGACTTTTATACATTATATATATAGCGATGACGATAGTGCTTATCGTTCTGCTTAAAGCGGGCGGCATGCCGCTGTTTGAGTCTGTTCTGCATGCGTTCGGCACTGCGGGCACGGGCGGTTTCGGCATAAAAGCCGACTCCATTGCCGGTTACAGCCCCTATATACAGTGGGTTATAACGATATTTATGATACTGTTCGGCATAAACTTCAATGTATATTATCTTATTCTCGCAAAGCGTGCCCGCACGGCGCTTAAGAGCTCGGAAATGTGGACGTATCTCGCCATTATCGCGGCATCCACAGCGGCGATTGCGGTAAATATTCACGGGACATATACAACGGTGAGCGAAACAATCCGTCAGTCGGCGTTTCAGGTGGCATCGGTCATCACAACAACGGGCTACGCCACAACGGACTTTGATCTGTGGCCGACATTCTCGAAAACAATTCTTGTAATTCTTATGTTTATAGGCGCATCGGCAGGCTCGACGGGCGGCGGCATAAAGGTGTCGAGAATTATGATAATGTTCAAGACCGTCCGCAGAGAATTTAACAGAATGCTGCACCCGAGAAACGTTCGTGTGCTTCGGCTTGAGGGCAAGGTGCTTGACGAGTCAACTATTGCGAACACAATGAGCTATATAGGCATTTACGCCATATGCTTCTTTTCGATTCTGCTGATGATAAGCATAGACGGATATGATTTTGAGACGAATTTCACGGCGCTTGCATCGTGCTTTAATAACATAGGACCGGGACTTGCGAAGGTAGGTCCGACACAGAATTTCTCGATTTATTCGCAGTTTTCGACTGTAATACTGTCGATTGCGATGCTGCTCGGGAGACTTGAAATTTTCCCGATACTTATAACACTGTCGCCGTCGACGTGGTCTAACAAAAAGTGAGCAAGGAGCAAGGAGCAAGGAGCAAGTAACAGGCAAAAATCATCCGGTGAATGATTTTTGGCGTAGCGACTAATGAGGACCGGCGGCAGCGGTCCGACAACCAAAAATTAAGAGGGAGCGGCGGATGTTCCGTGTCTCGCACGGGACGTAGCAAGCGGACATTGTTCTGACGCGGGCTCCAATCCGCAGGTACGGCAAAGTCCGGCAATGCAAAAAAGTCCACCTTCTACGAGGCTCATAATTCAGAATACACAGCAAAAGCCATTCAACACGAAAAAAGCCCGGGTTTTGCGAAGCAATATAATCCAAGACACGCAGTGTCTTCCGAAATTGTTAATTGTTAATTATTAATTGTTAATTGCTTAGAGTGCCGATTACGGCACTCTTTTTTTGCATGCAATTCGGCAAAATAAACAAATTATATGGTTAAAATTTTATATTATTATGTATTGTATATTATTTGTGAGTTGTTTAAAATAATGTTAAGAGCGTCTGCGGAAAGCGGATGCAGGAGAGGAAAATATTATGTCAGAAAAATCAAAAATACACCTTATAGGCAATGCTCATCTTGACCCCATATGGCTTTGGCGTTGGCAGGAGGGCTGCGGAGAGGTTCTGCAGACCTTCAGAAGCGCTTTGGACAGACTTAACGAATACCCCGATTTTGTGTTCACATGCTCGTCGGCATCGTATTATAAGTGGGTTGAAGAAATAGACCCCGATATGTTCGCCGAGATTGTCGAGAGAGTGCATGAGGGACGCTGGGTTCCCGTTAACGGCTGGTGGGTTCAGCCCGACTGCAACATTCCTTCGGGAGAGAGCTTCGCGCGTCAGGCTCTTTATTCACAGCTTTACTATTATGAAAAGTTCGGCAGAATCTGCCATACGGCATACAATGTGGACTCGTTCGGCCACAGCGGAATGCTGCCTCAGCTTATAAAGCAGGGCGGCATGACGGCGTATGTTATGATGCGTCCCGGTGCACATGAAAACCCGAATATTCCCAATATTTTCATGTGGGAGAGCCGTGACGGAACAAAAATCCCGACATTCAAAATTTATCATACAATCGGCTACGGCACAAACGGCGAGAAAAACACTAACCGCAATCTCGACACAACAGAAGAACTGATGAAGGAGACCGACAGCGGGTTCATGTTCTTCTACGGTGTCGGCAACCACGGCGGCGGCCCCACAAGAGGCAACATAGAATATCTTATGAGCCGCATGCACAAGGAAGGCTATCATGAGCTTAAGTTCTCAAGTCCCGACGCATACTTTGAAGAGCTTGCACTCGAAAAAATTGACCTGCCCACATGGACAGATGACCTTCAGCATCACGCGAGCGGCTGTTACTCCGCCACAAGCATGGTCAAGAAGCTGAACAGAACACTTGAAAACGCTCTTTACGCTTCGGAGGCGTTCAACACTGTTTCCGCAAAGACAGCCGGCATGAAGCCGAGAACAAAATGCATCAAAGAGGCATGGCGGGACGTCTGCTTCAATCAGTTCCACGATATACTCTGCGGCTGTTCCATCTCGGAAGCGTATGACGATGTAAACGCCTCAATGGGGCATGCACTGACGATTTCGGACAGAATACAGAATGAAGCTTTCCTTCGTATTACAAGACGAATTGACACATGGATTGACGGTGTAAGCGACCCCGTAAGCGAGGTCAGATATAATGCGGATGTTGATTTTCCGCGTCCCGTTGCGGTGTTTAATCCGCTGTCATTTGACGTAAATGTCCCCGTCAGAGTGCTATATCCGAGCAGCGAGGTAAAGAATGACAAGGGCGAAAATGTGACATTCTCTAATGTCCGTTCGTCACGTTCAAACGACTCTCACCTTGACACCATGTTTATGGCACATGTGCCGGCTCTGGGCTACGCAACATTTTGGCTGACACGGTGCGGAGAAAAAATGTGCACACCGAATACCGAGATAAAGGCACACGGGTACACAATGGAGAATGCAAATCTCAAGGTATCGTTCGATGAACACACAGGCACGATTATATCACTGCTTGACAAAAATTCGGGCGTTGACTACGCCTCCCCCGAGAAGCCGATTGCAGTTCCGACCGTTATAAGCGACAGCGCGACAGACACATGGGCACACAATGTTTTCACCTTCCACAAAAAGGCGGGCGAAATGGCTCTCGAAAAAATTGAGCTTGTTGAAGACAGCGGCGTAAGAGCGGTTATCCGCACAAAGCACACGTTCGGCAACTCGTATCTTACTCAGGACTTTATTTTAGCCGAAGGGCAGAAGACCCTGAGAGTAAAGTGCAAGGCGCTGTGGACGGAGAATTTTACACTGCTTAAAATGAGCTTCCCCGTAAAGGGCACGGAGTTTATAAACACTTATGAAATCCCGGGGGCGTTTATAAAGCGTCCGACAAACGGCGAGGAAGAGCCTGCGGGCAAGTGGGGTGCGATAACATTCACAGACAACGGCAGGCACACACTGGCACTTGTCAACGACTCAAAATATTCATATGACTGCCCCGACAATGATTTAAGACTTACGGTTATAAGAAACGTTATCTCCGCCGACCACTACTCCGACCGTCCGGCGGCAAACTTCAACTTTACGGATGAAGGCATACAGAAATTTGAGTACGGCGTATACACCTGCGAAGGCGAAGCGGAGACAAGCGACATTGAAAATGAGGCTGTCAAGTTTAACATTCGCCCGGTGACCGTGCCGATGAGCTTCCATAAGGGTACACTGCCGCAGAAAAAGAGCTATCTGAGTGTAGACAAGGACAATGTCATCATGACGGCGTTCAAGCTGTGCGAGGACGGCTCGGAAGAACTTATCATGCGTTTTTATGAGACAAGAGGTATTGACACCACGGCTCATATCACATGCGAGTGCTTCGGTGTGGACTTCACGACCGAATTCGGGCACAATCAGATTAAGACGTTCAGAGTCAAGAAGGACGGAAGCGTTATAGAGACGAATTTCCTGGAGGGAATCACGGAGTAAATTAGCAATTAGCAGTTAGCAATTAGCAATGGGATAAGTGGTCAGTATCCAGTGGCCAGTGGCCAGAGACTAAGGAAGACACTGCGTGTCTTGGATTATATAGCTTCGCAAAACAATTAGCAATAAGAAATAGTTGTCAGTGGCCAGTATCCAGTGGTCGGTATCAGAAAATTAATGAAGACACTATGTGCCTTGATTATCAACTAAGACATAAAAATTAACGGGCAGGGGATTTCAGGTTCCTCTGTCCGTTTTTTGTTGTATTCTTGATGGGCAATCTTTTATTGTGAGATGAAGTTTGCTTCTCACTTGCTAAGCTTGCATTTAAGTATATTAATC
>CAZTWO010000048.1:0-1110 GCA_964617965.1 uncultured Ruminococcus sp. | reverse complement strand
TTGTGAGATGAAGTTTGCTTCTCACTTGCTAAGCTTGCATTTAAGTATATTAATCTTATCGCGAAGCAATACAATTCAAGGCACACAGTGCCTTCCGACATTATGCATTCTACATTATGCATTCTACATTATCATTGCCATTTTACCGTCCAGACTTCCGTCTGTGCTCCGCCGAAATCGGCTTTGCCGCTTAAGACACCGAAGGATGCTTCGCCGTGGCAGTCAAGGTTAATGGTATAGGTAGCGGATGAAACATAACCGTCATCACGGATATAGGCTTCTATTACAGAACCCGGATATTTGATGGTAATGGAGGTTATTTTCATCTTGCTGAACGAGCCGTTCAGATCAAGATAACCGATAGCGGATGAATTATACTTCGGCTTTTCGCTTAATGATGTCACCTGCTCGGAATTGAGTGTAAGCACTATATGCGTAAGATTGTTTTTGCGTTCGATTGTTGCGGATTTTACGCCCTCTTCACCGAGAGTAAACTGTGCATCTTTAGGAAGAAGAAGCTGTGTGGTCTCCCCTTCGGATGTTGTTGCAGTGCCGCCCGAAAACTTATAGTCTTCTTCGGAAGGCTTAATGACAAGCCCCTTTATAAAGCTGAATGCCTGCTCGGCAAGTGCGCCGCCCGGGGAAACATTTGATACATTGAAGTCCGTGAATGATTCCTTATGATGAACGGTAATATCACCGGTATACGCTTTTGTTTTGTTAACAGCTGTTTTAAGCGTGTTGAGAATCTGTGCTTTGGTATAGCTTGAATAATCGGTTGAAGTATTCGTGCTTTGCTTCTGTGTGGCGGCC
Source organism: uncultured Ruminococcus sp. (assembly GCA_964617965.1). Classification (GTDB taxonomy): domain Bacteria; phylum Bacillota; class Clostridia; order Oscillospirales; family Acutalibacteraceae; genus RUG806. The sequence goes on along the minus strand of CAZTWO010000048.1, from coordinate 297 downwards.
TCGGTTGCGTTAGCGGTCGGAGCGGCAGTTGCGGCTTCGGTCGGAGCGGCTGTCGGCGCCTCGGTCTGCGTCTCGGTGACGGGTGCATCGGTCACAGCATCACTCGGTGCGTCGGAGGACACTTCACCCGATAAATCCGAGTCCGAATAATCATATATATATTCGGTTGTTTCTTCGGTTGTGGTCTCTTCTTCGCTTTTGCCGCAGGACGCAAGACACGCAAGCGACATTGCGAGAAAAACACAAAGCACTCTTTTGGATAATTTCATAATACACCTCAAAATTTACTATATACAG